>JACRLV010000236.1 GCA_016235145.1 Planctomycetota bacterium
GGGCCAGGCCGATCCCGAGTACCCACGAAATGAGCAGCATCCCGACTCAAACCTGCGCATCTTGATCTCCAACGCCGGCGTGCTGATGGATTGGCCGGCGGCGTACACGCCGAATGCCGGGCCGATGGACGCCTTCCTGCTGGCGCAGCTCAAGGGCAAGAAGGGGCTGCCGACGACTTTCGAATACGTCGGCCGTCTGCGCGAACGGCTGAACCGCGAATTCCCCGAGGTGGAGTTCGCGTTCGACACCGGCGGCATGCTCACCGCGGCGCTGAACTTCGGCCTGCCTTCACCGATCAACATCAAGGTCCAGGGCAGCGACCTGTTCACGGCCGAAGAAATTGCGGGGCACGTACAGCGCATCGCGTCCGGCGTGCCGGGCGCGGCGGATGTTCGCATCGCGCAGCGCATGGACTATCCGCAGATTCACATCGACGTGGACCGCATCAAATCCGCCCAGCTCGGCATCAATCAAGATGATGTCGTCAAGAACATCGTCACGGCCACGAATTCGAGCATCAACTTCGCGCCGGCGTTCTGGATCGACGAGCGCAACGGCAACCACTACTTCATCGGGGCCCAGTACGCCGAGGAAGACATCCGCTCGCTGGAGACGCTGCGCAACCTGCCGGTCACCGGAGCGACCAGCGTCCGGCCAGCGCTCCTTCGCAACGTGGCCAACTTCGAACGCCGCACCGGCCCGGCCGTCATCAACCACCTGAACATCACCCGCACCATCGACGTGTTCGCCAACGTGCTGCCGGGCTACGACGTGGGCGGGGTCGCGGCCGAGATCGAGCGCCGCCTGGCCGCATCGGACGTGCTGAAGCCGTCCCGCCGGCAGACCGCCCGAGGCGAGGTCTATCAGGTCGGCGGCGAGAAGTACGCCGGCAAGGGCTACACGTTCGCGATGAGCGGCGAGGTTCAGACGATGCGCGAGTCGTTGGCGCAGTTCCTCGCCGGCTTGGGCATGGCCGTAGTGCTGATCTATCTCGTCATGGTCGCGCTGCTGCGGTCGTTCACTGTCCCGCTCGCGATCCTGCTCTCCGTCCCGCTCGGCATGATCGGCGTCGCCGTGATGCTCTGGGCGACCGGGACGAACCTGAGCATCCCGGCCGCGATGGGCATCCTCATGATGACCGGCATCGTGGTCGAGTTCAGCATCATCCTGTTGACGTTCGCCAATCAACTCGTCGAAGAAGGCCGGCCGGTTCGCGAGGCGATCGTCGAAGCGACCAAGATCCGCTTCCGGCCGATCATGATGACCTCGCTGGCCGCGTGGCTGGCGATGCTCCCGATGGCGATCGGCGGCCCGGGCGCGGAAGCTAACGCCCCGCTGGCCCGCGCGATCATCGGCGGCGTCATCGCGGCGGCGATCCTGTCTCTGTTCGTTGTGCCCTGCCTCTACGTGATATTCAAGCGCGAGAAGCAGGCTGACTCGTCGCGCCTCGCCCTGGAAGGAGCGTAAGAATGACCCGTCCACGATCCACGACCCTCGTCGGCAGCCTCATTGTGGCCGCCGCCGCGATCTCGGCCGTAGCTTACATGTTGACCGTCGATCGAACCGCATTGGGGCAGACGAAGCCGAGTTCCAGCGCGGACACGAAAGAAGCGGCGTCCCGACCGGTCGCGGTTGAGACAGCGAAGCCCGACCAGCGCACGCTCGTTCGCGAGTTGGCGCTGCCGGCGTCGCTGGAGGCATACGAGTCGGCCGATTTGTACGCCAAGACCAGCGGGTACATCGCGGAGGTCAAGGTCGATATCGGCAGCCGCGTGCGCGCCGGCGACCTGCTGGTTCGCATCGACGTGCCGGAGATGGCCGACGAGCTGCGGCAAGCCGAAGCCGCGCTGGCCGCGAAGCGGGCGAACCTCGAAGCGCTTAAGGCCAAGGCCTTTCGCGCGGCGCTCATGGTCGAGACGGCGAGCTCTTCAACGGCAAGGCGATACCCCAACAGGAGTATGACGAAGCGCGCATCAAGCTGTCGATCGCGAAGGCACAGGTGAACGTCGCGAAAGCGAGGCGGATCGGCGCCGAAGGCGACCAAAAAGCCGCCGAGGCCGATGCAAATGTGGGTGAATCCGAGGTCGTCGTCGCCGAGGCCACCATCGCCCGGCTGAAGACGATGATGGAATATGCCTCGATCACGGCCCCATTCGACGGCGTGATCACCCGGCGGCGGACCAATCCGGGCGACTTCGTTCGCTCGGCGGCGCAGGGCGCTACAACGCCCCTGCTCATGCTCGCTAACATCGATCGGCTTCGTGTTGTGCTTGATGTTCCGGAGTCGGATTGTCGCTTCGTCAAGGCCGGGACGCCGATGGACGTACGTTTCGCGGGGGATGGGGCGAAGCCGATTCCAATGAACGTCGCGCGCAGCGCGCATTCGCTCAACCCGGCCACGCGCACCATGCGCGCCGAGGCCGATCTGGACAACTCCGATCGCACGCTCTCCCCAGGCATGTATGCGCACGTCGCCGTCAAATTGGAAACGAAGCAGGCCGCGCTGATGGTGCCGTCGAAGGCCGTTCGTGTCCATGCCCGCGATGTCTTCGTACTCGTCGCTGACAACGGCGTCGCGCGGTCCGTGCCGGTGCAAATCGGCTACGACGACGGCGAGTGGAGCGAAATCGTCTCCGGGCTCAATGGTTCGGAGGCGATCATCATCGCTGCCAAGGGTGTGCTGGCGGCGGGGATGCCGGTAGCGGTCGCGGAATCCAAGACGGCTCGGGCCGAGGCCAACGAGGTGCCGGGACTATGACCGTCCGATGCTGCATGGCTCGAACCACAGTCCTGAGTCTGGTTGTTGTTTCAGGCTGCGCAGCGCCACGGGCGGGCGCACCAGCGGAACCGCCGAACGTCGCGCCCACTTCGCAGCCTTCCGTCGATGCCCTTCATCTGGATACATCGAGGCTGCGCCCCATGTATCGCGAGGTTCTGGCGGTCGATCTGCCAACCATTGTGCGCGTAGCCGGCGCCGAGAACCTCGAAATCCGCGCCGCCCGCCAGCGCGTTGAGGCGGCCCGCGGCCGGCTGGAAAGCACGGTCGGCGGCGTGTTTCCGGCGATCGTGCCAACGGCCCTGTTCGAACATGTCGAGGGGACGGTTCGCGCCACGCCCGGCGACCTCGTCGGCGTCGGATTCAACTCGTTCCTGGTCGCCGGCGTCCTTCAGTGGGCGATCAACCCCGGAAAGGTCGTCTATGACATCGTCGCCGCCAAGAAACGACTCGTCGCCACAGAGTACCAGGAGCGCGCGGTAGTCCTGGAGACGACGCGACGCGCTTCGACGCAATTCTACGAATTGGTTCGACTACAGGCGCGCGTCTCGGCTGCGGGAGAGGCTGTTTCCGAGGCCGAGGAGTTGCTGCGCATCTCGGAGCTGCGAATTACCACGGGCACCGGGGTGCCGGCCGACAAGCTCCGTGCCGAAGCAAGGCTCGCAGCTACGCGGCAGGACCTCATCCTCGCACTCAAGTCGTTCTACGACGCGTCCATCGACCTGGCGCTGACGCTCCGCCTGGATGCATCGGTGACGCTCGTGCCCAGCATGGGCTCCGTTGCACCGGTGACGCTGGTTCGCGACGACCTGCCGCTCGAAGATCTGCTGGCGATCGCCGTTCAGCACCGGCCCGACCTCGAGAGCGCCCGCACGGTCGTCGCCGCGCTGGCGGCGGATCGCGGCGCAACCTGGTGGGGCTCATTCGGCCCACAGTTTCAGGCCGGCTACCAGATCGGCGGCATCACCGGACACTCCAACAACACGGCCGAACCGGAAGGCATCCCCGGCAATCTGCTACTCAACCCGTTTTCTGCCAACGGCTCGTTCAACTCGAACGCATTCGCCAACGGCGCGATCAAGGAGATCATCTCGCGCGGCGTGAAGCGCCTCGAAGGGCCAAGCGACGAGACATTTGGTTTTGATGGTCAGCAGCGCGGAACCGCGGCCGTCGGGTGGCGCTTCAGCCTGTCCGCCTTTGGCGATCTCAAGACCGCACAAGCGCTGGAGCAACAGGCTGTGATCGCCGCCGAGGCGCAGCTTGACCAGGCTCAGGCTCAGGTCGTGGCGAGCCAGCAGGCCAGTCGGGCCAATTACGAGTTGATCGGCCTTGCTCGCCAACAGGTCCGTTCTGCCGAGGAGGCGCTCCGTCTGACGCAGGCCAACTTGGCCGCAGGAACCATGACGACACTCGACGTGCTTCAATCGCAGGACGCGCTCGCCCAAGCCCGCGTGCGCTTCGCCGATGCGGTCGTGCGATACAACCAATCCCAGGTCAATTTGTTGGCGGCGCTGGGACTATTCCCGCAGGCGCCGAGCGCCGCGGCGATGAACCCACCCGAAACACGCGAGGAATCGAAGCATGACACTGGATAGCAATCGGAAGGTGTTTGCTGCACGCAGAGCACGAGAAAGAGGCGAGCTAAACAAAAGGAGCTTTCCAATGCGCAGGATGATCGATCTGACAGCGGTTTGCGTGGTTCTGGCGGTCGCGACCAGCGCGTACGCCCAGCAGTGTACGTGCGGTACGGCAAAGGTGCAGAACGGTTGGTGCGCCGATTGCAAGGTCGGCTACGTCGACGCCGTGAAGATGAAGTCGCGCGCCCTCTTTGACGCGCTGGCCGGTACCGAGGTTAAGGCCGAAGAGATCAAGTGCGCGTCGTGCAAGAAGGCGCACGCGTCGGACGGCTACTGCCCGGACTGCCGGGTCGGCTTCGTGGGGAAGAAGAAGTACGGCTCGCACGTGGCCTACGTGCTCGCGAAGGGTGAGCGTAAGGATCCCGCCGCAATCACTTGCGACGGATGTAAGAAGAACGCCGCCGACCACGGCTGGTGTGACTCGTGCAAAGTCGGGATGGTCGGCAACGTCGCGTTCAAGGACAAGAAGACCTACGACGAGGCCGTCGAGGCGCGGCGTACCTTGACCGCCGCGGCGGAATCCAAATGCGAAACGTGCGCCGTCGCGATGGTCACGGACGGCGAGTGCAAGGAGTGCAAGGTCGCGTACAAGGACGGCAAGAAGACGAAGACCGACAAGCCGTAGTGGTGTCCGTGTTTCGGAATCAGGCTTGCAACGACCGGGGCGAGACGTGCTCCGGTCGTCGATGGCTGCTCACTAAATGCCTCGCGCGGGAGCGCCGGTGTTGCGTAGAGGATCAAGGAACATGATTCGGCTGTCGGTACTCGGTGTCGGCGCCCTCGCTCTGGGTGCAATCTTGGCCACAGCCTTTCGACCATTCGCGGCCGCCCAGCACGTAGCGGGGTCGCGCCCGACACTCCCACCGGCGGACGAGATCGCCAAACTCCCGCGCGACGGCGGCCCGGACTTCAACCGGCTCGTATTCGAGAAGAGTCCGTATCTGCTCCAACACGCGCGAAATCCAGTGGATTGGTACCCGTGGGGCGACGAAGCTTTCGAGAAAGCACGCAGGGAGGACAAGCCGGTCTTCCTGTCTATCGGCTACTCCACCTGCCACTGGTGCCACGTCATGGAGCACGAGTCCTTCGAGGACGCCGATGTCGCCAAGCTGCTGAATGAGCACTTCGTCTGCATCAAAGTCGATCGCGAGGAGCGCCCGGACGTCGACAACGTGTACATGACGGTCTGTCAGGCCATGACCGGCAGCGGCGGCTGGCCTCTCACGATCGTGATGACGCCGGACAAGAAGCCGTTCTTCGCGGGGACATACTTTCCGAAGGAGGCGCGATTCAGCAATCCCTCACCACGGCGTTCCGTCAACTTGCCGATCGGTTCGATGAGAAGCGCGGCGGCTTCGGCGAACAAGGTACCAAGTTCCCGGTCCCGCACAACCTGACGTTTCTTCTGCGATACTGGAAGCGAAGCGGCGATGAGCGCGCCCTGCAAATGGTCGAGAAGACGCTCCAGGCGATGCGCGACGGCGGCATTTACGATCACATCGGTTTTGGCTTTCACCGCTACTCCACCGACCCCGACTGGCTCGTGCCGCACTTCGAGAAGATGCTCTACGATCAGGCGTTGCTCGTCATCGCCTACGTGGAGGCGTATCAAGCCACCGGCAAGCCGGAGTATGCCCAGACAGCGCGCGAGACGCTGACATACGTCTTGCGCGATCTGACATCGCCGGACGGCGGGTTCTATTCCGCGGAGGACGCCGACAGCGAAGGTGTCGAGGGCAAGTTCTACCTGTGGAGCCTGGACGAAGTCCGGAAAACGCTTGGCGAGGAGGAGTCCCGCCTATTCGCGACGGTTTATGACCTCAAGTCGGGCGGGAACTTTCAGAATCCGCACACGCCGCCCCAGACGAATATCCCGCACCTTGTGAACACGCTGGAGGCGCGCGCCGTCGAATTGAACATCGCACCGGAAGAACTGCGACAGCAACGGGAGGCGTCCCGCGCGAAGCTGTTCGAGGCGCGCGAGAAGCGCGTTCACCCGCACAAGGACGACAAGATCCTCACCGACTGGAACGGCCTGATGATTGCGGCGCTGGCTCGCGCTGCACAGGCGCTGGACGAGCCGCGCTACGCTGTCGCCGCGCAACGGGCGGCGGACTTCGTGATGACGAAGTTGCGCGACAAGAACGGCCGTCTGCTCAAACGCTACCGCGAGGGCGAAGCCGGCCTGCCGGCGCATCTGGAGGACTATGCGTTCTTCATCTGGGGGTTGCTGGAACTCTACGAAGCCAATTTCGAGGTCCGCAATCTGACGATCGCTTTGGAGCTGAACCGCGACCTGATCGCGCGTTTCTGGGACGAAAAGCGTGGCGGACTCTTCTTCACCGCGCACGATGGCGAGGTGCTAATCGCCCGGACCAAGGAGATTTACGACGGAGCCCTTCCATCGGGCAACGCGGTCGCGAGGCTGAACCTGCTGCGCCTCGGCCGCATCACCAACGATCCCGATGCGCGCCCTCTACCAGGGCGTGACCGCCGATCCCGACCTCGAGAAGAAAGCGGCCGCGATCGGCGCGGCGTTTTCGGGACGAGTCGCGCCGTCACCATCGGCTCACGCCCAGTTGATGTGCGCGCTCGATTTCGCCGTCGGCCCATCGTTCGAAATCGTGATTGCGGGCGATCCGGAAGCGGCTGACACCGCCGCGATGCTACGCCCGCTACGGCGTACTTTCGTTCCGAGCAAGATCGTGATTCTGCGACCCAATGAGCCTGAGCCGCCTCCGATCGTCAAGCTGGCAAACTTCACGGCGTTTCAGCGGCCGCTGGACGGCCGAGCAACCGCGTACGTTTGCCGCAATTACGCCTGTGAGTCCCCGACCATCGAGCCAAGCCAGATGATGCGATCCCTGCAATCCCGACAATGATCGCGCAGCGCACGTTCCGTCGCCAGAACCACGCTTCGCGCAATCTCACGCAGTTTCCTCGACGCCGGCCGAACCCCAGCGGAAACGGAAAACGGTCCCTGCAGGTTCGACCGCCGCCATTCCGGGGCCCGGTGGCGGGCCGGCGGGCGTTGCGTGGCCCGCGGGGGCGGTTGGCGTAGCGGCGCGACCGTTGCCGCGTGGCCTTTCCCGCGGTCGCGGGTTACTATCAACGCCTGTCGCCCCGATTTGTAACGAAGGCTCCGCAGGGTTCAGACCTGCGGGGCTTTGTTTGTTTCTGAAATCCCATCTCGGGCCGTTGGCACGTATTGGCGGGCTGCCTGCGCCGGTTTGGCCCGACGGAATGTCCGCGCGGATTCGTTGCACGCCCAGCAGTCGCGTTCGCCTGCGAATCCGTCTCGATCGGGACGATCTGCTCGAGCGGGCAGGTCGCGTACACCTGGGACGCCGAGAACCGGCTGATTTCTGTGGCGCCGGCGTCCACGCCAGCGTCCGGCGACCAGAAGGTCGAGTTCAGGTGCGACTACCTGCGCCGGCGGGTCTCAAAGAAGGTGTACACGTACCAGTCCGGCGACTGGACGCTGAGCACTGGGCACTGAACACTGAGCACTGAGCACTGCTATCTGTGGTACAATTGGCTCATGATCGCGGAGCTTCAGCCTGGGGCTTCGGGTGGTACGGGCGTCCCGCCCGTCGCCAAGCGCTACGTCTGGGGCTTGGATCTGGCGGGACAATCCAATGCGGGTGATGTGGGGCCGGCCTCTAGCCGGTCTCTTCTCGAATCCGCCGGCGGCATCGGCGGCCTGCTGAGCGTCTACGACTACAACGGCGCCGCGACCGACCTGAAATACATCTACTGCTACGACGCCAACGGCAACGCGACGCAACTGCTCGACCCGGCGGCGACGACGGTCAGCAACGCCCTCGTCGTGCGCTACGAGTACGACCCGTACGGCAACGCCGTCGTCGCGACCGGCACATACGCCACGAGCAACCGCTGGCGTTTCAGCACCAAGACCTTCGACGCCGAGACGGGGTTGGGGTATTGGGGATATCGGTATTACTTCGTGACGACCGGGCGATGGGCAAACAGGGATCTTCTCGCTGAATACGACGCCGTACTGCTCTACGGTTATGTAGGCAACCGCCCCGTTGATGATTCAGATATCCTCGGTCAGATTAGTATCATACGCGAATACTTTCGCACATCGGGCCCGAAAGGCTGTGGAGGCTTCGATGTTCGTTGGAAATTCAAACTGGACCAAAGAAAACACTGCGCTGGATTCTTGGTGCAGAAGGTCCAAATGCACAAAGACATCGCAAAGTGCGAAGATAAGAGATGTCCAATACTCGCGACCCCGATCGCACCATTTCAGGTGTACTGGGAAGCGTGGTGGGTTGGCGAAAAGGAAGCTTTCCCGGTCACGGACGGCACGTTTACGGATAGCGCGCACCGCGCCGATAGAAAAGGCACTTGTGGAACATTTTCTCAAACTGGTGAGGTCCGATTCTTTTGCAACCGGGACATTCTAAACTTTGGTATGAAGTTTGGGGAAGTTCCGGAAGCCGGGGGATTATGGTCTACCGCGGTTGAGCCACCTTGGTGGAACACTGCACCAATAAATGAAGGCCCTGCCTTTCGGGTCGCTGCATCGTGGTGGGATTGCTGTTGCTGTAGCAAAGATCGGTTTAATTTCGTATTTGCGATTCCATAGGAGAGCCCATGAAGGTTCGAGGTGCAGCGATCGTGCTACCAATGCTCTCGTTTGTACTCGCCGTTGTACCCACCGTCGGCTGTCAATCCGACCGCCAGTATTGTGCTCGCAGCCCGGGGTGCCAGCGGTCAAGGGCTCTCGACAACGTGGCATTGCTCACAACTTCCATAACTACACTCGAAAAGTGGCATGTCGATAATGAATACTCCGCAGATGGATGGGCGAAACTTCGAGCGACTGCGCGGAGTATGGCCCGCTCTACCGAGGAGGACATTATTGCTGCTTTGAGGGAATCAATACGCCGCTTTGAATACGAAGAGTACGACTTTGAAAGTGAGGCTGACTCGCGGATTTACTTGCTGCTACGCACGTTGTTTGACCTTCCAGACCGAATCGATACCGACGTTCCCGTCTTCAAGCGGTGGATGAATGGCCCCCGAAGGGACGCACAGGGCGCGATGTCCCCGACATGGCCAATCGACTTTTCAGGAGGCCGCCCAAGACTTGTCGCGAGATACGAAGGGTCGAGCGGTAAGCCGTATGACGTGATCGGCGAATACTGTTGGTTTCGAGCTCGCTACCGGTATCGGAGCCAATGGTGGGACTAGGCTTTGCGTCCGAATGTTCGAACCTCGTCAGCTCGATACAATTCAAGAGCGGCGCGACGGTGCAGGTGCAGACGGACCGTTCGTACGAGTCCGACCGCGACCTGGTCGCCGCGATCGAGAACAAGACGCCGGCCATCAGAGGCTCGCAGACCATCTCGAAGTACGACTACGCCGACCCGGCCCAGCCGCCGGCGTACGGCAACGACGCGCTCGGGCGGCGGACCTCGTGCGTGCGGACCGGGGCGGCGTTTGACGGGCAGAATGGGGCCGCCAGCGAGGCGCGATTGGTTCGCGGGTGGGGACACCCACACCACCCATCCACAACGGCCGCAACGAGCTGACCGGCTCGGCGCGCTTCACGGGAGCGGGCGCGGGCGCGCCCGGCGGCGGGACGGCCAGCCACGCCGCGGACCGGGCGTACGATTACGACGCGATCGGCAACCGCAAGCATCGCGTCGAGGGTGACAGCGGCACGCCGGCGAACTGGCTGTATTACTGCGCGAACTCGCTGAACCAGTACACGACTACCGACGACGCGAGCACCTGCCCGCCGCAGCAGGGCCAGCAGACCGCACGGTCACGAATGGAATCTCGATCACGCGTCCAATAACACATTTCAAAAACGCCTGCGATCGCGGCATCCGTCCGATCCGTTTCCGCGTGCTTGACTCGCGCGGCTGCCGGCGCCTACGAATTGGACAAGAACGTCGCCGCAGGTAGTTCCAAAGGCGACGATCCACACCTCGATTCATCCAACGCCGCTGCCCGGCATTCGCTGGGCGCGTCGGGGCTGACACTGCTCTTTATTCCGGAATTGCTCGCGCGGCGCGATCGGGGGAGCGCGCCGCCGCGACAGTCATCCCTCAGGAGGGGATCCAATGTCCGTCCGCATCCGCCTCGCCGCCGCCGCGCTCGCGTCTTCACTCGCCGCAATCGCATCCGCGGACATCCATCCGCTCAGTCCCACCGCGACCTACTTGCGCACGAACAACGATCAACCCACGCCGGCGTTGACGATTTCGCTGGCCAATCGCTCATTGAATCCGGGTGATTGGATCACGATCACCGCCCTCGGCGATTTCAACGTCGGCTCGGCATACGCAGATCAATACGTCAGCATGATCGGCGTGTTCTCGTCCAGTCCGACGCTCCTGGCGAACAGCGAGTTGACTCGCGTCCCCGGCGCGATCGAAGCCGGCCCGGACTACGTCACGACGCCCACCTGGAACGGAAATCTACCGACCGACATTCCCGAAGATTTCGCCATCGGCCTGAACGATCTTCAGCGCAGCATCACGATCGAGATTCCCGGCGGGGCGAGCTGGCTGGTCGTCGGGATCCTCGACAGCCATTTCGGAGACAACACGGACCCCGACGGCGACCTGGCCGTCGGAATCAACGCCGTCCCGGAGCCGGCGTCCATCTCCGTGTTGGCGCTTGGTCTGGCGTGGCTGCGCCGCCGCGGCTAGGCGAAGCAAGCGGCAGCGGTTATCGTTATTTCCCGCGATGCAGGCAGCGGCGGCGAGGCCCCAACGGGGGCCGTGATTCACCCGCGGCGGGCGTCATCGCGCGGGGATGCCGGGATGAAAACGGTTCTGGTGATGTTCAAGGACGGCGAGCGCCGCGACTTCCCGCTCGCCGACGGGAAAACGGTGATCGGGCGGCGCGAGGATTGCGGCCTCCGCATTCCGATCGGCGACGTTTCGCGGCAACACTGCGAGGTGGAACAGGCGGGCAATCAGCTTGTCGTCCGCGACCTCGGCAGTTCCAACGGAACGTATATCAACGGCAAACGAATCGCTGAAGCCAAGCTGATGGCCGGCGACAAGCTGGCCGTCGGCCCGGTCATGTTCATCGTCCAGATCAACGGCCTGCCTGGCAAGCTTACGCCGTTCGACGCGAAGGTCGAACCCGTAAAGGCGCCCGAAACGGCAGCCAGGAAGCCGGAGCCCGCGAAAGCCGCTGCTCCCCAACCAACAAAGCCGGCCGAAAAGAAAAAACGGATCGTCGACGCCGACGCCGAAACCGAGGAAATCCTCAACCTGAGCGACGTCGATCTGAACGATATGTTCGGCGACGACGACGATGATGATGACGACAACGACGAGCTTCCCCCGAAGGGAAAGAAGTAGCGAACTTCGATCCGGCGATCGTCCGGCCGACGAAATCCTTCCAACGTGACCGACACGGCGAAAAACGCGAGTGCCGCCGGCGGCGAATGCAAGCCCGCCGCGGGAACGCTCCGCGGATTCATTCGTAGACGATGGCGCTGGCTGCTTCTGGGCAGCGCAACGCTTACGCTCCTGTCCCTGCTCGGGCTGTTTTTCGCCGTTACGTGCAAGCCGGCGTGGTACCAGCCGGCCGCGGTCGATTACCGTGTGTTGGATGACGACAAGCGCGTCCTGACGAACCTGGCGGACGAGATCGGCGACAACCTGAACGCGCGGAACGCGTTTGACGTCCGCATCACGCAGGACCAGCTCAATCGGTGGATCGCCGCACGTCGCGAAGTTCCGGAAATCGGCGTGATCGACATCGAGCCCTTCAGTCAGCCATACGTCGACGTGCTGCCCGACGGCGCCGTCCGCATCGGCGCGATCATCCGGCACGAGAGCTGGCGCGTGGTTGCGGCGCTGGCGGCGCGGCTGGACGTTCAACCCGACGCGTTGCGCATCTCGCTGCAATCCGTGCATGCCGGGTATGCGCGCGCCCCCGCCGCCTGGATCGTCGGTCCGCTCGCCAGCGCGCTGTCGCGGGCCGGCGGGTCGAGAACTCAGATTCAGGATGACGTGCTTCTCATTCCGAACGACTTCACCTGGCCGAACGGCAAGGTCCGCTTTCGAATCTCACGGATTCAGACGACGGACGATGAGGCGATCGTCTCTTTCGAGCCTCGCTAGCGGCATTGCCGACACTCGCAGAACAGGAGCCGAGAGAAGCCGATATCGGCCGGAGCGGCGGAATTCGTCCACACCGCGGCGATCCGTGAACCGCGCGTTTCCGGCGGTCAAATGGTGTATCCGCCGCCCGCGGTCCCCCACCAATTGCGATGGCAACGCGCGGACGGTCAATCGTCCATTGATACCGGGATCGAATGATGGTAGAGTAAAGGTAGTAGGATCGCGATGATCCATGATTTCGACGATCGGCCACGATGCGCGATCGTTCGAGGAGTGGTTGTGTACGCGGAGAGCCCGGCTCTGAACGCCAGCGTGTTGCTGCTCAATCGGCTGTACATGGCCGTACGAGTGGTCAACGCCAAGCGCGCGCTCACGCTGCTCTATCGAAACCTCTGCGAAGTAGTCCACGTCGAAGAGGGCCAGTTCCTCAGCTACGACTTCAGCGACTGGGTCGAGGTCAGCCAGGCCAAGGCCGCGTTCGAACCTGAGCGTTACGAGTGGATCCACACCGTGCGTTTTCAGGTCGCCGTGCCGAAGGTGATCCGCCTGCTCGGCTATGACCGGCTGCCGCGGGTCGACGTGAAGCTCAACCGGCGGAACCTGTTCGCCCGCGACCACAGCACGTGCCAGTATTGCGGCAAACGCTACCCGACCAGCGAACTGAGCGTCGACCACGTTGTGCCGCGCTCGCAGGGCGGCAGGACAAGCTGGGAGAACGTGGTCTGCGCGTGCGTACGCTGCAACGTGCGCAAGGGCGGCCGCACGCCCGAGCAGGCCCATATCCATCTGATCAGCAAGCCGCGTCGCCCGCGCCGCAGCCCGGTGCTGACGATCAAGCTCTCCGAGTCGAAATACGCGAGTTGGAAGCAATTCGTGGATTTCGCCTACTGGAACGTCGAACTGAAATAGCCGCTTGATGAGCCTACGGATCTTGCCAATGGAGCGGGCCTCTGTGCCCGCGCTTTGCCTGTATGCGCTGACAGAGGCGTCCGACCCGCGATGCGCCCAAGGAGACGGCAAGGCCCGCTTTGCAGCGCCCCCGGCGAAATCGCTCGCGGTTTGACCGCATCCCGAATTCCGTCGACCATTCCGCAGTCGCCGATTCCGGCTTGGCATGAGACTCGATCTCAATGAACCGTCCAAACCCGCTTGTGTTCCTGCTTTTCTTCCTCTCCGGCGCGACCGGTCTGGTTTACGAGCTGATCTGGACCCGCGAGTTGATCTTCGTCTTCGGCGGCACCACCTACGCGATCTCGACGGTGCTGGTGGTCTTTATGGCGGGGCTTGGTCTGGGCATCTATCTCTGCGTGCGCTACAGCCGCTCAATTCGCGACGCCGCCCGCTTCTATGGGCTGCTTGAAATCGCGATCGGCGTGTACGCGCTGCTGGTCCCCTACCTGCTCGACGCCGCCCTGCCCATCT
>JACRLV010000049.1 GCA_016235145.1 Planctomycetota bacterium
CCCTTTCCATCGAAGGCTCCGACGGCTTCGTCACCTCCGCCGCCGCTCCGATTGCTACCGGCTGGAGCGATCCCTTGCCGGGTGGGGTTATCTCCCACTGAGAACACGCGCCTTTTCACGGCGCACTTCAACGGACTGCTAAGCTCGCAAGGCGGCGATCGGCCTAATCGAGCTGCTTGCGGAAACGCGCCAGGCTGAGCGCCAGGATCGCGACGCAGCAGCCCGCCAGCCAGTAAACCTGCGGCAGCAGGTCCGCCAGCCTCGCGCCGCGCACGATCACGCCGCGCAGGATTTCCAGGTAGTGCGTCACCGGAATCGCAAAGCTCAGAATGTAGATCGGCTTGGGCATGCCCTCGCGCGGAAAGACGAACCCCGACAGCAGGATCGACGGCATCAGGATGAAAAACGCGTTCTGCATCGCCTCCAACTGCGTCCGGGCCAGCGTCGAAATCAGCAGCCCCAGCCCCAGGGCCGTCACGATGAACAGCAGCGACAGCATCAGCAGCAGGGCCAGATTGCCCGCGATCGGTACCTGAAAGATGAACACCATCGCCAGCAGTACGACCAGCATCTCAATGAAACCGAGCACCGCGTAGGGCGTCAGCTTGCCGAGCATCAGTCCGAGCCGCCCCACCGGCGTGACGAAAAGTTGCTCCAGCGTGCCGAACTCGCGCTCGCGAACGATCGAAAACGCGGTCAGAAAGATCGCGACGTTTTGAACGATGATTCCCACCAGCGCGGGCACAAAGAACCGCTCGCTCAACAAGTCCGGGTTGAACAGCAGCCGCGGCCGGACGTCCACCGGAATCGCGAACGATCCGGTCGGGTCGCGGGCCGCCGCCACTTGCAAGGCATCCGCCATCGGCCGGCTGATCTTCAGCGATTCGGCGATTCCCAGCCGCGAGGCCACGTTCAGGGCCGCCTGCGCGACCTGCGAACCGNNNCCGCCGTCGATCATTACCTGGAGCGACGCCTGCTGGCCGCGCACGAGGCAGTCGGTGTAGTCCGGCGGCACGATGATCGCGACCTTCGCCCGCCCCGACGCGATCGCCCGCACGACGCCTTCGTGGTCCTGCACGTGCTCCACGAACTCGAACGCGCGCGAATTCTCGAAGGCCTCCAACACGCGAAGGCTCTCCGTCCGTCCGTCCAGATTCAGCACGACCGTCGGCACAAATTCGATTTTCGTGTCGATCGCATAGCCAAACAGCGTGAGCTGAAGCACGGGGATCAGCAGCGCGAAAATGAGCGTCCCCCGCTCGCGGCGAATGTGCACGAACTCCTTGAGCAGAATCGCGAAGAACCCGTTCACGTGGCCGCCGCCTCTCTGCGACTCAGCGCAACGAATACATCCTCAAGCGACGGCGGGCGGTCGCGCAGCTCCGTCCCTTCGCCGGCGGCGGATTCAAGCGTCGCCGCCGGAACGCTCTGATCCACGAGCAGGTGGATGGCGTCGCCGAACAGGGTCGCGTCCTGCACTCCCGCAACGTGTTTCAATCGCAGGAGCGCCCCGCCGGGATCGCGGCACGTCAGCTCGAATCGCCGTGCGCCTTCCGGCGTCACGGATTTCAGCGCCTTCAGCTCGTCCGGCCGGCCGTAGGCGATCAGCCGCGAGAGATAGATGTATCCGACCAGGGAGCAGCGCTCCGCCTCGTCCATGTAGTGCGTCGTTACAAACAGCGTCACGCCGCGCCCGGATAGCTCGAACAGCAGATCCCACAGATCACGCCGCGCGACCGGATCGATTCCGGCGGTCGGCTCGT
This sequence comes from Planctomycetota bacterium, assembly GCA_016235145.1. GTDB lineage: Bacteria > Planctomycetota > Phycisphaerae > UBA1845 > Fen-1342 > JACRLV01. Next base: position 1,764 of record JACRLV010000049.1, read on the forward strand.
CCAGGAAGAGCACCCGCGGCTCATGGATCAACGCGCACGCCAGCGCGAGCCGCTGCTTCCACCCGCCGGACAGCGTCGCCGCCGATTGCCGCAGCCGGTCGCGAATGCCCACCAGCGTCAGCAGGTCTTCCTTGCGGGCGCGCAATTGCGCCCGCGTCAGGCCGTAAATCCGGCCGTAGAAATGCATGTTCTCCTCGACGGTCAGGTCGCCGTAGAGGCTGAATCGCTGCGACATGTAGCCGATGCCGCGCTTCACACGCTCCGCATCGTGGGCGACGTCCGCGCCGAGCACGCGCCCGCGGCCATCGCTGGGCCGCAAGACGCCGCACAACATGCGAATCACGGTCGACTTGCCGCTGCCGTTCGGGCCGAGAAAACCGAAAATCGCCGCCCTGGGCACCTGGAAGCTCACCTCGCGCACGGCGACCAGCGCGCCGAACCGCCGCGTGAGACGGTCCGCCTCGATCACGAATTCGCCCGGCCGCTCACTCAACCGTCGCTCCCCGGCGGATTATTCCAGTATCACGTCAGCCGCCATCCCGGGCCGCAGCAATTCGCGCCCGTCGCTGAGCTCGACCTTGATTCGAAAGACCTGCTTGCTGCGCTCTTCCGGCGTCTGGGCGTTGCTGGGGATGAATTCCGCCTGGCTGGCGACGTACGTCACCCGCCCCGTGAATTTTCGATCGGGAAACGCGTCCACGCGCACCGTCAACGTCTGCCCGATCTTCAATCCGACGCGGTTCTGCGGCACGTATGCCCGCACCCACAACGACGACGAATCGATCATCGAAAGCACCGGTGCATTCGGCGCGACCAGATCCCCGGGCCGCAGCGTGAGCGCCTCGATCACGCCGTCGCCGGGCGCCCGGATTTCCAATTCCGCGATCTGCCGCTGGAGCGAGGACACGCGCCCGTCCGCCGCCGCGAGCATGGCCCGCGCCTCGGCAATCTCCTCGGATCGCGGCCCGGCCTCTGCCATGGCCAGGGCCGCCTTGGCGTTCGCGAGCAGCGCCGCGGCTTCGGCGATGTCCTCGGTTCGCGGGCCTTCCTCGGCGAGCTTGAGCTCGTCGCGTGCCTGGGCGGCACGCGCCCGGGCCGCGTCGTAGGCGCGGGTCTTTTCCGCCAATTCGTCCGCGGTCGCCTCGTTGCGAGACGCGAGTCCCTGGAATTTCTCGTAGTCGTAGGCCGCCTTGCGTTCGTCCGCTTCGACGACCGCCAGTTTGTCGCGTGCGATTTGCAGCTCCGTCGGCCGCGTGCCGGACTTGAGCTTGTTGAACGCCGCCTCGTAGCGATCTCGCATCGCCCGGGCCTGGTCCTTTTCTTCCGTTCTGGAGCCCGCTTCGAGCCGCGCCAAGCGAGCGGCCTGCGCGGCACGCGAGGCCTGGGCCTCGGCCAGCCGCTCGTTCAGATCGTACGGATCAAGCCGCACGAGCACGTCGCCCGCTTTCACGGCCTGGCCCTCTTCGGCCGCGACCGACTGCACGCGCCCGCCCACACGCGACCCGAGCCGGATGTCGTGTGCTTCGAGGTACCCGGAAACCATCGCGGGACCGCCGCCGCGCTGGCTCCAAGCGAGAATGAGGATGGCCGCGATCACCAGCGGCACGAGCAGGAGCAATCGCTTCATATCCGGATTGTACGAGCGGATGGGCCGTGGGCGGTACCGCCCGGGCTGACGTCAGCTCTGCACCAGCCCGCGCGGCGGCCGAAAGAACAGCGCCACGATCAGCCAACACACGACGCAAAGCACCAGCGGAAACAGGAACACCGTCGAATAGTCGACCGCGCTGCCTCCGCCCGGCGTCGGACGCGAATAATGATCCGCGATCCGCGCGGTTATCCAGTTCGCCGGCCAAATCCCAAGCCCGGAGGTGACGACGAGGTGCATGCCCTGCGCGCTGGCGCGGATGTCGGGCGTCGCGCGGCGGTCGAGATAGACCATCCCCATGCCGTAGAAGAACGCATAACAAAGCCCGTGCAGACCCATCGACGCGACGACCAGCGAAAGCGGCGAACCGACCGTCCAGATGGCAAACCGCGCGACCCAGCAGGTCAGCCCAATCACGATGAGCGTCTTGATGGAAACCCGCCCGAGCAGCCAGGCCATCGAAAAGAACCCGAACACCTCGACAACCTGCCCGAGCGACAGAATCGGGGCGACCTGTGCATCGGCAACGCCGAGAGCGCGCAAAAACAAGCCGCCGTGCGGCGCGACGAACGGCAGGGCGAACGACAGCAGAAAGCTCACCAACATGAGCACGGCGACGTCGGCGTGCCGCATCAGTTTCGCCGCCGCCAGGGCGGCCATCCGCGAAGCGGCGGCTTTCGCCGGCGGCGTCGGGGGCAGCAGCAAACAGAGCCACGCCGCCGCAAACAACGTGATCGCCCCCAAGCGCATGCCGTCCGCCCAGCGAACCGACGACCCAGCCGGCGGTTCCGAACATCCGGATGTATCCGAAGTTCTTTGCGCCGTCGCGCAGGTGGCTGAAGATGATGTGGTTGCAAAGCGAGAACGTGGGCATGAAGAGAATCTGCTGCACGAGCATCAGCCCGACGATCCAGCCGTAGCGCGTCTCATGCGACAGGGCGAGCAATACGCCGGAGCAGAGCAAATTGCTGATCAGGATCACCCATGACGCGGGCATGAGCCGATCCGCGAGCTGGCCGCCGATCCAGGGCGACACAATCGTCGCGAGCGACAGAACGCCAAACAGGTTGCCGAGTTGAGCGTTGCTGAAACCCAGGTCGGCCAGGTGCAGCGGCAGCAGAGGAATCCACAGACCGCCGCAACTGTGCTGAACGAACATCAGCGCGGCGATCGGCGCGAGTCGCAGAATTGCGGAGCGGCGGCTGGTGGGCGAGGCTGATTCCGGCCCGTCGGCTACAAGCGAAATGGTTCATCTCCGCTTGCGGGCAGATCGCTCGCGTCCTGCATGCGGCCGCCCCGCCACTCCTCAACGATCCAAAACACCAGCAGCGACAGAACCAATATCGCGGTGATCCCACCGAAGCAGGCGATCAGCGTTTCCGCTGCGGTTTCCGACATCCACGTCACCAGTCGCTCCTGACACGGCACAACGGCCTTCCCAGGCCGCGCAATGATGAGAACGCGCGATTCCCCTCCACGCAAGCGCGAGGG
>JACRLV010000239.1 GCA_016235145.1 Planctomycetota bacterium
GGCGTCCCGCCCGTTTGACGGCCGAGACCGCCGTACCACCCGAAAACGCAAGCGTGACGGAACACTAATAATAATTGTCCGGCGGAACGGCGAAGTGCTTCAACCGCATCCCGAGGTTGTTGGGCCAGCCGACGTCCATCGTCTTCAGGCCCATCGTCCGCGCGCTGCCGTCGAAAAAGAGCGCGTTGAGGCCGCCGGGGTGGCGTTCGTCGTTCGCGATGCGCGGAAATGCGCCGAACGGAAGCTGCGAAGTCAGAAAGAAGTGATGGAAGCGATATTCCGGCAGCATGGCGACCGGGCCGGGCGGCGGGAGCGTCGCCGGCAAGGAGCGGTGGCCCTCCGTAACCAGGATGATCTGAGACGGATTGACCTGGGCCTCGCCGAATTCCTTCATCTTGTATTCGGCGTGGTAGGTCAAGGCGGTAGCGCCGCCGACGCCCTGGTACTGGTCGCCGGCGTCGCCGCCTCCGGCGACGTCCAGATCGACGCTGGCCTGCGTGTACTTGATTGGAAACGCGCTGGCGACGTAGTCAAGGCCGTGCGTGACCTCCGGGTGATCGGGGCAATTGTATGACTTGGTGGAGCTGAAGATCTCGTGCATGATCCTCCTGCCCAAGCTGCTCTGGCCGAACCACAGGCGGTCATAGTTGGCGTTTTTGAGGTCGACCGTGGTGTTCCCGGACCGAAATTGGCCGGGCGGATTGGGAGACAGATAGCGCAGGTGTGCGGTCCAGAAAACGTGGTACTCGGGTCCGGTCGTGAAACCGGCGATGCCGCGAATGCCCCACTCGCGGTTGTCGGCCCGGTAGAACTCGACCGCCTGCCCGAGGGTGCGCATGTTGGTCAAGCACACCGTCTTACGGCCGGATGCCCGAGCCTTCTCGAGCGCCGGCAGCAGAATGCTGATCAACAATCCGATGATCGCCACCACCACCAGCAATTCGATCAGGGTGAACGCCCGGCTGATGATTCGGCTACGGTTTTTGAAGTTCATCGCTGGATATCTCCGTCGTGAAACTCGACTTGCCGCACTTCGTGCACTTGACCCCCGCCTTGTCGGCGAAACTGCCTTCCGCGCGTACCAGCGGGAACAGGGTGTTGCAGTTCCGGCACTTCAGAGCCCGGTACGCCTCGTTCTTGCCGCACTTTTGGCACTTGGTGGGCAAAGCGCCGGCCTCCCCCGCATAGGCCGCCCCGCAAGCGGCACAGGCCAACGGCTGAAGGTGCGCGACCGGTTCGCCGGGCTTGGGCTTCGTGCCGTAATAAAACGAGAGCCAAACGCCGCAACCCGCCAGCAGCAACAGCCCAACACCGAGCTTGACCTTCTCGCCCACGACGACCTCGCGATGGAAAAACTGTGCGATCAAACATCCCGATCTGACAAGCACAAGGATGATAGCTGATAAAGCCGAAGGGTGGCAAGGATTATCCCCTGGGAACACGCTCGAACGGGTGCGTGGTGGCCTGGGCGGCTGCGATTGGCTTGGCGGAGCGGGTTGCTTCTTGAATAGCCGCGGAGCGGCGATAGAAAGCCCGGGCCGCGGCGCCGGTCGCGGCGCCGCGAAACCCGCTGCGCGTCGATCTCCCCGCGTTCGCGGCCGTGATGCGAGCCATCGAGCCGGACGTCGAATTGGATGACGAAGCCATCCAGCCGCGGCACGGGTAGAATGCCGGACTGACGGCGCCGGCGCTGCGTCCCCGACCGTCCGCCTCCAACGACGTTCCGATAAACGGGACGTGTGCGTGTTTCCGCGATCGAGCTACCGCCGCCTGCTGACGGAAGACCAGTGTGATTCAACGGCTCACCGCACTCCTTGTCGCCTTGGCGGGCACGCTTTGTTTCGCCTGCGCCCCCGGCGAATCAACCTTTCGACTCTACTGGGGCGATCTGCACACGCACTCGACATTCTCTGATGGGTGCACGAGCGTTGAAGAGGTTCTGAAATACGCTCGCGACACTGCCGGTCTGGATTTTGTCGCGGTGACGGACCATGACTTCGGAAACCAGGCTCCTTGGCGACTCTCGACGGAAACCTGGAACGACATCCAGAGCACGTGCGCTCGACTGACGCAGGCACGCCGATTCATCGCCCTGCCCGGCTACGAGTGGACGTCGCAAGCCAAATATTGGACCGGCTATTCCGGACCGGAACAATCGGAAGGCCTTTTTGTAGGTCCGCCGCGGTATTTCAATCACAAGAACGTCTATTTCGCGCATCCGGTCCGGGACATCTTCCGCGCGGCGGTCGGCGGGTTGGTTCAGAACAACCACCCCAGCACCGGACTCGCAGGCCGCGACCAGTGGCAGTTCACCGCCGATAGCGCCCGCATCATCGCCAACACCGAGATGGCGCCGGACGTGGCGTCCTATCACGGCGTCACGTACGAAATGGGTATCGAAAGCACGATTCGGGAATTCCTCGATCGAGGTGGAATTACAGGCTTCGTCGGCGGAAGCGACACGCACGAAGGCCGACCGGCGGTCCGCACCGCCGTATGGTCGGACGGATTGACTCAGTGCGACCTGTTGAGCGCGTTTCGAGCGCGGCGGAACTACGCCCTGTCCGGGGCGCGAATCGTCTTGGATTTCCGCATCAACGGGCGCTGGATGGGCGAGCGAATCATCACCGCGAGCAAGCCGCGGCTGAGGTTGTGCGTTCGCGGCACCGCGCCAATCGCCGAAGTGCTTGTCGTGCGCGGCGGCGCGGAGTGGCTGCGAATCGCCCCGTTCACGCCCGATGTGCACGCGGAATTCGTCGATGAGTCCTTTCCGGGAGAATGCTACTACTACGTGCGCATCACCCAGGCCGACTCCGACGCGCATGGCAATCCGTCGCGCGCCTGGTCGAGTCCGATCTGGGTGAGTTCCCGCTGACACGAGCACCCCGGCCGCCCCGCCGTTTCCTTGCTCTCCGCGCCGATTGATCGATCGCTGCTCGCGACGGCCTCTCCTTTCCCCCCTCCCCAAAAGCGCGTACGCTGCACCGTTTCAACCTCCGCCTCCGTACCCCCCACGGAAAGGGGACTTGAGGACCATGAGCAAAACGAAGTACGTCTATTTCTTCGGCGGCGGAAAAGCCGAAGGCAAGGGGACGCAGAAAGAACTGCTGGGCGGCAAAGGCGCCGGCCTGGCGGAGATGACCGAAATCGGCCTGCCTGTTCCCGGCGGCTTCACGATCACCGTCGAAGCCTGCGCCCACTTCCACAGCAACAAGGAATCCTGGCCCAAGGGCATGGAAAAAGAGGTCCGCGACCAGCTCACGCGGCTCGAAAAGCTCACGAAAAAGAAGCTCGGCGATCCGAAAGACCCGCTGCTCGTGTCCGTGCGCTCGGGCGCGGCCCGCTCGATGCCCGGCATGATGGAGACCATCCTGAATCTCGGTCTCAACGACCGTTCGGTCGAAGGTCTCGCGGCCGCGACGAACAACCCGCGTTTCGCATACGACGCCTATCGCCGCTTCCTCCAGATGTACTCGACCGTCGTCGTCGGCCTCAGCAAGGACACGCTCGAGCACAAGCTTCACCAGATGAAGGAGCGCATCGGCGTCAAGAATGACACCGACGTGCCGGCCGACGGCTGGAAGCAGCTCTGCGACGAATTCAAGAAGTTCTTCCGTGAGCAGACCGGTTCGGATTTCCCGCAGGATCCGTGGAAGCAACTCTGCGGCGCGATCAACGCCGTCTTCCATTCGTGGAACGCCGAAAAAGCGACCACCTATCGCCGCGTCGAGAAGATCACGAACCTCACCGGCACCGGCGTCAACATCTGCCAGATGGTCTTCGGCAACATGGGCGACGACTGCGGCACCGGCGTGTGCTTCACGCGCGACCCCAGCACCGGCGAGAACGACTTCTACGGCGATATGCTGATCAACGCCCAAGGCGAGGACGTTGTCGCCGGCATTCGCACGCCGCTGCACCTGAGTGAGCTAAAGAACAGGATGCCGGAGGTCTACGAGCAGCTCGAAGCCGTCCGCGCGATGCTCGAAATTCACTACGGCGAGATGCAGGACCTGGAATTCACGATCGAGCGCGGCAAGCTCTACATGCTCCAGTGCCGCAACGGCAAGCGCAGCCCGCAGGCCGCGTTCCGCATCGCCGTCGAGCAGGCCACGCAGCCGATTCTCGACAAGGCCGAAACCAGGAAGCTCGTCGCGAAGAGCTTTCTGCCGAAGCGTTACGCCGACGCGGCCCTGAAGCCCGTCATCACGAAGGCCCAGGCCGTCGCCCGCATCGTGGCGGAAGACATCGAACGTCTGTTCTATCCGGTAATCGCGGCCAGCGTCTCGCGAAAAGACCTCGAAGCCCGCCGCATCGCGACCGGCATCAACGCCGTCCCCGGCGCCGCCTGCGGCCAGATCGCTTTCACCGCGGCGAAGGCTGAGGAGATGGCCGCCGCCGGCAAGTCCGCCATTCTTGTCCGCAAAGAGACGAGCCCCGAAGACGTCGGCGGCATGCAGGCGGCCAAGGGGATTCTGACCGCGACCGGCGGCAAGACGTCGCACGCGGCGGTCGTCGCACGCGGCTGGGGCAAGTGCTGCATCGTCGGCTGCGACGGGCTGCGGATCGACTACGACGCCGGCCGGCTTTCCGTGAACGGCCAGAGCTTCAACGAAGGCGACTTCCTCACGCTCGACGGCTCGCAGGGCATCGTCTACGGCGGACAGTTCGAGCTGGCCCGCCCCGAGCCGCCGAAGGAGTATTACACGCTGATGAAGTGGGCGGATGAGCTCCGCACGCTCAAGGTCCGCACCAACGCCGACACGCCGGAGGACTCGCGCAAGGCGGTCGAGATGGGCGCCGAGGGCATCGGCCTTTGCCGCACCGAGCACATGTTCTTCAGCACCCGCGAGCGGCAACTGGCGATTCAGGAGATGATCGTCGCCGAATCGCGCGAGGCCCGCGTCGCCGCGCTCGACAAGCTGCTGCCGTACCAGCGGCAGGACTTCACGGGCATTTTCGAGGCGATGAACGGCAAGCCGGTGACGATCCGCCTGATCGATCCGCCGCTGCACGAATTCGTACCCAAGACGCAGGAGCAGGCCGAGGCACTCTCGAAGGTGACGCGCATGTCGGTGCAGTCGATCCTGCACCGGGCCGAGCAGCTCCACGAGGCCAATCCGATGCTCGGCCACCGCGGCTGCCGCCTGTGCATCACGTACCCGGAAATCCTCGACATGCAGGTTCGCGCCATCATCGAGGCCGCGATCGACTGCACCAAACGCAAGATCAAGGTCCTGCCCGAGATCATGATCCCGCTGACGATCGACGCCCGCGAGCTGCGCATCCTTGCGGACCGCACGCGCAAGGTCGCCGACGAGATCATCGCCAGGAGCAAGATCAAGCTCGACTACCTGGTCGGCACCATGATCGAAACGCCGCGCGCGGCGATCACATCGGCCGAGGTCGCGGGCGTGGCGGAGTTCTACAGCTTTGGCACCAACGACCTGACGCAGATGAC
>JACRLV010000240.1:0-13782 GCA_016235145.1 Planctomycetota bacterium
GCCGCCGATCGTAAAGCGCCCAGAAATTGCAGGAGCTTCCGCGGTAGAACGGCGAAACGCCCATGTGGATGTTGATCGCCCGGCGGGCCAGCAGAAATTCGCACAGCGGCCCGCGGATGTAGCTTGCGCCGAACACGACAAACAGATCGGCCTCTAGCGCCGGCCCGAGCGCGTCCAGCGGCATCAGGCTCAGATCCCCCATGCGGATCGGCAATTGCCGAATCGTGCCGCCGCCTGTCCCTGTGAAACGCGGCGACCCGAAAATGCGCCGCTCAGCGGCAATCACGCGCCCGAAATACCGCTGCATCACCTCGGATCGACGGAAAAAATCCTCGACGCGGCCGGGAAAGACGGTGTTGCATTCCTGCACGGCATAGACGTGCGTCGCGACGCGCGCCAGCGCTTCGATCAGCGCGACGTGCCGAGGCTGATTGCTGGTGAAGACGGTGATTCGCATTCGGCCATTCTCCGCAGGATGCACGCGACGTCTTCGCGCGGATGCTCAAGCGGGCCGGCGTCGGCCAGTGCGCCGTCCGCGCGAAATCCGAGCCGGATTCCCAGCTTCCGCAGGATCGCCAGCGTCGCGGCGTTGTATGAATTGCACGGGTGCGACGCCGTCTGCGGCGTTCGGCCGGTGAGCTGCATCAGCGCCATGTAGTTGTCGCGATATTCCCGCTCTTGCTCCGCGGCGGACAAGTACGCCACACGGGTCGGGTGCGTGTGCGTGTGCAAGCCGAGGATGTGGCCTCCGCGATGCAGCGCGACCAAGCAGTCTTCGTCCATCCAAAGGTCGCGCGTGAGATCACCCGGCCGCACTCCCGATTCCCCCATCATGGACCGCATCGTCTCATCGTACGCCGACGGCCCGAGCACCTCGTCGCGCACGAATCGGAATCGCCGATCGGCATCTGTATAAAACGGAAACGTCGCCAGAAACGTGCGCGGGTCGAACGACCGGAGGGCCTGCTCCACTTTCGGGCAGTGTTCGCCGCTGCAGACAGCTCTGAAGAACGCCTCATGGAAATCGTCGATGCCGTGAAAACAGCGTTCGCGGAACGAGCGGTGAATTTCGAATTCCGCTCCCTGCCCGTTGAGCGTGGCGGTCGCGATGAACCAGAACGCCGTCAGGCCGTACTTCTCGAGAACCGGACGGGCGACGTCGAACTGGCAACGCAGGTTGTCATCGAATGTCAGGCAGACGTGTTCAGCGCGAAGACCGCCCCGAACAGCGCGCGAAAAGAACTCTTCGGCCGGCAGAATCCGCTCGCGCCCGACGAACGCGATCAACTGCTCCAGATCGTCCGCCCCTACAGCGCCCTGGCTACGGCGATGCGAACCGCCGTGAAAGTGATGGAACATGATGCCATGAGCGCGCATGAGCGACATCCGGCGGACTTCCGCGAACGCGCACAAACGGCCGCGCAGTCCGCCTCCTCTATCGGCGTTTCGCCGGTCCGCACTTTCGCCGCTCAGCGTTTTACGCCGACGATGTCGAAGACCGGCGGCGTGACGAAAAAGCTCGCCGGGTCGCGCGAGCGCTGCTCCCATTCCACCTCGAAGGCGGCCTGCTCCGCCGGCTTGAGGAATCCGCGCTGCACCAGCCTGGGCACGTAGTTTCGGAAGAACGTGTCCGGCCACTGCCAGAGCGGGTCGCCGGGGCGGGCCACGCGCAGAATGGGCCGAATCTCGCGCACCTCCAACCCATGCTTGATCAGCCACCCCGGCACGCGGCCGCACAAGTCCGGGTCGCCGCCGCTGGCGCGCTGGCTCGCCCCGACGGCCTGCACGACGCGCTCCAGCGCCGGACCGCGCGGCGCGAGCGTGATCGACAGGTAGTTGAAATAGTCCTGCACCGCGATCACGCCGCCCGGCCGCAACAGTCGGGCAATGCCGGCCACGACCGCCTCCGGATCGTCTACCCAGCACAGCACCCAGCGCACGTACGCGCCGTCCACACTCTCGGGCGACACCCCTCCGGGCATCTCGCGCAGCTGTCGGACGTCCGCGACGAAGGCGTCGACGTTCTCGACCGCCTGGGCTTTTTGCTGCGCGCGAAGATGCGAGATGAACCGCTGCGATTCATCGACTGCGATGATGCGGCTTTCCGGACCGAGCAGGCGGGCCAGATCGAGCGACGCAAACCCCGGCCCACAGCCTGCGTCGAGAATCGTCTGACCGGGACGAAAGCCCGCCCGCCGCCAGAGCGCGTGGGCCTGCTCGCGCCAGATGCTGTGCTGAAGCCCGAGCCGTTCGAGCTCGGCGTCGTGCGTTCCGAGAATGTAGTCCTTCTCATCCTGCTGCTGCATGTTTCACCGGACATGAGCATAGCGTCGCCGCCGCCTTTTTCATCCACCGCACGCCGTTGGCCGATGTGCAACTGCGGCTCACACTGCGGCCGCATTTCAATGAAATAACGACTCCACAGGAGCCAAGCATGAACTTCGAAAATCTCAGACGACGGGCGGGAATCCTCATTCTGGCCGCGACCCCGCCGGCGATCGCCGGCGGCGGCGCGATCACCCCGGACGAGGCGCAGCAGCGATTGACCGACGGAAACCAGCGATTCTCAACCGGAGCGGCGACCAATCCCCGCTGCGACGAGGCGCGCCGGGCCGAAACCGCGGAGAAGGGTCAGAATCCGTTCGCAACCGTCCTGACCTGCTCCGACTCTCGCGTTTGTGCGGAGCGCATATTCGACCAAGGCGTCGGCGACGTCTTCACCATTCGCGTCGCCGGCAACGTCTCGGACACGGATGAGATCGGCACGATCGAATACGGCGTCGGCCATCTGCACACGCCGCTGCTGGTGGTCATGGGGCACTCCTCGTGCGGGGCGGTCGGCGCGGTGTGAACTTGTGGACAACATCGAGCCCGCCGTCCGCCAGGCGCGAAAGGCCAACCCCGCCGCCAACAGCGAGTTGCTCACGGCCCGCTCCGTCGAGGCGAACGTGTTTCAGAGCATCTCCGACATCCTGAGTCGCAGCGGCGAGGTCCGCGAGCTGACGAAGGAAGGAAAGGTAAAGGTCGTCGGCGCGGTTTATGACATTGCGACCGGCAGCGTTCGCTGGCTGGGAGCTCACCCCGAGCAGAGCAGCCTCGTGTTCGGAAAGCCGCGCTCGGACGACCCGCACGCCGGACACGGCGGCGCCGCGGCACACACCGCGGTCGCCGGCGCAAAAGCGACGAAGGCCAATGGAAGCAGCCACTCCGAATCCGGAAACGCCGGACAAAGCACGCCTGCCGGCGGCGGGCACGGTGCCGTCGGTCTGCCGACGCCGCAGCAAGCGTTCGAAATGCTGCGCGATGGAAACCAGCGCTTCTTCAGCGGCGCTCCGCAGCATCCGCACTGCGACAAGGAGCGCCTGGCGAGCACCGCGAAAGGCCAGCATCCGTATGCCACCGTGCTGAGCTGCGCCGATTCGCGCGTGCCGGTCGAGCGGCTCTTTGACCAGGGCATCGGCGACGTCTTCGTCGTCCGGTTCGCAGGCAATGTCGCGGACACCGACGAGATCGCTTCCATCGAATACGCGACCGGGCATCTGGGAACTCCGCTGCTGGTCGTGCTCGGCCACAGCTCGTGCGGAGCGGTTTCGGCAGTCGTGGGAAATGCGGAACTGCACGGCTGCCTGCCGGCCTTGGTGGACAACATCCAGCCCGCGGTCGCCCGCGCCCGAAACGCCAATCCCGGCCTGGGCGGGGATCCGCTGATCGCCGCCGCAATCCGCGCCAACGTCTTCCAATCGATGAACGACCTGCTCGCGAATTCTCCCGGCGTGCGCAAGCTGGTCGAGGCGGGCAAGCTTCGCATCGTCGGCGGCATGTACGACCTGGCCAGCGGGAAAGTCGAGTGGTTGCGCGATCCGCTGACGGCCGACGGGGCGGATCCCAAGCCGGCGGCCGCACCATCAGCCAAGCCCGCCGACGCCCCGCAGTCGAGCGCAGAACCTGCCGAGTCGGCGAAAGACGCACACGGCGAGCACGACGGCCACGGCGGCCGCTGAGCGCGGACGCCAAACCCGCGCCCACCGCCTTGTCGGCTTGCTGAACGACAGGGGGGCGCAAGAGTTGTAGCGTCGGACCGCCGAGTCCGACGACGAACCACGGCACAAGCCCACGTCGGACTCTGAGGTCCGACGCTACGAAGCCCGAGCGACAACGAATCGAGCGATTGGGGTCCAGTGGAGTTCGGGTCAGGATGGCCCGGGCTCCACAACTTTTTTGAACCGCCGGCCCGCAGAATTCAGCCGCAGGATTCGCCCGCGAATCGCGAATTCTGCGCAACGCAGGCGAGCATCGCGACGGCCCTTCCATCGCAGCAGTTTTTCCGCAAGCCCTTTCCCTCCCACATGTTCCACCGCCACTCTCCGCGTCTGAAACCGCATAGTCGAGCTGCTGGCACGGTCGCTGCCTTGGCGTGCCGTGATCGCCGTGCCTTCGACTGTGTTCGGGCGCCGGCGAAATGGAAACGCGGCGGCGGAGTCCGCTGCACGGGCCAACGACGACGGAGTGTCGCATGAGGGCGCATCGCACTCGTTTTACAAACCGGACCCGCAAGAGCCGCACCGCGGCCCTGCGATCCCTGCCGGCGGAGTTCTCCGGCGCTGACTGGGCGAAGCTCGGGCGGCGCATTCTCGCTGAGGCGATGCGCCGAGCCTTGCAGGCGCAGGCCGAGCGCGAGGGACATCGCTTCGGCGTCGATGATAAGGAGCCGAAGGCGTGATTTACGGGCTCTACCAATCCGCGGCCGGCATGATGACGCACGAGTTTCGCCAGGACGTCATCGCCAACAACCTCGCCAACGCCGAGACGGTCGGCTTCAAACGCGAAATCGCCTCGATCGCCGAGCGAAAGCCGGCGACGGAGGCCGGCGTGCGGCGCGGGCCCAGCGATCGATTGCTGGACGTTCTCAGCGGCGGAAGCTGGCTCGGCCGGACGGAGACCGATTTCTCGCCCGGCGCGTTTCAGCTCACCAGCAACCCCACGGACGTCGCGATCGTCGGTGCGGGGTTTCTACGCGTCAGCAGCGGCGGACAGGAATTGCTGACGCGCGACGGCCGCATGATGACCGACGCGGAGGGCACGCTCGTTGCGACGAGCGACGGCGCTCCGATGTTGAGCGAAGCCGGCCTGCCGATCCGCGTGAATCCGCGCGGCGGCCCGGTCTCGATCGACGAAACCGGGGCCGTGTCGCAAAACAACGCGGTCGTGGGACGCCTGAGCGTTGTGGACGTTGCGAATGCGGCGGCGCTGCGAAAAGCCGGCGCCGGCCGCTACACGCTCGGCGACCAGGAGCCCGTCCCATCGGCCGCGCGGCTCTGGTCGAATCACGTCGAGCAATCGGGCGTGCAACCCATTTTCGAACTGACAGGAATGCTGGAAGCGTCGCGGGCGTATCAGCTCAACGCGCAGATGCTGACGCTCCAGGATCAGACGGCGGCGAGATTGATCAACGCCGTGGCGACGTAGGAATAGCAAATGAGAAGCGAAAAGCGAAAAGCGAGAATCGAGATGAATACAAAGGACGCGCTCCTGCGCCGACCTTTCTATCTCGCTTCTCGCTGTTCGATTCTCGATTCTCGCTTCGCGCTTCTCGCTTCTTCGATCTCAGGAGGCTCCCGCTAATGGCAATCACTGCGCTCCACACCGCTGCGACCGGCATGCAGGCGCTGTCGATGAAAATCGACGTCATCGCCAACAACATCGCCAACGCGGAGACGGTGGGGTTCAAGTCTTCGCGGGCGAATTTTCAGGATCTGCTCTATCAGCTCCGCTCGCAGCCCGGCGTGCAGACGACGGAAAACACAACCTCGCCGCTGGGTACGCAGATCGGCCTGGGAGTCGCGCTGAGCAACACGCAGTTGCTGATGCAGCAGGGCTCAACCATGCCCGGCACGAACCTGGACGCGATGATCCAAGGCGAGGGCTTTTTCCAGGTCGAGCTGCCCGACGGCCGCACCGGCTATACACGGGCCGGCAATTTCGTCCGCAACGCCAACGGCGAACTCGTGCTCGGCAATTCGTTCGGCTACCGGCTGAAAGACTCGCCGACGATCCCGGAGAACATCCCGACCGGCGAAGTGGCGATTGGCGCCAATGGAGAAGTGTCGGTGCCGGACGGCGCCGGAACAACGCAGGTGATCGGACAGATTCAACTGGCGCGCTTCCCCAATCCCGGCGGCCTGCTGCAAGCCGGCGCGCACATCTACCTTCAGAGCGGCGCGACGGGCGAGCCGGTCGAAGCCAAGCCCGGCGAGAACGGCCTCGGCACATTACTGCCCGGCCAACTCGAACTCAGCACGACCGAAGCCGTCACCGAACTCGTCGAGCTGATCAAGACGCAACGCGTGTTTCAGATGAACTCGCAGACGATCCAGTCGGCGGATGAAGCTCTTCAGACCATCGCGAACCTGAGGCGATAAGCCATGAACCGAATCCACAATGCCGAACAACGGAGTCGGGCCAGGTCGCAGGCGGGCAGCCGCGACCGTTGCGCGGCGTTTGTCGGCTTCATCCTGTTCGGCTCGCTCGCCGCAGCCGCCGACGACGCCCCCGCCATCGACCGCACGGAGATCAGCGTCCTTCGCCTTCGTCCGCAAGCCGCAGTCATGGACGAACGGCTCACGCTGGGCGATGTGCTCGTCTTCGCGGACGCCGCCCCGCGCCTGGCCGCGGAGCTTTGCGACAAGCCCGTACCGCTCAGCATCAAGGCGCCCGGCAAGACCGAGCTTTCGCGGCAGCAGATCGAAACGCAGCTCGTCGCGCTCGGCGTCAACCGATCCCGCGTGCTGCTGAACGGCGCGGCGTCGTGCGCGGTGACGCTGACCGCACCTCAACCGCAGGCCACGAAAAGCCCCGAAGAAGACAAAGTCGAAGCCCTGATCGTCACGCCGGAAAACGCCGGAACTACGACCCTCGCCGACGCGATCCGCCGCAAGCTGGGCGACGAGCTCGCCGGGCTGGGCGGCGCGCCGAGCGTCGAATTCGAAGCCGCCAGCCGCGATTTTCTGGCGCTGACTTCGCCGCCGTTCGAATTCGACGTGCGGTCCGGCAGGTCCTCCGGGCTCGGGCTGCGCGAGGTGATCGTGTCGCTGCGGCGCGACGGTCGCACGCAGCGATCGTTGCGCGTCGGCGCGAACGTCAAGCTGACGCGCTCGGTGCTGGTCGCAACCAAACCCCTCAACGTCGGCGGCTACATCACGCGCGACAGCCTGGAACTCACCCCGCGGGTGTTCACGTCCAATGAAGAGCTGGGACTGACCGACGTCGAGCCGATCGTCGGACAGCAAGTGCAGCAGTTCGTGCCGATCGGGCAAATGGTGCGTCAGAAAGACGTCAAATCCGTCGACCTGGTGAAGCGATCAAAGCCCGTCACGATCGAAAGCGACGGCCCGGTCACGATTCGCGCCACGGGCGTCGCGCTCGACAACGGCGGCTTCGGCGATTCGGTCCGCGTCCGCATCGGAGACGGTAAGAAGAACCGACGCGAGGTGCGCGGCGTCGTCAGCGGCGTCGCGACCGTGCGGCTGGCGGAGGGCGATTGATCATGCGTCATCGAAAGTTTCCGCTGATGCTCGGCGTTGCGTGCCTGCTGCTCGCGCCATTCGGAACGGCCGCGGCCCAGACAAATTCGCTATTTCGCACCGGACAAAGGACGGCTGCCCCGGCGCCCACGTCGCAGCCGGCGGGCACCGTCCAGGCCCCGGCGCGCAATTCCGGCGTGCGGACGATCGTCGCCGATCCGGACGCTCCGCCGCCGCCGAACCCGGCCCTGCTCCAATCCTCGCTCATCGCGGTGCAGGTGCCGAAGCCCAAGAAATTCCGGGTCAACGACCTGGTCACGGTGATCGTGCGCGAGGACAAGCGCTCGCAGACCGACGCCAAGCTACAGGAAGACAAGAAGTGGGACGTGAAATCGACGCTCGATAGTTGGATTCGTCTCAACGTCCACGACCAGCTCGTGCCGCAGTCGTTCGCCGCCGGCACGCCGGAGATCGGGTTCCAGTGGGACGACAAGTACGGCGGCCAGGGCAAGGCGGAACGCAAGGACTCTCTTACCACGCGCATCACCGCCACGATCATCGACGTCAAGCCGAACGGCACGCTGGTGCTGGAAGACATCAAGACCATCAAGACGGACGAGGACGTCCAGATCCTGCGCCTGACCGGCGTCTGCCGCAGCGAAGACGTGACGCCCGACAACACCGTTCTCAGCACGCAGCTGGCGAAGGCCACGATCGAGACGGAGCACACCGGGCCGGGTCGTGACGCGTCGCGGCGGGGATGGCTGAAAAAGGCGGTTGACTTCCTGAGGCCGTTCTAGAGAAGCGAGAATCGAAAAGCGAGAATCGAGATGCATACGAAACCCCTACTCCCCGGACGGCCTTCTTATCTCGCTTCTCGCTTTTCGCTTCTCGCTTCTTCCAATCTCGCTCTTCGCTTCTCGTTGCTCGCTCTTCTGGTCGGCGTCGTCACGCCGACCTGCGCCGATCTCCGCGTCCAGGACGTCGCCCGGCTTCAAGGCCAGCGGACGAACAAGCTGACCGGCTTCGGCCTGGTGATCGGCCTGGACGGAACCGGCGACGGCGCGAAGTCGCCGGCCACGCTCCGCGCCCTGATGGAGCTGCACAAGGTGTTTCACGCGCCCGTGCTCGACGTGAAGGAGCTACAGGCGAACAACAACGTCGCGATCGTCAGCGTCGAAGTCACAATTCCCGAAGTCGGCGCTCGCGAAGGCGAGGCGCTGGACGCGGTCGTTTCGTGCATCGGGCCGGCCAAGAGCCTGAAGAGCGGCCGCCTGCTGACGACGCCGATGCAGGATTCGATGCTCACCATCCCCAGCATCCTGGCCCTCACATCCGGGCGCGTCGAGCAGCTTGACCCCAAGAATCCCAAGGTGGGCGTGATCCGCGGCGGCTGCGTGCTTGAAGAGGATTTTTCGTACGGTTTCGTGAAGGATGGCTCGATCACGCTGGTGCTCGACGACTCCAAGGCCGGTTATGGCTGGGCGCAGGTCGTCGCGCGGGCCGTCAACTTCGAGCTCGCAAACCCGACCGAAGACGCCAAGCGCTCGAACGAGAACGACGGACGAATCGTGGTGGACGCCGAGGCGGCTGAGGCGATCAGCGCCCGTTGCGTTCGCGTGCAGATTCCGCCCGCCGAAGCCAGGCGGCCCGCGGCCTTCATCGCGCGCGTGCTCGCCGCAAAGGTCTTCGCCGCGCCGGACGCCGTCGCGACGGTCGTGATTAACCGCACGACCAACCAGATCTCGTTCACCGAGTCGGTCGTGATCTCGCCCACCGTGCTTCAGCTTCCCGGGCTGGGCACGGTGAGCGTCGGCGGAGGCGGAAGCGGCGGACAGAACGCGCCGGCGGGCAGCATGGTCGGACTTGACTCCGAGAAGGCGGCGGGCACGTCGTTTCAGGAATTGCTGACGACGCTCAGCAAGCTGCAACTCCCGCCGGAGCAGGTCGTCCAGGCCGTGGAACACCTGCACCGCACCGGCACGCTGCACGCACGGCTGATGTACACGGAATAGCAGGCAAGGTTGAAGAGAGCCCAGACATGGCGATGACGGCGACATCGACAATAGCGAAGGTTGAAACATCCGAAGCGGTTCGGCCGCGCGGCATGATTCAGGTCGCCGCCGAGCGCAAACTCGGCCGGCGAGTCAGCCCGCGCGACGCCCGTCAGTCGCGCCAAGCCGCCGTGCAACTGGCTTCGACGCTGTTTTTTGCGCCCATGCTCGCCGAAATGCGGAAGCTGCCCATGGGACAGAAATTCGGCAATGGCGGGCGCGGCGAAGAAGTGTTCGGCGAGCAACTCGACCTGCGGCTTGCGGACTCGATCGCCGGCGGCGATCCGGGCGGAATCGTCCGGAACATCGCCGGCAAGCTGCAACGGCAGGCCGCGATGCGGGCGAAGGCGGTTGAAGCGGAGGCCGCGAAAGCCGAGGCGGCGAAGGCCGGAGCGACGAGCGCTGGAGCGGCAAAGGTGGGAGCGGCGCCGGCGGCATTTCGTAGCGTCGGGCCTCCGAGCCCGACGACGATGCCGGCGTCAGACTCGGAGATCCGACGGTACGCCTGAGGCGGGACGGCGTCCGGCAGTGAACAGGAACCAGGCGATTCGGCCCAGCCGAATTGAAGGAACGGATCGATGGCGTTGCGACTGATACCAGCATCGACAAGCGGCGACGGCATGGAAGCCGACGTACACAGCCTGACCGGCGCGTTGGCGACGCTGCACGAACAGCTCCTCTCACTGCTGGATCTTGCCTCGCGCAAGCTCGCCGCCCTGCGCAACGCCGACGTCGCGGCGCTCAGCCAACTGGCGACCGAAGAGGCCGCGCAGCTCGAATCGCTGGCGCGCGCCGACGCGGACAGACCGGCGATCATTGCGCGCCTCGCGCAGCAGTTGCCGGGGCCGCGTATCGCGCCGCTGAAGCTGTCGGCGCTCAGCGAAAAATTGCCCGAGCCGTTTTCCTCGCAAATTCGGGCCAAAAGCGAGGGTTTGCGAGCGATCGCAACCAGGCTCGAGGAAAAGAACAGGCTCGCCGCGATCGTGGCACGGACTCTGCATAAGCACATCCGCGGCGTGTTCGCGGACCTCGCGAAAGCCAACCAGGAGACCGTGGTGTACGGACGCACCGGTCAGCACGAGCAAAGGACGACCCGCAGTTGGGTCGACGCGGTGGGATAAGCGATGGCGCTGCTCGGACCATCCTTCCAGATCGGACGCAGCGCCCTGAACGCGTATCAGGCGGCGCTCGCCATCACCGGCCAGAACATCGCCAACGCCGGCAACGTGGACTACGCCCGCCAGACCGGGCGGCTGACCGCGATGGTCGGCGGGCCGATCGCCGGCGTCACGCCCGGCGCGGGCGTCGCGCTCTGGCGGCTCCGCCGCAACGTGGACGAGGCGCTCGAAGCGCGGCTGCGTTTCGCTTCCGCCCAGCGGGCCGGCGCCGAGCAGGTGCACGGCAGCCTCTCGCAAACGGAAGCCCTCTACAACGAACTTTCCGATCAGGACGTCTCCACCCTGCTGAGCGAATTCTTCGGCAGCTTCGGCGGCGTGCAGACCTCCCCGGCGGACATGACCCAGCGCGATCTGGTGGTCAACGCGGCCGACGGGCTGACGCGCACGATGCAGCGCTTGCGCTCCGGCCTCGTGCAGCAAGTTCGCGACCTGAACGACCAGGCGGTCGTCGTCGCCAATCAGGCCAATACGATCGCCGGCGAAATCGCCGACCTGAACGAGCAGATCGTCACGTCGGAATCCGACGGCCGAACGATCGCCAGCGCCCTGCGCGACCGGCGCGATTCCCTGCTTCGCGATCTCGGCGAGCTGATGGACATCACGACGCGCGAGCAGCCCGGCGGGGCCGTGAACGTATACGTCAACAGCGAGCCGCTGGTCGACCTGGGCCGCTCCCGCGGAATCACGATCGAGCGCGAATTGCGCGACGGGCTCGAAATCGCCAGCGTGCGGTTCGCCGACAACGACGGCCCGATCACCGCGCGCGAAGGCAAGCTCGCCGGCCTGCTCTCGGCCCGCGACACGCACGTCCAGGACCAGCTCAACCGGATGGACACGCTCGCGCGCGGCCTGATCTACGAAGTCAACCGCATACACTCGCAGGGAACCGGCCTGGTTCGTTACGCGTCGGTCACCAGCGAACACGCCGTGCTCGATTCCAGCGTCGCGCTAAACAGCGCGGCGGCGGGGCTCGAATTCCCGATCACGAACGGCACGTTCGAAATCCGCGTCCGCGACAAGACCACGGGCGCGGTCACCACGCGGCAGATCGACGTCGATCTAGATGGCATCGGAAACAACGACGCCACCCTGGCTTCGCTCGTCGCCCAGCTCAACAACGTCCCCGGCGTGACGGCGAGCGTGGCCGCCGACAACCGGCTGAGCATCGCCGCCGCCGACGGCTCGGAGATCTCCTTCGGAAACGACTCGAGCGGGGCGCTGGCGGCGCTGGGGATCGCCGGATTCTTCAAGGGACATGACGCCGCCACGATCGCCGTGGCCGACGCGATCCGCTCGGACCCGCGTCTGATCGCCGCATCGCTGACCGGAGAGGTCAACGACGGCGACATCGCCGGCCGCATCGCCGAACTTGCCGCTTCCACCAGCACGAGCGATCTGCTCGGCGGGCGCAGCATCGGCGACTACCACGGCGATATGGTCGGCGACCTCGCCGTCACCGCCGGCGGCGCCCTGAACACGTTCGAAGCGTCCGACGCCGTCCACCAGGGGCTGATGGCGCAGCGAGAGGCCGTCAGCGGCGTGAACCTGGACGAAGAGGCCATCAACCTGACCAAGTACGAGCGCGCTTTTCAAGGCGCCGCTCGATACATCGACGTGCTCAGCCAGATGACCGACGAGGTGTTGCGGCTGCTATGACCACGAGAACGCGCGAAAACCTGACCTGCTGCGTGTCCCGGGAGGAGACCTGATCATGGCGCTTCCGCCGGTCTCGAACCCGCGCATCAGCTTGAACCTCAAGGCCAGCAACCTTTTGAGCACGATCCGCGCCAACCAATACGCCATGTTCCGGTCGCAGAACCAGCTTGCAACCGGCTTGCGTTTCCAGGCCCCCAGCGAGGATCCAACCCGCGCCGCCGCAGCCCTGAAACGATGCAGGAAGCGGTCGACCTGATCCGCGACGCGCACACGCTCGCGCTTCAGGCGATCAACGACGTCTCGGCGGATGACGAACGGCGCTCGTTGGCCTCGGTCGCTTCATCATCGCTCGACCGGCTCATCACGGTCGCCAATCGAAAGTACCTCGATACGTACCTGTTCAGCGGGCGCTACGGCGACGGGCAGCCCTTTGAAATGCAGAACGACGGCGTGCTCTATCACGGCGACGACGGAAAACTGCAAACCGCCGTGGAAAACGACTACTCGTGGGAGACCTTCACCGTCCCCGGCAGCTCGTTCTTCAGCGCGGTGTCCAGCGGCGTGCAGGGTTGGGCCGATCTGAACCCGAGCCTGACCGCCGACACGCTGATCAGCGACCTGGCGGGCGCGACCGGCACGGGTGTTTCGCTCGGGCGCATCACCGTCGCGCAGGGAGCGGCAGCAACCGAGATCGATCTGAGCGGCGCCGTGACGGTCGGCGACATTATCGACCGGCTCAACGCCGAGATGCCGCCCCCGCTTCAGGCCATGCTGACCAGCACCGGAATCAACATCGCCCCCAGCGGCGGCCCCGGCGACGTGATGATCACGGACGCCAACGGCGGGCGAACAGCGGTCGATTTGGGAATCTTCTCCAGTACGCGCGCCGCGCTGGTCGCCGGCGCCGATCTGAATCCGCGCCTCACCGGCGCCACCACTCTGGCGCAGCTCAACGGCGGCGCCGGCCTGAACCTCGCGGGCGGCATCACGATTCGCAACGGCGACCGATCGGCGATCGTACTTCTCAACGGCGCCGATACGGTCGAGGACGCACTCAACCGGATCAACCTCGCGAACGTCGGCGTGTGGGCCCGAATCTCGGAAGACGGCTCGAAAATCGACGTGCTGAACCGCCTGTCCGGATCGGATCTGCGGATCGAAGAATTCGGCGGATCGACCGCTTCGTCGCTCGGCATCCGCTCCATGCACGCGGGGACGCTCCTGAGCAGCCTGAATGACGGGCTGGGCATCGACTCGGTCGACGGAACGGACTTCCGCATTTCGACCGCCGGCGGCGCGACGTTCGACATCGACGTGAACGCCGTGGACTTGCAGAACGGAACACTCCAGGACGTCATCAACCTGATCAACAGC
>JACRLV010000240.1:13878-20284 GCA_016235145.1 Planctomycetota bacterium
AACGGCGGGCACGGCGTCTACCTCGACGCAGGCGCGACGGACAACACGATCGGCGGCGGCACGCTCAGCGTGACGCGGCTGAACGTCTCGCCGGCGCTGGACGGTCTCGGGCTCGACGTCGCCGCGGTGGGAAACACGATCCAGGGGCGGGACGTAAATCCGGTCCGCGTGAACAGCCCCTTCACGGCGCTGCTCGAGTTGCGGCAGGGATTGGAGTCGAACGACACGCGGCAAATCGAACTGGCCGGCCGGCGTCTCGAAGACACGCTGACGCAAATGCAGCGCGTGCAGGGCGAGCTGGCCGCGAAGGACCGCGTCATGGTGTCGCGCGGCGCCCGCACCGAGGACGCGGTGACGCAGACGCAGCTTCAACAGAGCGACGTCCGCGACGCGGACATGACCGAAGCAATCGTGCGGTTCCAGCAGTTTCAGACCGCACTGGAAGCGAATATGGCGTCGGGCTCGAAGTTGTTGAGCCTGTCGCTGATGGACTATCTGCGCTGAAGCGCCGGCCGCGGGCCGCACGCTGAGGCGCGAGCATTGCAGGAATCCACGTCGCCGGCGGACGGACTGGCCGGCGGCGGCAGGCGGCTCATCCGCAGGAAGCGGATGCGGGTCTGGAGGGCCCGGCGTCGCGCGCGGGAAAATCGGAGTTGGCGGCCCCGACGGGCCGATCCGCGCGAAGGCGAAGTCGACAGGTACAGGCCGAGGGAGCAACCAGGATGCTCATCGAAACGACCCGCTTCGGACCCGTGGAGATCGACGAATCCCGCATTGTCTGTTTTCGCGAGGGGATTCTCGGGTTTCCCAACCACCAGCGCTTCGCGCTCATTCAGACCTCGCAGGATCCGCTGTTCTTCTGGCTCCAGTCGGTGGACGACCCGTCGCTGGCCTTTGTGACCTGCGATCCCGCGGCCTTCGTCGCGGACTACGACGCCACGATCCGACAGGACGACCTCGAAGCGCTCCAGGCGCGCATCGCGGAGCACGGGCTGCCCGCGGACGCTTTCGCCTGGTACCTGGACCTGCGGCGCTTCGTCAGCGTGCCGCACGCCGGCAGCCAGGAATGCCAGGTCCTGGTCATCATCAACAAGCACGACGGCTGCCTGACGGCCAATCTGCTCGGGCCGCTGGTCATCGGCGCCCGCTCGCTCCTGGCGCGGCAGCTCGTACTTTCAGACAAGCGTTATTCGACGAGGCACCAGCTCCTGCGGTTGGATACCGCGCCGGCGGCGGAATACGCGTCGGCTCGGACCGCGTGAAAAAGAGGTCCGAAAACTCACTAGCGTTGTGGTCGGAGAGACGGTTATGATTACCTCGCCAGGGTTTCGAAATCCAGCGCCTGCGGCCGGCCGAAGGCGAATTCGGCCGCGCCGAGCAGTTTGGCGGGATGGCTCACGGCGAGAGCTCTCCGGGCCACAGGTTACGGTATCCACTCTGCGCAACAGCACGATCCAGGAAGGAGCCGCGGATGTTGGTGCTATCCAGGCAACGAGACGAATCGATCATGATCGGGGACAATGTCCAGATCACGATCGTCGACATACGGGGAGACAAGGTCCGTTTGGGAATTGTCGCCCCATCCGAAATCGCCGTTCATCGCAAGGAAATCTACGACGCGATTCAGCGCGAAAACCGCAAAGCGGCCGGCGTCACAACCCAGGACATCGCCGGCGCATCGGCGGTTGTATCCAAGGACGTCCCGAAACGCGCTTGATCGCTCTTTTCCCTTTTGTCAGCGTTCGTAAAACCCCTCTCAAACAAGCAGCCACGAACCGTTCAAGGAGGATGGCCAATGGCGCGTATTAACACGAATGTGGGCGCAGTCGTCGCCCAACGTCACCTGAACACCGCCTACGGGAATTTGAACCAGACGATCCAGAGGCTGGCCAGCGGGCTGCGCATCACGCGCGGCGCCGACGACCCGGCCGGTCTGATCGTGTCGGAACGCCTGCGCAGCGAGATCCAGGCCGTCAACCAGGCCATCTCGAACTCGCAGCGAGCCAGCACCATTATCGCCACCACGGAAGGTGCGCTCGATGAGGTCGCACGACTCCTGAACGACGTTCAGGATCTCATTGTCGAGGCCGCGAACGAAGGCGCGCTCTCCGAAGATGAGATCAAGGCCAACCAGCTTCAGGTCGACTCCGCGATCGCCAGCATCACGCGAATCGCCAACAGCACGACCTTTGCCGGCCGCCAGCTCCTGAACGGCTCGCTGGACTACATCACCAGCGGCGTGGACAACACGGTCGTCAACGCGCTCCAGATCCATGGCGCCCAGTTCGGAACGCGGGCATACATACCCGTCAGCATCAACGTGATCTCGGCCGCGGAGCACGCCGCCCTGTACTACACGGCCGCTGCCACGCCCTCCGCCGTCAACGTCGAAGTCCAGGGCAACGTCGGCGTGACCACCCTTTCGTTCGCCGCGGGAACCACCGCCAGCGCCATGGTCTCGGCCATCAACACGGTCAGCGATGCCACCGGCGTCAGCGCGACGCTCACGCCGCCCACCGGCTTCGTCATGAACAGCCAAGGACTGGGTAGTAAGCAGTTCGTCGCGGTCAACGCCCTGCCCGGGAGCGGCGTGTTCCAGGTGGAGAGCGCAGCCACCGGCGGCAGCGTCGTCAATCGAGACGAGGGAAGCGACGCCGTGGCGCTCATCAACGGCGCCACCAGCCTCGGCGACGGCAACGCCCTCACGCTGAAAACATCGACGCTCGACCTGGAGATCGAGCTGGACAAGACCTTCACCACCGGCACGACCAGCTTCGCCATCACAGGCGGCGGCGCGCTCTTCCAGGTCGGTCCGGAGGTCAACAGCAATCTCCAGGTCAATCTGGGAGTGCAATCCGTCTCCGCCTCGCGGCTCGGGAACGCCGAGATCGGCTTCCTGTCGCAGATTCAGTCGGGCGAGAGCTACTCGCTGGTGGCCCGCAGCTATCAGCAGGCGCAGGACATCGTCAAGGAGGCGATCCGCCAGGTCGCGGTGATGCGCGGCCGGCTGGGCGCTTTCGAGAAGAACACGCTCGACACGAACAAGAACCAGCTCGGCATCACGATGGAGAATCTGATGGCCGCCGAATCCAGCGTGCGCGACACCGATTTCGCCGAGGAAACCTCGAACCTCTCGCGGGCCCAGATCCTGGTCAACGCGGGAACCTCCGTTCTTGCCCTCGCCCAGCAGACGCCGCAGCAGGTGCTCAGCCTGCTCGGCCGATAACAGTTCGCCCTTCGGCCGCGCCACGGCCGATCGGGATACCAGCATCCGCCGCGGAACCTACGTTTCGCGGCGGATTCGTTTTTTCGGGCCGGATTCGGGGGGTTACTAAAGCGCGCCGCGCCGCGGATCGATGCTCACTTTGGTTCAAGGAAACCCGGCCGGTCGCGAGGACCGGCGTGAGCAGGCAGCGGCGAACGACTTCGATCGCGGCGCTTGTTCGGAAAAACTCGTGACCGCCTGTGGAGTCACCGTCCGATGAGTCGCATCAATACCAACATTTCGTCGATGATCGCCACTACCCCGCCGGCTTGGTCGCATCCGAGCTGCTCCGCTCCGAGAAGAACGCGATCGGGGCGGCGATGACGAACATCTCCCGCGCCAACAACGTGATCGCGACCGCCGAAGGCGGGCTCGATGAGGTGAGCAAGCTGCTCACCGAGCTGGAAGACCTGGTCGATCGAAGCGCGAACGAAGCCGCCCTGAGCGACGACGAACGCGCCGCCAACCAGCTCCAGATCGACGCGATTCTCAGCTCGATCAACCGAATCGCCGGCAGCACCGAGTTTCAAGGCAAGAAACTGCTCAGCGGCGAGCTGGATTACACCACCAGCGGCGTGAGCAGCACGGATTTCGCCGACGTCGACATCCTCGGCGCGCGAATCGCCGAGGGCGCCACGCGCTCCGTGGTGGTGCAGGTGACCGCTTTGGCCCAACTGGCCGCGCTCACCTACGGCGCTTCGGCCACCGGCGCCGGAATCACCACAATCGAAGTAGCCGGCCGGATCGGAACCGAGACGCTCAGCTTCGGCGCGGGCACGACGATCAGCTCCGTCGCCGACGCGGTCAACGCGGTCACCGAGCTGACCGGCGTTTCGGCGTCAGTCACCGGCGGATCGTCACTGGTCTTCAACAGCAACGAATACGGCTCCAGGGCCTTCGCGCAGGTGCGGGCGCTGCAAGGCACGTTCACCATCACCGGCGACAACGATGGCGAGGGCCGCGACAACGGCGTCGACGCGACTGTGCTCGTCAACGGAATCAGCGCCAGCGTCGATGGCCTGCGGGCGCGCCTGAATTCGACCGTTCTCAGCATCGACCTCACGCTCAGCGAGACATTCGGTACGACGCCGGGAACCAGCTCCTTCGACGTGACCGGCGGCGGCGCCGATTTCATGATTTCACCGACAATCTCGCTCAACGGCCAAGCCAGCTTGGGCGTCCGAGCCGTGTCGACCGGCAACCTGGGCAACAACTCGCTCGGCTATCTGAGCTCGCTCGGCAGCGGCCAGACGAATTCGATCGATTCGGCCAACTACGCAACCGCGCAGCGCATCATCCGCACCGCCCAAACGCAGGACGACCATGGGCAACGCCCTGAGCATCACGCTGGAAAACACCACGGCGGCGGAGAGCTCCATCCGCGACACCGATTTTGCCACCGAAACCAGCCAACTGACGCGCTCACAGATCCTGGTCCAGTCCGCCACGAACGTCCTGCGGCTCGCCAACCAGCAGCCGCAGACGATCCTGGCTCTGCTCCAGTAAATCAGCAGCGTTTCGGCGATTCACAGACGGCGCAGCCGGCCCCCGCGGGTCGGCTGCGTTTCTTTTTCAAGGCATGACTTACAGCTCGTATTGACTGCGCTCTTCGTCGGAAAGCACGTCGGCCAGGCGCATGCGGACGTAGTCCACGTCGACCGTCACGCGCTTGTTCACCGCGTCCGACGCGAGAAACGCGATGTCCTCGACCACCTTCTCGACGATGGTGTACAGCCGCCGGGCGCCGATGTTCTCCAGAATCTGGTTGGCTTTGTAGGCCATCTCCGCCACTTCCTGGATGGCGCCGTCCGAAAACGCCAGCGCCACCCCCTCGGTCTGCATCAGGGCCACCTGTTGCTTGATCAGCGCGCTGGTCGGCTCGGTCAGGATTCGATAGTACTCCTCGGCGGACAGATCCTTCAGCTCCACGCGGATCGGAAAGCGCCCCTGAAGTTCCGGCATCAGGTCCGCCGGCCGGCTGTGCGTAAACGCGCCCGCGGCGATGAACAGCACGTGGTTGCTGCGGGCGATGCCGTAGCGCGTGCTCACGGTCGTCCCTTCGACCAGCGGCAACAGGTCGCGCTGCACGCCCGTGCGCGACACCTCCGGCCCGCTGCCCTCGCCGCCGCCCGCGCCGCACAGCTTGTCCAGTTCGTCCAGGAAGACGATCCCGGTCTGCTCGGCCCGGCGAATCGCCGCCGTGTGCATCGCGTCCTGGTCGATCAGCCGGTCGATGTGCTGCTGCGTCAGGAACTCGAGCGCGGCGGGGACGAGCATGCGCTGCCGGAGCGTGCGGGTCGGCATCACGCGCTCCATCAGCCGCTCGAACTCCGGCCCCATCTGGTCCAACCCCATGTTCGACATCACGTGGACGGGAACCGACCGCTCCTCGATGTTCACTTCGATCGACTGTTCCGCGAAGCCGCCCGCGAGGAGCTGAGCCCGCACCTTTTCGCGCGTCCGCTGCCGGCGGTCGTGGGCGTCGCCGTCCGACGCATCGCCGGCGCCGAGCGGCAGAAGCTGATCGATGACCTGATCCTCGGCGGCTTTTCGGGCCGCCTCCTGCACTCCCCGAGCGGCGTCAATGCGTTCCAGCACGATCGCGCGGTCCACCAGGTCGCGGATGATGCCGTCCACGTCGCGGCCGACGTATCCGACCTCGGTAAACTTCGTGGCCTCGACCTTCACGAACGGCGCATTGATGAGCTGCGCCAGCCGCCGGGCGATCTCGGTCTTGCCGACGCCGGTCGGACCGATCATGAGGATGTTGCGCGGCGCGACATCTTCGCGCAGTCCCGCCGGCAGGTTCAGCCGCCGCCAGCGGTTGCGAATTGCGATCGCGACCGCCCGCTTGGCGTCCTCCTGCCCGATGATGTGCCGATCCAGCGCCTGGACGATCTGCCGCGGTGTGAACTCATCCATATCCGTACCGGTCCCCTGAAAACCAGCGTTCGCAGCCGGTACATGATAGGCGCATCAGCTCGCTTTGACGCGCCGCGCACAGCCAGTAGCGTCGGACGGGGTAGAGTCGAGACGTGGCGCGGTGGGGTAGATCGGGCGTAGCGTGTTGGCCGACCCTTTCGATTATCGGGGCCTCAGTGTCCCAATCGTGTTCCGTTTCCACGTCCCGCTCATCGAACC
>JACRLV010000241.1 GCA_016235145.1 Planctomycetota bacterium
CTTTCAAACACGTGTTTGGGCATCGCCGCCGTTCTCCCATCAAGAGTCGCGATCAATACCGGCCATCGCCGTCGACAGTTCGGCCCCGCGCGCTGGCGCTTGGGGTTCTGAAAATGCGCCCTCACCCCGACCCTCTCCCGGAGTACTGGGAGAGGGGACGTGCAATTCGTAGCGTCGGACCTCGGAGTCCGACGATGAAATCGGCCCCGCGCGCTGGCGCTTGGGGTTCTGATGTACCGCAGCCGCCCTCGGCTGCCGATTCGGCCCCGCGCGCTGGCGCTTGGGGTTCTGATTCGTCGTCGGACTCGGAGGTCCGACGCTACTGGTCCGATGCTACTGGTCCGATGCTACTGGTCCGACGCTACTGGTCCGACGCTACTGGTCCGATGCTACTGGTCGCGCTGGCGCTTGGGGGTTCTTCAGGTCCGCGCTCAGCGGTGCGAAAACGCCTTCGCCGGCACGCGCTCGCGCTTGATGCCCGGCCCTTCCCACGACAGCGACAGGTCCGCTCCGCCGGACTTCTCGAACATTGCGATGCGGATCGGGTGCCGTCCGGCCGCGAGCGCGATCAGCCCGGGCTTTTCGAGCGCCGAATGCAGACCGTCGTGATCAATGATCAGGTCCGAGCCGATCCAAAGGCGGCTGCCGTCGTCGGACGTCAGCAGCAATCGATAGACGCCATCCCTCGGCGCCTCGATATAGCCCTCAAACACCAGCGCCCACTGGTCGTCGCGCTTCGCCAGCTTGATCGAGATGTCCGGCGAGTCGCCCGACGCGGCCGGCTTCAGTGACGCGAAATCCGGCAGCTTGTCCCAGTTGCCTTCGTAGTACTGATACGCCAGCCCCGGGCGGCCCGGCGGATCCGCGACCGGCGGACGCACGCTCACCTTTTGAAACGCCGCACTGGCCGCCGCGGAGATCGGCTTGCCATCGCGAAACGAACGCGCCTTCACCGTCCGCGACTCGGTGATTTTGATTGGGCCGGAAACCGCCGGTGAAGACGCATTCGGCTCGCTGCCGTCGAGCGTGTAGCGCAGCTCGACGCGATCCTGCTTCGACGTGACACGCACGTCGAGCGAATCAACGAACACGTCGAAATCCGCCGCAATCGTCGGCGGAACGGCGACATCCGGCGAGCCCGCGATGTCCAGCACGATCACCGTTGCGGTCGGATCCGGTAGTTCCTTCCCGCAAGAGACGACGACCGCGTCCTCGTCGCGCGACACCGCGCACGTTCGAGCGGAATCCGCCAGCAGATGCGCGCTCTTGGGCGCGTTCAGCAACCCGGACAGGCGAATTTTCCCATCGGCCGGCGGCGTGAAGACGTGCAGGTACAGCCGCGTGTCGCCGTCCGCGAGTTTGCGCATCGTGCAGCGGCCCCAGGGCAGTGCGGCGAGCGGGCTGGCGGAGGTGCCGTAGATCGCGTCGCCATTGATCTTCAGCCACGCGCCCATGTCGTGCAGCCGATCGATGCAGGGTTGCGGGAAGCGGCCCTCGGCGGTCGGACCGACGTTGAGCAGGAAATTGCCGCCTTTCGACGCGATGTCGATCAGCATGTGAATCAGATCGCGGCTGGATTTCCAATCCTGGTCCACCGCGTTGTAACCCCAGTGGCCGTTCATGGTCATGCAGGTTTCCCAGTCGAGGCCGGAAATGCCGGTGTCGGGGATGAATTGCTCGGGCGTGCCGTAGTCGCCGCTGCCGCCTTGCTCGCGGTCGATGCCGTACGCGCCGCCGCCCTTCCCGACGCGGCTGTTGATGACGATGTCGGGCTGGAGCTTTCGGACGAAGGCTTCGAGGTCGCGGCCGCGCTCGTTGTTCCAGGTGCCTTCCCACTGGCCGTCGAACCAGAGGATGCCGATCGGGCCGTAGTTCGTCAGCAGCTCCTTGAGCTCGCTTTTCATGTAATCGACATAGCGGTCGAAGTTCGCGTCGCCTTCCGGCCGCATCTGGCGCTCCCACGGGCGGCGCGGGACGTAGTCCGGATGGTGCCAGTCCATGATCGAGTGGTACCAGCACATCTTGAGCCCGGCCTTGCCGACCGCCGCGGAGAGCTCCTTGAGAATGTCGCGTTTGAACGGCGTGGACATGACGTCGAAATCGGTCTGGGCCGAGTCGAACAGGCAGAACCCGTCGTGGTGTTTCGAGGTGATCACGACGTAGCGCATGCCCGCGTCTTTCGCGATCGCGGCCCATTCCTCCGCGTTGAACCTGGTCGGATTGAACTGGCCGACGAACTTCTCGTATTCCGGAATCGGAATCTGGGCCGTATCGCGGATCCACTCGCCGTGGCCGGTCTTTTCGCCCCACTTGCCGGCCGGCACCGCGTACAGGCCCCAGTGAATGAACAGCCCGAAGCGGGCCTCGCGAAACCAGGCCATCCGCGCGTCTCTCTGCGCGGTGGTCTCCGCATCCGCCGGATTCTGGGCCGAGGCGGCGGAGGGAAAGCCGGCCACAGCGGCGATTACACAGGTGGCGAACAGGAGCCAACCGCCTGTTTGCGAATGACGTCGGTGAATCATCGTGATCTCCCAGGGCGACCTGATCAACATGAAA
>JACRLV010000242.1 GCA_016235145.1 Planctomycetota bacterium
CGATCCGGAGATCGTCACGCCGCGGCCGGAGGAGTGCATGCTCAGCGGCACGGAGCTGAGCCTGGCCGGCGTGCCGCTGCCGCCGGCGTACCCGGTCAGGCCGTTGTCCTGGTCGATCGCGAGGACGAAGTCGTTGTAGACGGCGATGTCGCGGATGCGGTTGTCGACGGTGAGAGAGCCGCGAATGCGACTGCTTGTCGATTCCCAGAGCGTCAGGCCGTCGCTGCCGCCTTTCTTCAGCGTCACGTCGCGCTCGACGTCGCCGTAGTGATGATCGACGATGTGGTACGAGCGATAGGACAGGCCGTTGTACCAATCCCCCAGCGTCAGGGGGTCGGGGGCCGTGTGTTTACCCATGTCGCGATACATGAGCGCCGCCCAGCGGACGCTTTTCCGCGATTTCACCCACCAGTCAAAGCCCAGGTTCGCGCCGACACCCTCCTCCGTCATCTTCTGCGGCCAGGCGCCGAGATAGCTGAAACAGAATCCCTGATAAACCAGCGGCCGGTTTGTTCCGAGGTCGTTTTTCTCGGCCAGGTATTGCGGACTCACGAGCACCATCCATCGCCGCACCGGCGCGGTCTCTGTCGCCAGTTGAAACTTGAAAAAGCCCGCGGCCAGGCGACCGTCGGTCATCATCCGCCGCCGTTCGCTCAGCTCCACCGGCAGCTTCTCATAGGCCAATTCGGCGCTGATCGTCTGCCCGGTGAGCATGTACACCGCGTTCAGATTCCACCCGCTGGGCCAGGCGATGCCGTGGGAGTACAGGTGGATCACGCCGTAGTCGGAGAGCGTGCGCAGCACCGCCAGCGTGCATTGCTCGCCCTTGTAGACCTCAAACGGGCTCATGCCGCATTGGGCGAACGCGGCGTTGCCGTACTCTTCGATCTTCGGCGTGAGTTTCTTCCGCTCCCAGTAGTGCGGATTGAACAGAATGGTCTTGGTTGCCTTCGGCGCCATCCCTTTCTGCGTCGACTGCATCGCCTTCGGCGGCGCGGATTTCTCTCCTTCAATGTCGGGCGGATTGAAATCCGGGTCGTTCGGGTCGTCGTCGCACGGATCGGCCACGAACATCAGCCGCATGCCGTTCGTGCATTGCACCGCCAGCCCCTGTGCGCCGAGCTCCGTGAATTCGACCGCAGGATCGGCGTCCAGCTCGGCCGCCAGGTCGGCGAGTCGGCCGGGGTCGATTGGGTCACTGGTGAGCGTGTCGAGTGCGGCGGCGGCGGCTTCGATCTTGTCGAGCACTCGCTGGGTGTCGAGATCGGGCTCACTCACCTCGCCGTTTTCGTTGTCGTTGGCGTTGTTGTCGGGCCTGGGGCAGCCGCCGACAGCCAGACACGCGGCCGCGATGAGACCAAGCAGGCAGGCTCTTGAAAGACGAAAACTGGCTAGCACGTTTGGATCCCCCTTTGTTTTCGCCGAGCAACGGCAAGGGGGCGGACCGTTGCGGCGGGAGTTGACTGCGCTTACTTGGAGTCTACCTCCCGGATGAGATAAAAGGAACCGCGCCGCAAGGTAATTCCTTGGCGGCACGTGAAGCGCATTCTATGAAAGTCGGGCGCGAGAGCGCATGTACTCCGTCGCGCCGAAGCGCCGTCCGCGACATGGTCGCCGCGGACGGCGATCATGTGAGAATCCGGGCTTTCACTATTGCGGCGCGATCTCGCAAACGAGCGTGACCGTCACGGACACTTCGACTTTTCCGGGCTCGAATGCGCCCTCGCCCGGCGGAGGCGCGCCCTCGAAGGACACATTGCTCTGAACCTGGGCGGCGCGACTCCAGTAACCGTACGTCGGCGAGGATTCCGAGACGTTGACGATTTTTCCGCATTGGACGTGCAGCGATTCGGCCAGCACGGACGCTTTGCGCGCCGCGGCTTTGGCAGCCTGGCCGATCGCTTCCTCGCGCGCGGCGAGATGTTCCTTGAGACCGAACTCGACCGAATCGACGCTGTTCGCGCCCGCCTTTGTGGCGGCATCGATCAGCTTCGCGGCCGCACTCAGATCGGTCGTCCGCACACGGACCGTGTTCGTGGCCCGGTATGCGACGATTCGCCGCTCCGCCATGTCGCGATAGTCGTTGTACTGCGGCGACAAATCCACGCTCCCGGTCTGGTATTCGGCGCCGGACAAGTTCAACGCCTTCACGGCCTTCAGCGCGGACTCCATCGTGGTTGAGGCGGTCGTCTGGGCCTCGCCGGCGGTCGGCTTCAGAATCACGACGCCGAACGTGACATCGAGGTAGTCCGGCGAGCGATAGACGCGAGCGGTCGCGGAGGCGGTCACCGTGGCCGGCTGTTTCGTTTGGGCTTCCTGGGCCGGCGCGGAGCCGCCCAGCAGCACCAACCCGGCGACGCAGGCGGTGAGGCGTTTGAGAGGGTACATTGCGGTCTCCTCTATCGGCCGAGCGAGGCAAGCCGGACCGCGCACCGCGCCGCCGACTCCATCGGCGGATCGCGTCGTGCCGGCGACTCGCACAGTCGTCGCAACGATACTACCGACGCCGCACCGGACTGCCACGCCCCGGCATGCCCACCGATGAAACCGCTACACCACGCCGCCGTCCGACCCGATAGAATCGTCAGAGCGCCGCCAGAAACGGTCCGGCGCGCCGCTGCTGTGTCAGCAGTGGTTCTTGGAGAAGACGCCTTGCCCGCAGGGCAGGGGCACGTGTGGAGGCGCGTGAGAATCAGTGAATCCGGCCCAAAGCACGCTCATGTCGAACGCCCCCGCACCGCTGGCCGGAAACCAGGAGCTCTCGCAGCGTGTGCGCGAGCGCACCTTGCGCGAGCGAAAACGCCGCATCTGGCGCAACGCGCTTGTGGTCCTGGCGGTGACCGCGGCGATGGTCTATGTGTCGCTCACCAACCGCGATCAACAGGCGATTCGAAACGAGCTGGACATTGGCGCCCGCCTGGCCGCCGGGTTTCAGGAAATGCTCGACCGCGACAAGTACCTGCCGAACCGCGTTCCCGATCTGGGCCCCCGGTTCCGTGTGGCAAGCGGCCGCTTCATCGTCAATCCGTTCTACGCCGATCTTTCGCGCAATATCCGGCCCGTGGCGGTGATGTACTCCAAGGCGCCGGTTCATCTTTTCTGTCGACCTTCGGGCCGCGTGGTCGTGACGTTCGACGGCGAGAAGTTCGGGTCGCGTTGGCTGCTGGAACCGGATTTCAACGAACGCCGCATCGAGCTGGGCCTCGGCGCAGGCGCACAATAGAAGCCGGCATCGATCGTCCGACCTGGGGCCGCCGGAGTTTCCTGCGGCTGTTCGTGGCGTCGGACCCCCGAGTCCGACGGTGTATCGCAGTTCGGAACCCACGGGCGGGACGCCCGCACCACACAAAGCAGGCGAACGGCCTACTCCGCCTTTTTCGCCAGCGACGCGCGGATTTTCTCCAATTCGGCGGCGGTCAGCTTCTTGGCGGTCTTCTTGAGCATCTGCGCGAAGTGGGCGATTTCGGCGTCCTTTGCGGGAAAGCCGATGTTGCTGTTCGGATCGCCGGGCTTTTCGTTGCTGTCGGCGAGCGCCTTTCCTTCCGCGTCCACGATCGCATACCAGGGGATGCCGACCTTGTCGGTGGTTGCGTACTTGGCGAGCAATTCCTTGCCGCCGATGGTGCGATCGATGTCGATCTTCACGTCGACGTAGTCCTTCGCCAGCAGGGCCGCGACGTCCTCGCGCGCCATCCAAGCCTCCATCCGCCCGCACCAGCCGCACCACGGCGCGCCGAAATGGACGAACACTGATTTGTCGCTCTTGCGCGCCTCGGCCAGCCCGGCCGCAAACACGTCGGTCGCCTTTCGATATTCCGCCTGGTGCGCTTTCAGGAATTCGAGCACCTTCTTCGAGTCATGGCCGGCGGCGACGTTCTTGCCGTCAACCTCGAAGGCCGCTGTGTCCTGGTTCGCCAGCGGCTTTCCATCCGCCGACAGAATCGTCAGGTACGGGAATCCGCTTTTCTTCAGGTCGGCGCCGTAGCTTGTGGCGAGGTCGACATTCTTGCCGGCGGGTTTCCCCGCGTCGACGTGGACCACGTCGTACTCATACTGAAGCGTCCGCGCAATCTCGGCGTTCTTCTTGAACAACTCGTGCAGCTTCAGGCACCACGGACACCAGTTGCCGCCCCACTGGATCAACACGCGCCGGTTTTCTTTCGCGGCTTTCGCGATCGCCGCGGCGATCTGCTGCTTCGCGTCGGCGGCTTCGTCATAGACCGGCTTTTCCTTCTTCTGCGCATCCTGCGTCGGCTCAGCGCGGAGCACGCGCGGCGCGGGCGTTTCCTGTGCGAATCCACAGGCGGCGGCCGAGAAAACGGCGACCACAAGTACGAAGCGGTTCCATCGCATGGCCCAACTCCTTGAATGCGGCGGCTCGGGGAATGCCGCATTCACAGAGCATATCCGCGTCATGCCGCGTCGGACAACGCGGTGCGGCTACGAGACCTGCTGCGTCAGCGTGCGCCGATAGCGCCAAAAAACGCGTTCGACGCGGCAATTCGCCCAGCGATGGTAGAACGAGATCGGCCCGACCCACGGAATGACGGCGGTCGGCTGCCCGGCGTCGCGCAAGTCGTTCAGGCACAGCCAAAGCAGCACGCGCCCCACGCCCAGCCCGCGGCACTCGGGCGTAGTGCCCATCGGGCCGAAGAAGCCCCATTCGCGGTTCTGCGTCGAGTGGGCGCTGAAGGCGATCACGCGCTCGTCGCGAAACGCCAGGTGCAGCGACGGTGGATCGTTGCGAAACGTCAGCTCGGCCTCGTATCGCCAACTGTCGCCGAAGCTCTTCTCGAAGAATGCGTCCAGCAGCCCGCGATCCGCGGGAGTCGCCCGGCGAATCTGAACGCCTTTCCCGGCCAGCTCCGCGATCGGACCTTCGACCGGGAAAGGCTCGTTCAATTCGACGCCCATGTTGACGCAATCGGTGAAGCGCTGGAATCCCAGCGATTCGAGAAGGCAGAGCGCCTCGGTGTAGCGCGGATCGAGCCCGGGCAGCAGGTAATTGCACGGAATCGCCAGCGCCTCCACCTCGGCGGTGTCGAGCGGCCAGCAGTTGGCGATGTGCGCGTAGAGCGCGCGGGCCAGGCCGCGCCGCCGATCGACGGCGGCAACGCCGAACAGCCCCATCCACGCCTTCCTCTGTGCAGGCCGCGACACGCCCTGCATGAATCCGGCGACGCGGCCCTTGTGCTCCGCCACGTAGACGACCCAGCGGAATTCGTCGTGGCGCCGGTCGTCGAAAAGCTTTTCGGCGAGCATCTCCGGCGTGATCGATTCGAGAAAGAACGTGTCGGCGGCGATGGTGTAGAGCGCGTCCAGATCGCGCGGGTCGGCGGCGCGAATCGTGTAGCCGGGCGGAACGTACAGGCTCATTGCGGGGCTCCAGGCGCGGCGCCGACGCGAATCGGCACGCGGGGATTGATCACCGAATTCTTGTACAGATTCTGGAACTGCACGTCGATTGCCGTGTCGCCGGCGGGAAGATCGTCCGGAATCTCGACGGACAATCGATAGTCCGCGGCGTTGAATGTGAACGGCAGGTCGCGGCCGTTGAGACGCGCATGGATGGAATCGTCGGCGATCATCTGGCGTTGCCATCCCCATGCCTTGCGCGAGCGCAAGCCGTCATCCAGCTCGAAAACCACGCGGCGGCCGGCGCCCATCGGGAGCACTCCGTCTGCGGGTTCAACCAGCCGCATTCTCGGCAAGCCGGCGTGGGCGTATTTCGCGATCGCAAGAAACAGGCCGTACGCTTCGCGGAGGTTATATTCGGGCGTGCGAAGGCGCTGCTCTTCGGGCGGGTGGGTATAAAACGACGCCTCGGACAGGGCGGCGGTGACTTTTGCATACCGCAGCACGGCGAAGCCGTCGGGATACATAAGCTGATCGCTCTTCAACGGCACTTCGGTCACGCGCTGGAGCTTCAGGGCGTCGTAAAGCCCGTCGCAGATGTAGCGCGCCAGATCGAGGCTCGCTGGGCTGTAGTGGATGTCCGCGTGATACCAGACGGACGTGTAGTTCACGTCCGGCTTGTTATCCACCGCGTTGTGGTGCACGGAAAGAAACAGGTCGGCGGGCCAGTCGTTGGCCACCGCGGCCCGGGCCTCGTGCGTCAGATCGACGTCGGATTCGCGGGTCAGCCTCACCTCCGCACCCGCGGCCGTCAGGAAGTCGCGCAAGAACTGCGCGATGCGCAGGTTCATTTCGGCTTCGCGCACGCCGCTCGGGCCGCGCTTGAAGCCGCGCTTGGCCGCGTCGCCGCCGTGGCCGGGGTCCAGCACGATTCGCACGCCTTTCAGATGCCGCGCCCAGGGCGGAATGGGATAGTCCGCGCCGCCGATTCGCGTGCGGGCAAAATCGGGCGATGACTCAACAAGTGTGTTGATGGAGACCATCGGATCGCCCGCGGGCTGCGAGGCCGGCGGATCGCGCATCGGCGGCGTTTCGCAGGCGGACATCGCGAGCAACAGCGCCGCCGCAGCCAGCACTAGTGTTCCATCACGCTTGAGTCTTCGGGTGGTACGGCCGTCTCGGCCGTCAAACGGGCGGGACGCCCGTACCACCCACCCGAAATTCCAGGTGTCTCGGATCGCTGGAATTGAGCGCTTGCCGGCGATGGGTCGGTTCGTCACTTTTTCTCCCACTTTAGAATCTGCCCATCGGCGGCGAGCCGCTCCGCCAGGCGCGGATAGGGGACATCCTGCACCGCGCACTTGGCGTCCGTCGCGATCGATGCCGCGCAGGCCGCGGATTCGGCCAGCACCATGAAGACCGGCTCCATCCGAATGGAACCATATGCGATGTGCGACGCGGACAGGCAGACCGGGACCAGCAGATTCTCGCATTCGTCCCGTCGGGGCACGATCGCCCGAAACGAGACCGGATACGGCGGAAACCCGCCGACCTGCACGTCGCCTTCGTTGCGGACGTGGCCGGTCGCATCGACATAGCGCTGCACATTGTGCGAGTCCATCGTGTACGCCGCCAATCCGATCGAGTCGTCCGCCGCCAGCCGCCCCTGACAGTGATTCTGCGTCATCACCACTTCGCCGACCATCCGCCGCGCCTCGCGGATGTAAAGCTGGTACGGCCAGTTGTCGTTATCGACGAACTCGT
This sequence comes from Planctomycetota bacterium, assembly GCA_016235145.1. Lineage (GTDB taxonomy): Bacteria > Planctomycetota > Phycisphaerae > UBA1845 > Fen-1342 > JACRLV01. The sequence continues at coordinate 7,120 of JACRLV010000242.1, forward strand.
CGCGCGCGCGCCCCCAGGTCTGAAACTCCCGGCGAACCTGCTCCGGAACGCGGGGATCATTCGCCAGCGTCCACATTAGTCCTTGCTGCCAGTTGCGATGATCGGCGGCGATGCGCTCGCGGGTCGCATGGTCCGCCTCCGCGTAGGCGTAGTTCATGCCGAGAAAATCGGTCGAGATGGCGAAGTTGTTGTTCGTGTCGGTCTTGCGGTTTGGCAGCATCACGCGGTGCCACGGCACGCGCGGGTCGCCGGCTTCGAAATTGCGCAGCAGCAGCTCATATCGCGCGGGATCGTAGCCGGCCGGCTTTTCCCATGGCCGGCGTTTTTCGGAAACGTCCGTGGTGCACATTCGATAGCAATACGCCTGCACACGCTTGTCGCCCGTGCCGTCGGGCGGCGGCGGGCCGGGTTCGATTCCCGGCAGCAATCCTGAACTCGGATCGCCGGTTGTTCGATAGGGATCCACCTGCTTCACGAATTGGTGCTTCACCGCGCTCGCGGTCTGGACGCCGTTGAGCGATTCGTCGTATTTGCTGCTGGGTTCGCGGCCGACGACGTACGAAACGCCGGCCCCGGCCAGCAAGTCGCCTTCATATGACGAATCGATGAACACAGACCCGCGGAACGACCGTCCGGATTCCATGACGATCGAGTCGATCCGTTTGCCGTGTTTGGTCACGCCAGATTTCAGCTTGAGCCGTTCACCGCGAACCACCTCGACGCGCGAACTGCGCAACCAGTCTTCGAATTCGCGCTCCGCGACGTGCGGCTCGAACATCCAGACTTCTTCGCTTTTCCCATACGCCCGCCCGAGCCGGCGGTAGAACTGGCGGGCCATGCCGCCGATCGCGGCCTTGTTGCCGATGTCGGTCGCGCCGAGGCCGCTGACGGTCATGCCGCCCAGATGCCGCGTCGGCTCGATGAGCCGGAGTTCCTCCCTTCGCCCCCCGGGCAGGTCAGGACACCCCGCTACCGGCCGATCAGCCGCGCTCGGAGAACTCAAACCGAATGTCGTGCCTGGGCAGCTCGCTCATGTACTGCGCGAGCGGGATGCACTTTTCGAGCGGCTGCGCCCCGGGCTGAATCAATCCGCGAGCCTGCATGTGGGCGACCACGCTCGTAGGAAAGGAGGTCGTCCGCTCCATCGCCGTGAAACCTGTCGTCTCGTCGTGCCGGTCGAGCAGATCCCACTGTAGGGAGCGCGGCTTTCCGCCGTGCAGGCCGCTCACGGTAATGCGCAGCACGGTGATGTCCCGAATTTCGGGGTACGCCAGCCGATCTTCCATGAGCTGCCGCAGCACATGCTTCGGTTCGACCACGCCGCCGCCGCGAAGCGCAACCCGCTCCTCAAAGCATCCCAGTGCGAACATCGCCCGCACGATTGCGAAATGCCCGGGATAGCGGACGGTCTTGTAGTCGTACGATTGCAGTCGGCCGAGAAAACTCTCGGCGCACGTGCTCGTCCCGCCGGAAGTCACGGCGGCCTCGCATCTTCCGATCGGCGGCGGAAAGTCGATCGGCTCCAGCTCGGTGAGCGTCGGCACACGGACCGGCATTCCGTTTCTCAGGAATTCGCCGTGGCCGCTGTATTCGTTGATCAAGCCCTGAAAATTGAAGAGCAGCTTGTAGCCCAGCGGGCCGACCGGGCGCTGCGGAAGGCCGCCGCAGCGGACGTGTGCGTGCAGGGGTTGGTCGAGCAGCGACACGCCGTAGGCGGCGACGATGTTGCCCAGTCCGGGGGCGAGCCCGCAGTCGGGAACCACGGTCACGTTCGCCTGCCCGGCCTTCGCGTGCCGGGCGAGTTGTTCGCGCACCACGTCGGTATTTCCGCCGAGGTCGTTGAAGTGCGCGCCCGCGGCGATGGCGGCGTCGGTCAGCCCGACGTTGAAGCGATAGGGAACCGCCGAACAAACCACGTTCACGCCCGCCATGAGCCGTTCGAGCGTGGCTCCTTCGGCGACATCGCAGCCGACGCCGGCTAATTCGCAGGCCGCACCCGGCAGGAGCGTCCGAAGCCGGTCGACGGCGCGGGTCGCGACGTCCCGGTCGGCGTCCGCCAGAATGAGGCGTTTGGCCTCTGCGTTCCTGACCAGGTCATACGCCAAGGCGACGCCCTGTCGCCCCGCGCCCAGCACGAGGTATGTGTATTTCATGATTCCGAGGTCCGTTGCGTTATCATGTGTCGGAGTATAAAGGGGCGGGGAGCAGCGGCCGAATTGGCAGTCCGGCTCCCGCGGCGCATGTCCGGGCGGCTCGTGGAGACCGGCGTACAAATTTCCGTGCGGGCGGCCCGCCCTGCCAACGAACGACGCCGGACGGTGTCTCCAATGATGAAGGACTATTGTCTCAGGACACTTTCACGCGAGGGCTTTCCATGTTCCGAAAACTATTGAGCAAGCGGAGCTGGCTGACCGCGGCGGTCGCCGGCGCGTTTCTTCCGGCGACGATTGTCTGCGACATCCCGAGCTTCGACATTGTCGTGGACGGCTGGGACGACGACGAGGTGGTCATCGATCACTGCTGCTGGGGCGACGGCTTCTATTTTGATTGGTGGTGGTTCTAGCGGCACAGCGTGGTCGGGGGCGAATCCACCGGACCGGTAACAACGGCGGGCAGGCGGCGCGATGCGGCCTGTCCGCCGTCTTCGTTTGATTTCAGACTGATATTGGCTGATTCGGGAGGGTGTGCGCCGGCGTCCCGGACGAAAAAAACTTGACCGGCGATTTGCCGGCGGCCGAGGCGTTTTGCAGGCTTCATTCGGTTTTTGGGTAGGTGGACACAACCGAACTGGAGCATGCACATGGGTCTGACAGTCACAAACATCAACACACTTTCGCTGCTTAACATCCTGAATCGAACATCCGCAGATCAAAGCAACACCCTGACGCGGCTTTCGACAGGCTCGCGGATCAACCGAGGCTCGGATGATCCCGCGGGCCTGATTGCTTCCCGCGTGCTCGACACCGAGCTGACCGCGGTGAACGGCGCCATCCAGAACAACCAGCGCACGGACTCGATGCTGAACGTCGCCGACAAGGCGATCAACGAAGTGGCCAACCTCGTCAACGAAATCAAGTCTCTGGCCCTTCAGTCGGCGAACGAAGACGGCATCAGCGCCGACGAGCTCGCGGCCAATCAGTCGCAGATCGATGAAGCCCTTACCGCGATCGACCGCATCATTGGCTCGACCGAATTCAATGGCAAGAAACTGCTCGACGGTTCGCTGGGCATCACGACGACCGGCGTGGACACGACCAAGATCAGCGACCTGCGCGCATTCGCCCGCGATCCGAACGCCGCCACGAGCCTGACGGTCTCGCTGGACACGGCTGCGACGCAGGCCCAGGCGGCCCTCGCGACCGCAGTGGCCAGCTCCGACACGAGCGTACAGGCTCAGGGCAAGGACGGCGCCGTCACGATCAACATCACCGCCAGCGAAGCGCTTTCGTCGGTTGAAGCGAAGATCGACGCGGCCAGCTCGCAGACCGGCGTGGACGCATTCATCAGCGGCGGCAGTCTCTACGTGCAAAGCAGCGACTACGGCTCCTCGTCGTTTGTCCGCAGCACGATCATCAGCGGCGACGTCAGCAACTTCAGCGCTGTCAACGACAGCGGCTCGGACGCCGTCGTCACGGTCAACGGCCAGGCGACCGCGGTCGACGGCCTGACGGTCAACTACACGTCCAACGGCGTCAGCCTGACGTTCAACCTGACCGAGGACTACAACGACGGAACCGTCACAGGCAGCGAAGCGTTCAACGTCGAGGCCAGCGGCGGCGCCACGTTCCAGCTCGGAACCACGTCGACCACGCGATCGACGATCGGCGTCGACGGCCTCTACGCCTCGCAGCTCGGCTCGGCCGTGACCGGCTATCTCGAGACGCTGCGCGGCGGCGGTGCGAACAGCCTGGTCAACAACCCGAACCAGGCCGCCAAGATAGCGACCGAAGCGGCGGGGCAGCTCGCCAAGGTGCAGGGCCGTATCGGCGGATTCCAGAAGTTCCAGGTCAAGACAGCCCTGGCCCAGCAGAACGCTGCCAAGGAAGGTCTGACCAGCGCTCTGTCGACCATCCGCGACGTGGACTACGCCACGGAAACCGCAACGTTGAATCGCCAGAACGTGCTGCTCCAGTCGGCGATCTCGCTGCTGGGTCTGGCGAACCAGCAGTCGTCGCAGATTCTGTCTCTGCTGCGGTAGACTGCGGATCGCCTCATACGTTTCCTTGACGTAATCCTGAACGCCGGGCGGCCTCGCGCCGCCCGGCACTTCTTGTTTGTCAGGCATGGCGCGACTGTGGGAGGTGCAAGTCCTCTGCGGGCTGTGGTGACCGGAAGGGCTGGCGGCGTCTGTCTCGCGCCCTGAGCGTTTCGGAAGCGCTGCCGACCGCGTGGTTCGACCGGCTCGGCCTGCTCAACCTCAAACGTCGATATGCCGCGTCGCAACATCGAAGGAAACCGCCGGATACGATGAGTACGCCCGGTGGTGTAGGAGGAAGGAGGCGGCAAGGCCCCCTCCTGCGCGATTCCCAAGGACTTGCTCGCCGGCGGACGCGCCGACTTGGCGTTATGCACGCGCCGCGGGCTGTCGCCAGGCGGTACGGCTTCGCGCGGCGCCCCGCACATGCGGCGATTTGAAAGACCGATGGAACTTATTGTGGTTCCAGCCGGCGGAATCGGCGATACTCCATTGGGATACGTTTGGGAGGCCGTTCGATGAACTGTCCGAAGTGCTGTGGAAGCATGGCGCCGGTCGCGTTTCGGGACGTTGAGGTGGATCGCTGCGATTCTTGCGGCGGAATCTGGTTTGACCTGATGGAGCTTGAGCGCTTGGCGAAGACAAAAGGCGCCGAAATCATCGATTCCGCAGCGCGGAAGATGGACACGGCCGCCGGCCCGACGACGAGCGCGAAGACCAAGTGCCCGCACTGCACGGAGCCGATGATCGAAATGACCGTCCACGGCCAGCCGCACATCCGATTCGAAAGCTGCACCGTTTGCCACGGGGCCTTTCTGGACGCCGGGGAGTTGCGCGACATGAAGCAACTGACTCTGGCGGAATGGCTGCGGAGTTTACTGCGGCGCGGATAGACAGCTACCCGATTCTGTCTGGAGCAGCTGCATAGTTCACGTTTCTTCGTCAGTTCCCTCGACGTGGACAAAATCGGGGGCGTCCTCGCCCTCGATGAAGGGTCCTTCCTCATACTCATAGGCGCCCGATCTGTAACACGCACCCCGGCGTTCAACCAGCGCTCCGTCCTCAACCACGCAACGAAGCGAACGCAGCGTCAACTTCGGGTTCGCCCCGAGTCCGCGCCGGGCAAGTTCGGTTCGGATTGCCGCCCAATATTCGCCTTCGAAGATCCGGACATGGCAACCCCACTCAAGGCAGCAATACCGCCGACCGGACTTGAACGTCAGCACCAAGTCGAAGGTGCTCAAGTCGTCAGAGACGTTCGCGACCTTAAACCCGTAGTGCGTCCGGTCGCCATTCGCAGTGAGATTCCTGGCGTGTCTATCAGTGAAGATGTCCGAAAGCTGAGCAGCGACCGTGGCCTTGTCCAGCATACCCGCCCGTATTGTCGCAGCAATCTATGGGAACGCCAGCTTCGGACGGAAGCGCCCCGGTCCGGCGGCGCGGTCGAGTTCGTCGCCGAGCTTGCCTTCGCCGAACGGCGTGGGGGGCAGCGAGAGAGTACGGACGCCAACGGACCCGGCAAGGCCACCAGTCGGCTCGCGCAATCCATGTTTCGCACACCGTGAATGCGCGATGTTTGTTGTCAGCGCCGGCGTTCACCGCCGCATTCGGGGCAACGCTGCGAGGGCAGCCCGATCATAAGGTATCCGCACTGGGGACAGGCCTGCGGATGCGGCGGCTCGCCTACGCGGCGGAAGCGGCTGACGAGCATCGCCGTGCCGAACGCGAGCACGTGGTATGCAATGCACGCGACGAAGAGAACCGGCCGCATGCTGCGAATGAAGGTCACCAGGTACTGGCTGCTCAGCGAGCCGCGATGGCCGGTCAGCAGCAGGAACAGCAGCGAACCGAGGAGTGTCCCGCCCAGCGCGACCCGCCAATCCGGATAAATCGCGGACAGGCCGACGAACAGCGCGGGAAGGATCAAATTCACGATTACCATCGACCCGACGCCGGGCCGGCCGAATTGCGCTGCCGCAAGCGATTGCAGAGTCGGCGCGGTGAGCCCGACGATGAGCCCGCCGATCACGTACGGCGTCAGCGTCGCCCAGATCGGACGCGGGCGGATGTAGTGCATCTGGCGTTTGCTCCGTAATGCGTGCCGCCAATGGTACGGTCGAGGCCGGTATGAGTTCGACGTGTGCGGAGCGGACTGCGGAACTTCGCTTTTCAGCGAGCGCGGCGGCGGATGGACAGCTCACGCCGCAACCACGGTGAGCGTGCGGGACCCGCCGCGGGGTTGCTCGCCCGACTGCGACTGTCAGAATCCAAAGGCCGACGGAAAGAGGAAAACCAAAAGCGAGCCCCGTGCGTGCACAGGATGGGCAAATCCTATTCGCGTCGTTGTCGAGCATCCACAAATCCCCCCACGGTCCGCTGCCGTACGCGAAAGGTGCGCAGCCGATCCGTTCCGAAATGCCGGGAAATCCAGCAAAGAACGCGATTTCAGGCAGGGAAAAGCGGAGCCCGAAACGCGCGGCGAGACACTCCCCCCAAGGGGATTCGAACCCCTTGGCGATTCGTCCGAAAGCGATACAGATTCGGCACTTACGGAAAACGACGCGGCGCACTGGCGGACAGACTGGCGGAAAGCGCTCGCGAATTCGCCCGAACTGGCGGACGTTTTGACGGCGTGGCCGAAGCTCGCCGAACCGATCCGGGCGGCGATCGTGGCGCTCGCGCGGACGGCGGGCGGGCCGACGTAGCCGGAGAGCGCCACGGCGCTTGCCGCTTCCATCCTCTCGAATGTACCGCGATGTACCGCACGTACCGCACCGACGAAGCGGATGCCGTCCGGCGGCTGTTGGCGAATCGGGTTGCCGCGCCGGAAGCGTGGGAGCCCAACGTACACGCGGCTCCGTGACGCGCCACGCTGTGCAGATGCCCGATTCCCCTGCTCCGAAGCGTCCGACGCAGCAGGCGGCTTCCAAACGCGAAACGGACGGCGGGGACGAGCGCTGCCCAGACCACACGGGTACGTGCGGCGAGCGGCGAAGTGCGCAGCAGGCGGCATCGCTGAGTTCGTGACCCACGGGCTGGCAGCGCGCCGCAGGGTTTTCCCCCGTCCCCCCACCCCTTCGCGAAATTGGGTCCCATCACGTATCT
>JACRLV010000243.1 GCA_016235145.1 Planctomycetota bacterium
AGAAGTACGCGAAAACATAGACCATCGCCACGTACAGGAACTCATAGACGAATTTGCCCGGCTGGAACCACTCCGAGAGAATCGCCCAGAGGTTGATGGGCCAGGCGCCCCACTGAAGAAGCGTGCTGAACAACCAGCCCGGCAGAAGCAGGAACGAACTCGCGAAAATGATCGGCATCACGCCGCCGTGGTTGAGCTTGAGCGGCAGGTAGTGCCGCGCGCCGCCGACGACTCGCCGGCCGCGGGTCTGCTTGGCCTGCTGAATGGGAATTCGCCGCTGTGCCTGCGTGATCACGATCGCGGCGGCGACGACCACGACGAACGAGATCGCGAGGAACATGATCTTCTCGGGCCCCATTCCGCCGCCGCCGACGGTGCCCTTGAGGTTCAGGCCCTGGGCGACTTCGATGAAGACGTTGGGCAGGCGGCAGACGATGCCCGACATGATGATCAGGCTGACGCCGTTGCCCAGGCCGAATTCATCGATCTGCTCGCCGATCCACATCATCAGCATCGTCCCGCACATCAGGGCGGGGACAGCGATCAGCGCGAAGGAGATCGATCCTCGAAAATACGGGATGACGAGCTCGCTGTTGTTGAGGTAGTTCAACCAGAACACCGCCTGGATAAGGCACAGGCCGACGGTCAGGTAGCGCGTGTACTCCATGATCTTGCGTCGCCCGGCCTCGCCTTCGCGTTGGAGTTTTTCCAGGGGCGGGTAAAGCGTCGACAGAATCTGAAGGATGATCGACGCGGAGATGTAGGGCATGATGCCCAGGCTTCCAGTGCGAGGCCAGCGCCTCCTGGTCCACGCCGGGCAGCGGCACGTAGAAGCCGATGCGATAGACGCTGAGCATCAGAAGCGTGAACAGAACTTTCTTGCGGAGATCGGGGATTCGAAAGACGTTGAAGAAGGCTCGAATCATCGCCCGTCACCTCCCTGCAATGCGGACGACGAGTACTGCGCGAGCCGCGCCTGATCCACTCCCGGAGCGGGAACGTGCAGCGCGAGCCGGTAGACGCAAACGCCGAACACCGCCAACAAAACGGCTGCTCGCCACGCGGAACACCAGAGCTTTCGACCCGTCCGACGGATCATTGTATGGAACCTCAAAAGCCTGGCGCGCAGCAACCCTAGGCGTTGGCACGCGCCGCTTTCTTCTTGTCGATGCGCGACGGACCCGAGACGCGCTTTTTGCCCTTCGCTGAGCGCCGCTTCGCCTTCCAGGCGGCCGCGGCGTTCGATTTCGGCAACAGCTCGCACGAGCCGCCGGCCTTTTCGATCGCACTGCGGGCGTCGGCGCTGAAAGCGTGCGCGGTTACGCGCAGCTTCTTTTTCAGCTCGCCGTCGCCGAGGATTTTCACTTTCGACGCGCAGCCCTGCACCAAACGCAAGGCCTTGAGCGCGTCCACGTCGACCTTGTCGCCATCGTTGAAGCTGCGCTCCAGGTCGGCAAGGTTGACCGGGGTGTATTCCGTGCGGAAGTTGAAATTATTGAAGCCGCGCTTCGGAAAACGCGAATAAAGGGCCTTCTGGCCGCCTTCGTAGAGGCGCTTCGATTTGTAGCCGGCGCGCGCCCCGGCGCCCTTGTTGCCGCGACCCGATGTCCGTCCGTGGCCGCTGCTTTCGCCGCGTCCAACGCGCTTGCGCCGCGGCCGGCCGCCGGCCGCCTTTGTAATCGAATCGAGCATCATGGACCGCTACTCCTCTGCATTCGCCTCACGGGACTCGCACCTGCCGGGATCCAGCAGCCGCCCGCCGTTGGTCAGCCTTGCGGCGGGGCCGCTCCGTCCGTCCCGCCTCCGCCGCTTCCCCGCGGCCCGCGGTCGCCACGGCCTCCGCGACCGCCGCGATCGCCCCCTCGGCCGCCGCGCCGATCGCCGCCCCTTCGGGGGCCACGGCGCGAATCGCGCTCGCCCTGTTCGCTGCTGTACGCGCCGACCGACTCCACCGGCGCCGCGACGACTTCGGGCTCTTTCGGAAGATCGACCTCTACGCCCCGCAACGCTTCCACCGTGCTGCGCGAACGCAGCCGCTGCAAGCCGTCCATCACCGCTTTCACCAGGTTCTTCGGGCTGGTGGAGCCATAGCACTTCGTCAGCACGTCCTTCACGCCGGCAAGCTCGAGAACCGCGCGCGCGGCGGACCCGGCGATCACGCCCGTACCCGGAGCCGCCGGGATCAACGCGATCTTGCTGGCCCCAAACTGGCCGACGATGCGATGCGGGATCGTGGTGCCGCGCAGCGCGATCGGCCGCATGCGCCGCTTGGCCTGCTTGACGCCCTTCTCGACGGCGGGCGGAACTTCATTGGCTTTGCCGTAGCCGAAGCCGACGCTGCCCCGCCGGTCGCCGACGACGACCAGCGCGCCGAACGAGAAACGCCGCCCGCCCTTCACGACGGTCGCGCAGCGGTAGAGTTTCACCAGCACGTCGTCGATCGCGCGATCGTCGCTGTCGTGCCGCCGGTCTGAATGTTGAACTGCGGAAGCCATAGTTGCTCACACGTCTGGGCTTGCTGCCCCGTCAGAACTTCAATCCCGCCGCGCGGGCCGCCTCGGCCAGCGCCTTAATCCGGCCGTGATATCGATAACCCCGGCGGTCGAAACAGACCTCGGAGATTCCCAGCGCCGTGGCCTTTTCGCCGAGCTCTTTGCCGATCGCGGCGGCGGCCTTGCAGTTGCCGCCGTACGCGGCGGATGCGCGCAGGGCCTTTTGCAGGCTCGAAATCGCGCAGACCGTCCGGCCGGCGACATCGTCGATCAACTGAACCAGCAGGTTCTGGTTGGATCGCGAGACGCACAGCCGCGGGCGTTGCGCGGTGCCCGTGACGCCCTTGCGCACACGCATGACGCGCCGCGCGCGTCGCACTCGTTTTGTTTCGATCGGATTCATACTGCCTGTTCCTGTCGCCTATTGGATTAGCCCGCCCCGCCGCCCGCGAACACCTTGCCGGCCTTGCGGCGGACGTATTCTCCGCCGTAGCGGATGCCCTTGCCCTGGTACGGTTCGGGTTTGCGGATCTTTCGCACGGAGGCGGCGAAATCGCCGACCGCCTGCTTATCCACCCCGCTGACCGTGAACTTCGCCGGCTCGTTGTTTCCGCGGGCCGCGGGAACTTCCACCTTCACGTCGACGCCCGCGGGGATATCCACCACAAACTGCGCCGGCTTGCCGACGCCGCGACCCATGAAGCCGACATTCAGCAGGAGCTTGCGGCCGTCGAGCTTGCAGGTGTAGCCGGTGCCGTAGATCTCCAGAGGAATGGAGTAGCCGTCTTTCACGCCCACGACCATGTTCTGCAACAGGGCGCGGGTCGTTCCGTGCAGAGCGCGCGTCTGCGGAAGATCGTCGGGGCGGGTCACGACGATCGCGGCGCCCTCGAGCTTCATCCGGATGGGCTCGGGCGCGGTCCAGGCGAGGTTGCCTTTCGGCCCGGAGAATTTCACCGCCTGGCCGGAAACCTCGGCCTTCACGCCGGAGGGCACGCTTACCGGTTTCTTTCCAATTCGCGACATCGCTTCACCGTCTTCCGCAAAACCGCCGCACGCTCCGCTCAGGAGACCGTGCAAAGCACCTCGCCGCCGACTTTCCGCTTCCGGCATTCGCGATCGCTGAGCACACCCTGGCTCGTCGAGACGATCGCGATCCCCAACCCGTCCAGCACGCGCGGAATGCCGTCGTACCCGGTGTACTGTCGGCAGCCCGGTTTGCTGAAACGGTCGATGTTCTGAATGATCTTCTCGCCGCGCTCGCCGACCTTAAGGTCGATGCGAATCTCTCCCTGGTTGGTGTCGTCGATCGACTGGAAGTCGACGATGTAGCCCTCGCTCTTGAGCACCTGGGCGATTCCCAGGCACACCTTCGAGCGCTTCACGTTCACGCGCATCTGCCCGACGCGGTTCGCATTGCGAATGCGGGTCAGCATGTCGGCGACAGGATCGCTGTTGGCCATGTTCCCAGAACTACTTACCAGCTCGCCTTGCGCACGCCCGGAATGCGGCCTTCGCTCGCCAGCTTGCGGAAACAGCAGCGGCAAACCTTGAACTTACGATAGACCGCCCGCGAACGCCCGCACAACTCGCAACGCGTGTACGCGCGCACCTTGTACTTGGCCTTCGCTTTGCACTT
>JACRLV010000257.1 GCA_016235145.1 Planctomycetota bacterium
GATCGGGCTTGGCGTAGAAGGTGCCGACCATCGGCGAACGAATGAGCGTCTCGTTCGAGGCCGGTGCGGCCGGCGCCGGCGCCGGGTTTGCAGAGGCAACCGCCGGGGCGGCGGGCGTCGCCTGGGGCGCCGCGAGCGCCGTGGCGGGCATCGCCGTCACGATCGGGGCGTGTCCTCGACGAAGGAGAATGTGCGTGTCACCTTCCCGGATTTCGATTCGGCTGAGGTCGTTGTCGACCATCAGGGTGACGAGACCTCTGATGTGATCGAGTTCCATTTTTCTAGGGGCACCTGAAACGCCGCGCGTCAGCACGGCAGCGAGGATAGTTTCTCGTAACCGGTTTCCGTCACCAGGACATCATCCTCAAGACGGACACCGCCAACGCCTGGGAGATAGATTCCGGGCTCGATCGTGACAACCATCCCGGGTTTGAGCACGTCGTCCGACTTCTGGCCGAGCCGAGGCGCTTCGTGCACCGCGAGCCCGATTCCATGTCCCAACGCATGCGTGAACTGCTTGTCAAATCCAGCCTTACGAATGACGCCGCGCGCCACGGCGTCGATGGCGGATGCCTTCAGTCCGGGCCTGACCGCTTCAATCGCCCGGTCGTGAGCCTCGCGGACAACGTCATAGACCTTACCCAGCTTCGAAGGGATGCTACCGGGCCATATCACACGGGTCAAGTCGCTGACATACCAGCCCGCTCGGGCGCCCCAGTCGATCAGCAACCCTTCGGCGCGAGAGATCGGACGGCTTCCCGGCTCGTAATGGGGGAGCGAAGCCGTCTTGCCGCTCGCTACGATCGGATCGAACGCCGAGCCCTGCGCCCCGAGCTGCTGCATTTCAAACGTCAGGCGGCCGCCGACGTAGGCCTCCGTCATGCCCGGCTTCAGCCAACCCTGAAGCTGGAGGTATGCTTGCTCGGCGATCCGAATCGCGTTGCGGATGCGTTCGATTTCGCCGGCGTCCTTGCTCGAGCGCATCGGGCCAATGAGCCCAGATGCGGCGACCAGCTTGGCGGGCCTGACCAGCTTCGTCAGGTCGGCGAAAAGGGAGACGGGCATATGCGCGGGCTCGAAACCCACCCGACCGAGCTTGGATCGTTTGATCTGCTGGGCGGTTTCCTGGGGGCTTCGCTTCTTTCGGAGGATCTTTCGCGCCCAGGGCGCCTCGGTATCGGCGGTTTCGTCGAAGCGGCCGTCCGTCAGCAGCGTAACGCAATCGGGCGTGACCAGAACCTGCCCGGATTCGCCCGTGAAGCCGGTCAGCCAGTATTGATCGATCCGGTCCTGTATGAGAAAAGCGTCCAGTCTCCGCGACTTCAACTCCGCGCGGAGGCGCGAGACTCGATCCTGGCTGGGCTGCGGCATGGTGCTTGACCGTTTGCTCATTGCTTTCGTACCTGTTTAGGGCTCGTCGCCGGAAGGAATGTAGGGCTGGCGGCTTGCGATCGCCAGCGCGCCCGGCCCTAATGTCGCGTCGGCGTTCCGCCGAACGTCGTCTGAGGAGACCGAACGCATGAAAGCCGCGCGGGAATGGGCGCCGTCGCTGGTGGCCGGCGTGCTGGCCTTTTCCGTGTACTGGCTCACGCTGCATCCCGGCGTCGGCGACGCGGACGCGGCCGAACTCCAGTATTGCAGCCCGATCCTCGGAATCTGCCATCCGCCGGGTTATTCGTTCGTTGTGCTTGCCGGCAAGCTGTTTTCGATGCTCCCGATCGGCGGCGACGTTGCGTGGCGCGTAAACCTGATGACCGCGGTCTGCGGCGCGGTGGGCGTCGGACTGCTTTGCGGCGCGGTTCGGCGGATGACTGCCAGTCCGGCGGCAGGTTTGTGTGCAGCGCTGACGCTGGCCTTTAGCAGCATCTACTGGACGCATTCGATCGCGGCGGAGGTTTACTCCTTCTGCGGCATGCTGCTGATCGGCGGCTTGTATTGCCTGGTTCGATTCATTGGCGAGCGGCGCGTGCTTTGGCTGTACGCCGCCGTATTGCTGCTCGCGGCGTGCGCGATGAGCCGGCCGTCGGAAGTCTTCGTCTTGCCGGCTTTCGTTGAGGCCTGGTGGGTGGCGCGGAAGTCGGCCCCCGTGCGCGTTGCCCAGATTGCGATCGCCGCAGGCGTGGTGGTTATGCCGTTCGTGGCGACGATCGCCTGGTACTACGCGCGTGAAAACCCGGCCGAGTTGCACGCCCGCGACGACGCCATGCGCGACACAGCCGTGGATGGGCCGCCGCTGTTTCACGAAATGACCGGCGGGACGAAATTCGCGGAGGCGGTGCGGTACTGCCTGGGGCTGAAATGGACCGTTCGTACGCCGACGAAGGAGGGGCAGCACGCCTGGGACGCCAACAAGCTGGTCTGGCTGCTGAGCGGCGCGGGGCTGGCGGCCGATCGCTCTGCGGCCGACGACGCGGCGAATCGAATCAAGCGGATCGAGCAGGGCAGGGGCGGAAGCATCGGGCTGCTGGGACTGCTGCTCGCCGGATTTGGCTGCTGGGCGGCGTTTCAGAGCGGGCGATCGGCGTGGCTTGTGCTGGGCGCGGGGATGTTCGTCGGCAACACGGTCTTCTACTTTTGGCATCATCCGCCGGACAACCTGGAATTCACGCTGCCCGGCTTGGTGGGGCTAGCGATCCTGGTGGGGTTGGGCGTTGCGGGGCAGCCGCGTGCCGACGGCCGCACTCCCTGGTGGAGCTGGTTGGCGCTGTTGGTTCCGGCGGTATTGGTGGCAGGGAATTTCAGCAAGCTGACGCAATCGAACCCGGCGACGCGCGAAATCGTCTCGCAACGACTCTCGCTCGGCCGGGCGCTGTGGCCCAAGCACGCGATTATCGTGGCTCCATACATGCCGGCGATGACGTGCCGCTATGTGCTTCACATCGATGCCGGCCGTCGAGACGTACGGGTCATCAGCGTGCCTGGATGGTATTCGCCGGAGCAGAGAACCCGGCTGGCAGAGTTTGTGAACACGCAGCCAAGCGTGTTTCTGCATCAATCGCTCGTCGATGCCGCGACTCGCAGCGCCGCCACGGCGACGACGCCTGCGGAGATCGCGCGGCTCGGCTTCGTGGCGCTGCCGCAACGATAGGAGTCGCTTGCTCCGCTTGTGCACGAGGGCAACGCGGCGAAGCTGATTGCAGGTGATGAAATGTCTGCTGAAAGCGGTGGGCTGCTGTTCGGGATCGACGTTGGCGGAACGAAGATCGGCGTCTGCCTGGGCGACACGACGGGGCGCGTGCTGGCCTCCGCCGCGCGGCCCACAGGGCGAGAGGCCGAGCCGGCGCCGACTCTGGAATGGGTGCTGGAACAACTCGAGACTTTTCGCCGGCAGCATGCGTCCGGCCGGCCGATCGCGGCCGCCGGCGCAGCTTGTCCCGGGCCGCTTTCCTACGCCAAAGGCGCGTTTCTGGACCCGCCGAACATGCCGCGCTGGCACCACTTTCCGATCCGCGAGTTCCTATCAAAGCGGTTGGGGATGGCGGTGACGATCATGAACGACGCCAACGCGAGCGCCCTGGCGGAGTGGCTGTGGGGCGCGGCGCGGGGCGCCGACACTGCCGTGTACCTCACGATGTCAACGGGCATGGGAGCGGGTCTGATCGTCAACGGGCGTTTGTTTGAGGGGCCGCTCGGCCTGGCTGGCGAAATCGGGCACATTCGACTGCGCGACGACGGTCCGGTCGGCTTTGCGAAGCGGGGCAGTGTTGAGGGCTATCTGAGCGGTCCGGGGGTTGTCCAGGTCGCGCGCGCTGAGCTCCTCGCCTGCGAGCAGGCCGGCGAATCGACGGCGCTCGCCGAATTCGTTCGAGATTGTGGCGGTCTGACCTCTGAGCACGTGTGCAAGGCGGCCCGAGCGGGCGATCCCGCGGCCGGGCGAGTGATGCAGCGCTGTGCAACGGAGCTTGGCCGGCTTCTAGCCATCCTGACGGACGTGCTCAACCCTGACGTGTTCGTCCTCGGAACGATCGGCAGCGCCCATTTTGATCTTTGGGAACCGATCGCCCGGCAAACCCTCGACGCGGAAGCGATCTCAACCGCGGCCCGACACGTTCAAGTCCGGCCGACGGGCCTGTCCGACCGGAGCAATCAGTCGGCCCTGGCGGCCGCGTGGTATTCGATCAGGTCCGATTCGTAGTGCCGGGATTTGCAGCGCCGCAATTCGTAGCGTCGGACCTCCGAGTCCGACGGGACGCTGCGAAGGCGCAGAAACTGGCTAAGATGCCCGCGTGATCGAGTCGCGTTCGACCGTCTGGAGCCGTTTTCGCCGCAATCGCGCCGCGGTGGCCGGCGTTCTTTGTTTGAGCGTTATGCTGCTGGCGTGCACGCTTTCGCTCGGCTGGTCCGCCGGCGCGATGAGAAAAGCGGACCTCGACGCCGCCCGCCGCTTTCCGACTCTCGAACACGTCTTCGGTACGGACGAACTCGGTCGGGATCTGCTGGCGCGGACTCTCTACGGCGGTGCGATCTCTCTCTCGCTGGGCCTGCTCGCGGCGGTGATCGCCGTCATTCTCGGCACGGCGTACGGCGCGATCGCGGGCTATCTCGGCGGTGCGGTGGATGAGTGGATGATGCGGGCGGTGGACGTGCTCTACGCGCTGCCGACTTTGCTGCTGCTCATGCTGTTCGCCGTTTCGCTGGGCGCCCAGCTCGAAAACACGCCGCTGATCTACGACGCGCAAACGCAATCCTGGCGGCCCATGACGCGCGAATGGTCGCGGTTCGTCGTGCTGGCGGCGGCGATCGGCAGCGTGAGCTGGCTGACGATGGCCCGCGTGATCCGCGGACAGGTGCTCTCGTTGCGCGAACAGCCGTTTGTGGAAGCCGCGCGGGCCCTGGGCTTGCCGACCCGCCGCATCCTGCTGCGGCACATCCTGCCGAACCTGGCGGGCCCGATCGTCGTCTTCGCCACGCTGACCGTGCCGCAGGCGATTCTCCAGGAGTCATTTCTCAGCTTTCTGGGGATCGGCGTGCAGCCGCCGCAGGCGACCTGGGGTTCGCTCGCGGCCGACGGCGTGCGCGTGCTGAACCCGATCCGTTTCGACTGGTGGCTGATCGCGTTTCCGTGCACGGCCCTGTCGCTGACGCTTCTGGCGCTGAATTTCGTCGGCGATGGGCTGCGCGACGCCCTGGACGTTCGCGGTCAGGGGCGATAGAAGTCGGTTTCGAACCATGTAGTACAGAGTTATGGAACCGGCATTCCGCCGGTAAATCGAGTAGTGTGGCGCCGGCGTCCCGCCGGCGATTCCAAGATTGTGGCGCCGGCGTCCCGCCGGTGTGTCGCTTCGGCGTATGGCGGAGCCGATGGCCTCAACCTCCCACGACATTCCGGATCGGGAGCCATACCTCGAGCCACCCAGCTCGCCGCGGCCGCTGGTCGCGCCTGCGGTCGGACTGATGCTCGGCATCGCCGCATCCAACAGTCTCGGATTTTCGGGTGCTGCGACAGGCGCGGCATTCGTTACAGCTGCGGCAGCCGCCCTGATTTGGATGTGGATACGCAAACGCGACCGCCGGGCGGCATGGCGACTCGCGAACCCCGCGGTTTTCCTGATCGCGGGATGCGTGGGAATCATCCGCTGTCAGACCGTGATCCAGCTCCCGAAAGACCACGTCGCGCATCTTGCGCAAGCGGATCGCGTGCTGGAATGCCTGCAAGGCGTCGTGATCACGCCTCCGTACCGCGTGGATCAGATCCAGCGAAATCCCTTTCAGCCGAACCGCGCCGGGCCGCAGTTCCGATTCCTGATGGACACAACTGCGTTGCGGAACGGCGACGAGCCGTTGACGGTGCAAGGGCTGGTTCGCGTAACCGTGACGGGTGAACAGACGCCGGTTCGCGTCGGCGATTCGATTAAGGTCGCAGGGTGGCTGTATCGCTTCCGCGGCCCGCAGAATCCCGGCGAAGAGGATTTCGCTTCCTGGTTGCGAATCCAGGGGATTCACGTCGGGCTGACGGTCGAGAGCGCCAAGCTGGTGCACGTCCTTGAGGACCGCGCGGCGGTGCGAGTCGCGCTTGATCGGTTTCGCTCGTTTGTGCGAAGTCGGCTCCTTTCGGCGTATGAAGAACTCGACCAGGAAGAGCCGCGTCTGCTGGACGCGATGGTCCTCGGCCACCGCTCGGCCGCTTCGAAGGCCGTCAGCGAGGCGTTTCGGCGAACGGGCACGATCCACCTGCTCAGCGTCAGCGGGTTTCATGTTGGATTGCTGGGTTTGGTGACGTGGTGGGTTGTTCGGCGTGGATTGCGACGCGGTGCACGTGCGACCGCTGCCGTGACGGCACTCGTGCTGATCACGTACTTTTCGATCGCCGACCCCAACAGCCCGATCCTGCGGGCGACGGCAATGGGGCTGCTCGCTTGCGTGGCTATCTCGATCGGCCGGCCGCTGAATCCGACGAACTGGCTGGCGGCGTCCGCGATCGGCATCCTGATGTACAGCCCGCTGGATTTGTTCGATGCCGGTTTTCAGCTCTCATTCGTCCAGGTCGCCGGGCTCGTCATTGTGTTTCCCAGCATCGGTATTCCCTTGAAGCGCGGGTTGATTCTCCAAACTCCGGAGGAAGCGGCCACCTGGCCTGCATTCCTGCGCCGGGCGGCTTCGAGAACCGTACGCGGTTGGTTCGGCGCCAGCCTGCTTTGCTGGCTCGTCGGGTTGCCCCTGACGATGCACCACTTTTCGCAACTGACGCCCTGGGCGGCGGTGCAGTCGGCGCTGATCACGCCGCTGGTCTCGCTCGTGACCATCATGGGTTTCGTGCAGACGTTGATCGGCTCGATTTCCACGTCGGCGGCCGCGTTCTCCGCGCCCTGCCTGCGCGGACCGACGCACTGGCTCGTCGCGCTCACGGATTTTGAGGCGAGCTGGCCGCGAACGTACATCGAGTGCGCTCCGCCGTCGGCGGGGCAGGTCGTGCTCATGTATGGCGGTTTGCTGCTGCTTTGGCGGGCTCTCGTCCGAATCCCCCGCACCGAGCCGGTCGAAAGCCGCGTGCCGTCGCCGCGCCGTCGCGTGACGCTCGCCGCAGCAAGCGTCGCGGTTTTCAGCTTGGGCTGCTGGTCCGGGTGGGAGCGCCGCAGCCGCTCGGACGAAGTCGCATCGTTGCACGTGCTGTCCGTCGGAAATGGCAGCGCGGCGCTCTTCAACACCGCGGATGGGCACGCCGCGCTGTTCGACTGCGGGACGATTCTCAATCGCGACGCCGGCGACGCCGCGACCCGTGCCGCTCGAGTACTCGGTATCGTTCGGCTGGACTGCTTCGCGCTCTCGCACGGCAATTTCGATCACTTCAGCGGGCTGCCCACGCTTGCGCGGCAAATGCCGATCGAGCGCTATTTCATGCCGCCGCACCTATTGGATCCAGCCCGCCGCTTCGATGCGATCGGCCGTCTGGAGCCGCTCATGCCGCACCCGACGGCATGGGAGGCCGCGGCGGCGGGGCGGCATTTCTCGCTTGGCCCGGCAAGCGTCGAAGTGCTCTGGCCGCCGGAATCCCTGCCGGACAAGTGGGACGAGAATGACCGCTCGCTGGTCGTGCGGATCGAGATCAACGGCCGGCGGATGCTGCTACCCGGGGACGCCTCGCGCGACGCGCTACGAGCATTATTGGGCGAGCATGAGGCGCGAAGACTCGACCTGCGCAGCGACGCGCTGGTCGCGCCGCACCATGGTGCGACCGTGAAAGAGACTGCCCCGTTTCTGCGGGCCGTCGAGCCGGAATGCGTGATCGTCTCCGCCGGCCGCGAGCGGGAGGGATTCGCCCAGCTTGTACGAACGGTGGTAGGGGGGCACTGCCGGGTGTTGACGACCGGGCAGTCCGGCGCGGTGCGGGCCAGCGTCCATTCCGACTGCCGGCTCGAAGTATCCGCCACCGTTCGCGACGAACCTGCGCCGGGCGTGAAGTAATTCGCCGCGTAACGCGCAGGAACCGATACCGATGCGGATGCTCGCGCGATGGTCCGCGTCTCGTGTAGTTTCGAAACTTGACGCGCTACCCGATCCGAGCCCTCAGCGCGGGCTTTGCCCGCAGCCCAAGCGTCAGCGCGCGCCAAGAAGCGTAGCGGCCGGCGTCGCGCCGGCCGTAAATCGTCGACTCGGCACGATCGGGGTCGTTCCCGAAATACGGCCTGCGAGACGCAGGCCGCTACCTCGCTCCGTGCACCGGCGATCCAGTCGCCGCCCGAAAAATCCTCGCGCGCCGCGAGGATTTTTCGGGAGATGAATCAAGCGCCAGCGCGCGGGTATTTTCGAGTGTTGTACCCAATCGCGCGAACACCCACGCCCTGGCGCTTGGGGATCGGATGGTGCCGGAGCTGCTTACTTCACCCGCTTG
>JACRLV010000258.1 GCA_016235145.1 Planctomycetota bacterium
AGCGGAAGTGGGACGCCGGCCCGCGTCCTCGCACGAGCCGCGGGTTCCGATTGTGCGAGCCGCCCTGCCGGCAACCATGAGCAGCCTGCCAGCCAACATCCGAGCGAGGCACACAAGAGTGAAACGATCGCCCTCATTGGATCCTCTCTTGCTGACCGCTGAGCAATTGCCGGTCGCTCCACCTCCGAGCGATCTGCGACGCTCTGGGGCGAGGTCGGGCGTTTGTCGCCAGCGCGCAATTCTGCTTCCGGTCATCTCCGATCGCCAAGATAGTGCCGTCAGGACTCGAAAAATAACAAAAAGCCGTACCCATGACAAAAAATGCCGCCGCTTCCGACGTCCCTCCGCCGACGGTTCTCGGCACGACCTGGCTGTGGGGCGCAGAGGGCGACCGCAGAGAACGCGTTGAGTGCGGAGAATACAAAAGAACTGAGAAATGCGGTTGTGTGACAAGTCGAGCGGTTTGGGACTTCAGACATCCGTTCCGATGCGGGCGCCGCTCTGCGTTTTCTCTGCGCTCTCTGCACTCTCGGCGGTTGACAGTACGCGCCCAGCGCAGGTTCTCCAATTCGCTGGGTCGCCAACTTCCGGGATTTCGATACAATTTCGCCCCTTGCCAACCGGCCAGAGTCGCCGCCGGCTGATTGTCGCGGGCTCACGGAATGTGGCGGCGGCGGCGGTGATGGACCGTCAGTAATGCTGCGGCCGGTCGAGGAGATTCGCCATGAAACTCGTTATTTTGCAGCTCGTTATGACCCTGACACTGGGAGCACCTTTGACGATGGCCGCCCAAACCGACCAATCCACGCCGCTGATTTCTCGGTCCGTTCTCTTCGGAAATCCCGATCGTGCGAACTCCCAGATCAGCCACGATGGCAAGCAACTCGCCTATTTGTCAGCAGTGAACGGCGTTCTGAATATCTGGGTCACGCCGATCGACGATCTGTCGAAGGCCAAGGCGGTGACCGGCGACGCAAAGCGAGGCATTCGCCAATATCAGTGGGCGTACACGAATCAGCACATCCTCTATCTCCAGGACTCCGGCGGCGACGAAAACTGGCGGGTCTATTGCGTCGACCTCGCCTCGAACAAGGTCACCGACCTGACGCCGCTCGAAGGCGTCGCGGCCCGAATTGAGGAGGTCAGCGAGCGATCTCCCGACGAGATCCTGGTCGCGCTCAACGATCGCGATCCGCAATACCACGATGTCTATCGCGTCAACATCCGCACGGGCGAGCGAAAACTCGTTGTGAAGAACGACGAATGGGCCGGCCTGATTTTCGATCAGGATTACGCCCCGCGCCTGGCGATGAAGCAGACGCCGGACGGCGGCACCGAGTGGTACAAGTTCATCGCCGAAGGCAAGACCGAGAAATTCGACACCATCACGATGCAGGACGCGCTTTCGACCGGCTACGGCGGGCTCGATAAAGCCGGCGAGACGGTCTACCTCAGCGACAGCCGCAATCGCGACACCGCCGCACTGTTCGCCGTCGACGCGAAAACCGGCGGGAAGACGCTTCTGGCCGAACACGCGAAAGCCGACGCCGGCGAGACGATTCGCGACCCGAAAACCGGCCGCGTACAGGCGGTTGACTTCTGCTACGGCCGCGGCGAGTGGAAGGTCATCGACAAGGCCGTCGCGGCCGACCTGGACTATCTCAAGACGGTCGCCGACGGCGAGTTTCGCGTGCAGAGCCGCGCGGCGGATGACAAGACCTGGATCGTGACCTACATCATGGACAACGGTCCGGCTCGCAATTTCCGCTACGACCGCGATCCGGCCTCCGGCAAGGCGGGCAAGGCCGCGTTCCTCTACACGAACACCGCCGCGCTCGAAGGCAAGCCGCTGGCCCGCATGCATCCGATCTTCATCAAGAGCCGCGACGGCTTCGATCTCGTGAGCTTCCTGACGCTGCCGCCGTGGACGGACGCGAAAGCGACGGGACGCCCGTCGTCGCCGCTGCCGATGGTGCTGCTGGTGCACGGCGGGCCGTGGGCGGCGGATGAGTGGGGTTACGACCGCGAGTCGCAGTGGCTGGCGAATCGCGGATACGCCGTGTTGCAGGTGAATTACCGCGGCTCGGTCGGGTTCGGCAAGAAATTCCTCAACGCCGCCAACCGCGAATGGGCCGGCAAGATGCACGACGATCTGGTCGATGCCGTGAACTGGGCCGTGGAGCAGAAGATCGCCAAGCGGGACAAGGTGGCGATCATGGGCGGCAGTTACGGCGGATACGCCACGCTCGTCGGTCTCACATTCACGCCGGAGCTTTTCGCCTGCGGCGTGGACATCGTCGGCCCGTCGAACCTGAACACGCTGCTATCGACGATCCCGCCGTATTGGGCCCCGATGATCGAGCTGATGACCTCGCGCGTCGGCGACCATCGCACGGACGAAGGCAAGAAATTCCTGGATTCGCGTTCGCCGCTGACGTTCGTGAATCGGATCTGCCGGCCGCTGCTCATCGGCCAGGGCGCCAATGATCCGCGCGTAAAGCAGTCGGAGGCAGACCAGATCGTCCGGGCCATGCAGGAAAAGAAGATTCCGGTCACGTACGTGCTGTTCCCCGACGAGGGGCACGGCTTCGCGCGGCCTGAGAACAACATGGCGTTCTTCTGCGTCGCCGAGGCGTTTCTGTCGCAGCATCTGGGCGGCCGGTACGAGCCGATCGCTGATGAGCTCAAGAAGTCCTCTGCGGAGGTCAAGACCGGCGCGGATCAGATTCCCGGCGTCGCGGACGCGGTGAAGAGCGCGGGGCGGAAGGAATAGCACCGACGCTCAGGAGCAAACCAGCCGTCGTTGGCCGAATGCGCGCAAGCGGGCAGACCCAAGTGTCTCGGCCCACTCGGTTATCGGCGGTATTATTTGGTGGCCAACAAGAGGCCCTCTTCGTGCCGATGGCCGTCCGCGGAGAAAGCTGAGTGGCGAGACGATTCAAATGGATCGAGTGGAATCTCTCCAAGATCACAGCACACAGCCTCGGTCCCGATGAAGTCGAAGCGGCATTCGAGCACGTATATTTCCTGGAAAATCGGCGCGACGGCTCCTACGCGATGTTCGCCCAAATACCAAACGGCCGGCGCATTTGGGTGATCTGGCGCTATGATAGAGAAGACGAGATTCGAGACATCCTCGCAGACTTGGACGATGCTCCGATCTTCGTGATAACGGCCTATTGAAGGACTAATCGATGCGCCAAGCAGCGGAAGACTCGCGCAGTCCCGAGCGCCGATCGCTCGACGAGCACATTGCGGCCGAACCGCACCGCGCCCCGCTCGACATTCCGCCGGGGGTGCAACCCGAGCCGGTTGACGCCCATCTTTCTCGCACCGCGCGCCGTCCGCTGGCGGTCGCCGGCGTCGTAGAGAACGGACTGGTGCGGCCGCTGGACGCCACAATCAAACTGCCCGAGCACTCGCGCGTGATCATCGTCGCATCCGAGGGTGGGTAGCGCTGAGTCATCGGGCGAAAGTCCGACGGCACACACACGTGAAGTGACCGTACTGAATAATCCGAGGCACAACGGCGGCTGCGTACGGTTTCCCGCACGCAGCCGCGTCCCTTCGGCTCCCCGCCCTCGCCGCGTCAGTTCAGCAAATCCTGGATTGCGGTTTCGCAGTTGCCCTGGATCGGCGTCAGACTGGAATTGCCCGTGCCGATTCGCACGCCGCCCTGGGAGTCGATCTGTACGGCCACGGTGGTGCGGAACGTCTGCCCGGACGGGTCGAAGGCCGGATCCGAATCCAGAACCAGCAACAGGCCGCTTGCGTCGAGCTCAATACTCCAGGCGCCGGCTTCGAGCGAAGTGACCTGACGCGCCTGCGTTTCGCGCAACCCGTACCGTCCCGACTCGCACAGCACAATCTCGATCGCGCCAGCGCTCGGCACGTTGGCGGCGGTCAACACGATGCGCTGATTGTTCAGCGCCGTGATCGCCGCGGCGAGCTGTCGCTCGCGCGCTTCGGCCTGCGCACAGTCGCCGGTCAGATCCTCGTTTCTCAGCAGCGAACGTCCGTCGATGCCGGCGACTGCGCCGGATGCGTCGAGTTCGATCGAAAACCGGCGCAGCAATGGGCCCGGCGTTCTTCCCGCCGCCTGGTCGCGAATCTCGATCGCGAGTCCCGCATTGTCCAGCACCACAGACCACACGCCGTCCAGAGTCTGAGTCGAATCGAAATCCAGAAAGTCCGTCGGCGTGCTGCCGGCGAAAAGCGTGGTTTCGGTGACCCGAGCAAGGCCGGCACTGCAAAGCCCGAGCTGAAGCGTGCCGGTCTGTGAGTTTGACCCGCCGAGAGTGGACGAACCGGCTTCAAAAAACCGGTTGTTGAGCTGCTGCGTGACCGCGGCGATCAACGCGTCCGCGGATTCCCCGACGACGATGGTGTTGCTCGTCCCGTCCGTTATTTCGTTGGTATCGACTGGGCGGCTCAAGTCGGCCGTTCCGTCCGCGCCGGCGCCCGGTGCTTGGCCGAGATCTCGGCCCACGCTCGGATCAGTCTCGCGGCCGGTGGCGCCGCCGGTCGGGTCTGATGCATCCGTTACACAGCCGGTCGCCCACAGGCCGAGTTGGAGCATTCCGACCACCAGGATTGCCTTGCGACTGCCGTTGAACCGCGTCATGTGCATCTCCTTTTCGCTCGCTGCCGCGCCGGAAACGCCGGCGACAGTGGAAATAGAGGCCGACGCACGGGAATTGGACGCGGGCAGAGAGAAATTCGCTGGGTAGACCATCTGGGCAGTGCCGAGTTTTCGGACGCGCAAACGCGAAGAT
>JACRLV010000259.1 GCA_016235145.1 Planctomycetota bacterium
CCCAAGTCGACGGCGCATGACATGCACGAGATCGTGCGCAGCGACCCGGCCCTGGCGGCGAAGGTGCTCAAAGTCGTGAACTCGGCCTTCTACGGGCTGCCCTCGCAAATCGCGAGCCTCGATCGAGCGATCGTGATGCTCGGTCTTTCAGCGGTCAAGAACATTGCTCTCGCCGCATCGCTGGCGCGGTTGTTCCGCCCCGGCGCGCTCTCGGAGAAGTTCGCCGTTCGTGATCTTTGGACGCACTGCCTGTCCGTCGCGGTCTGCACGCGGATGATCGCGGAAGCGAGCTTCGGCCAGTCCGAGGAAGCGTTCGTCGGCGGTCTGGTGCACGACGTCGGTCTGCTGGTCGAGTACCAGTTGTTCCCGGAGAAACTGCGCGAGATAACGAATCGTTGCGAAATCGCTCCGCAGAACTACCTGACTCTGGAGCGCGAGATCATCGGCGCCGATCACACGGTCTTCGGCTCGACGATCGCCGCCCGCTGGAAGTTCCCTGCCAACTTGCGCAATGCCATCGCGTTTCACCATGAACCCGCGCCGCTCAGGCCCGAATTCCGCCGGGTCGTCACCGCGATCCAGATCGCCGACACCATCTGCTGCCAGAACGCGATCGGCTACTACCTGACTGCCGCGACGCAGGAAGTCACCGAGGAGCAGCTTCAGGCGGTCGGCATCGCCGCCGACAAGCTGAGCGGAATCCTCGAGCTTCTTCCCGAGCGAATCGCGGAATCCGAGCAGGTCTTCACCGACTGAAAGGCGTCTTCGATCGCCCGCATGGCTTGCGGCGCGCGATTGTCGAGCTTCCGGCTCTACCGTACTCTGCCTCCAAGCGGGCGTGATCGCACGCCGCGGTTTCGGCCTGCGCGCCGCATCGCGCCGCGGCCGACTGCGGCGCCTCGACGGCTTCGCACGCCGGGCTTGATTGAGGAAGAGTTTCATGAAGCGGATCGGCGTCGTCGGCGCGGGGACGATGGGCACGGGAATCGCACAGGTCGCCGCCCAGAGCGGCTGCCAGGTCGTGATTTCCGACGTGACGCTCGACGCCATCACCAAGTCGGTTGTATCGATCCGCCGCGGCTTCGACCGGCTCGTCGAAAAGAGCCGCCTGAGCCCCCAGGAGCGCGACGTCCAGATCAGCCGCCTCTCGCCGGCGGCCGATCCGGACGACTTCGCCACCTGCGAGCTGATCATCGAAGCGGTCGTCGAAGACCTTGACGCCAAGGCGCGCGTCCTGCAACCGATCGCCGCCGCCGCGCCGCGCGCGATCCTGGCGAGCAACACCTCCTCCTTGTCGATTACGCGGATCGGACGGCGAATCGATGAGCTTCACGCCCAGGCCGCGCCGGTGGGTGCGGCGAGGCGAATGGTGGGGATGCACTTCTTCAATCCGGTGCCGCTCATGCCGCTGGTGGAGATCATCGCGGGCGGCGATAGCGATCCCGCGGCTGTGGATCGGGTTTTTCAGACCGCCTGCCAATGGGGCAAGACCGCGGTCCGGGCAAAGGACACGCCCGGCTTCATCGTCAACCGCGTGGCCCGCGGCTTTTACCTCGCAGCTATGCGGCTGACCACTGAAGGCGTCGCGACCATCAGCGAGATCGACCAGGTCATGCGCTCGCCGGTCTCGCGCTCGGTCTGGGAGCAGTTGGGCCGCCCGGCCAGGCTCACGCCGCACCCGATCCAGGAGAGGCTCGTCGAGCAGAAGCTCTTCGGACGCAAGAGCAAGTGCGGCTTCTATTCGTATCAGAGCGAGCACCCCTTGCCGGCGGTGGCGGTCGATCGGCGGTCGTTCGAGCTGCCGCAGCCGCTGTTCGAGTCGGTGCGGCGTTTCTGCGAGAAGGGGGCGGCCGCGGCCGGCTCGATCACGGAACAGTACGTTTTCTCGCGCGTGCTGGCCGCGGTGATCAACGAGGCCGCGTTTGCGCTGGAAGAGGGCGTCGCGACGGCGGCGGACATCGACACCGCCATGATGAAGGGCACGAACTATCCCAAGGGCCCGCTCGCGTGGGCGGATGCGATCGGCAGGCACACGACGGCGGCGCTGCTGCGGGCGCTGAATGCCGGCGCGGCCGATGGACGATTCGCGCCGTCCGCGGGCCTGCTGACCTGAGGTTTCCGGTCGTTGGTTGACGCCGCGGCGGCGGGAAGCCGCCGGGAAATACTGTAAGATTGGCCGCGTAAACGATCGGCACAGCCGACGTGACGATGTGGAGCAAGACGAATGTCAACTCGTTTGGAAAGCGGACCGGCTCGGGCGGACACGCTGTGGCAGCTTGGCTTGATGCTGCTGAGCGTCGGGCTGGGGCTCTATTTTTTCTACGACTGGAAGATCGGCTACCCGGAGAAGAACTGCGCCGAGGCGGCCAAGACGCTCAAGCAGCAGATGAGTCAGCTCTCTCCGCCGATGTCCGTGCCGGACCCATTGCCGACGCGGCCGCGAAAGCCCGAGTTCGAGGCGCTTCTGGCCGCAACGGGCCGCTCGCCGGAGTCGGTCTCCGGGTTTCTGGGCGCACCGCTTTTTGAGCGCACCGAAGGCGGCGTCGTGACGCGCTATTACGCGAGCGAGTTCGGAATGGTGACGGCTCCGTACAAGAACGGTCTGGCGGAGATTTCGGCCGGTAGTTGGCGGGATTGGTACAAGAACGAAGGCGAAGTGGAGGCGCAGCGCTACTTCGGCATCTTCTGCGTCGCGGTCGGGTTCTACTTCCTCATCCGCACGTTTCGGGCGATGACTCTGAAAGTTACGTTGGATGACCAGGCGATGGTCTACGCCGGCCGGACCATTCCGACCGCGACCATGACGAAGCTGACGGACTACAGCGCCAAAGGCTGGGTCGATCTGTACTACGACTCGCCGGCCGGCCCGAAAAAGCTGCGTCTGGACAACCAGAAGGTCGCCAGGTTCGATGAGATCATCGTCGAACTCTGCCGGATCAAGGGCTTCACGGATCCGCGGCCGAAGAATTCGCCGGACGCGTAGGACTCGCGCTCCGGTCGTCGCGGGGCGGGCGGGCTGACGTTGCTTCTCGAGGAAACCGAATTGCTCGGCGACTTACGCGGGCGGCTGACTCGCGACCGCTTCCGCCGTCAGCACGAATTCGCGGCGCAGCGCATCGCGCTTTCTGCGGAATAACCGTGAAGTCGATTCATTGGGTGTTTGCCTGAGAACCTGGTGCAGCTCGATGGTCCGCGACGAAAGCGGTTTCGGATAGTGACTCACCTCTTGATAGCGCTATAGGGAAAACCCTATCGCCTTGTCTGCGGCGCGGTCCGGCGGATCGGCGGCTCACAAATTCGAACATCGCTTACAAAATCCTGAGTTTGCCGTTGACAGCCGCTTGGGTGAGCGTATCATACCGCACTGTCATGTTGCGCCATTCCATCCTGGTACTGGCAATCGCGGTGCTCGTCGGGTTCGTCGTCTCGCTCGGAACTCGGCTCGGCAGGCCGCCTCAAGCGGTGCCGTCCCCCCCCCCCCCCCAGTCAATTGTCATGGAACCCTCGACCATGCAGTTGGGTGACCTGACTTGGGGCCGGCCGGTTTCCGGCACGCTCAGGCTCACCGCTTCGAACGATCTGACCGGCCCGATCCTGATCGCAAGCCTCGACTCTTCCTGCGGATGCACGGTCTTTCAGGAGGAACTGGTCGGGCGAGCGCTGTCTCCCGGTGAGGCCGTCGACCTGGAGTTTCAGTTCAACCCGGGAATTCACGTCGGCGAAAAGTCCAGCCGCATTTCTGTTGTAGCGAGCGACGGTACGGTGGCGACCGCCACGATCGCCGCCACGGTCCGGGGAACGTGGCGGATTGATACGGATCAGGTCGATTTCGGGACCGTCTGTGTCGATTGTCCAAACATGCAGTCCCCTTCGGAAGAGCGAGCACTTGAGCGGACCGTCCAATTCACGGCCGCGCCCGACGCGTTGCTTTCGGTCAATCCACCGACGGCGACGTGGCTCTCGGTCGATATCGGCGAGCAGCGTGGGCTGGAGACGGAAATTCATCTGACCGTGCGGACGGACCGGCTGCCCTCTGGCCTGAACGCGGCGTCCGCCATGTTGCAAACGACATCCCAGGATCGGCCAACAGGCGTTATTGCGGTCCGAGCCCGGGGCGTGCGGGCGCTCGAGCCGTCGGTCCATCGCGTTGTTTTGCACGGAGTGACCCCGCTCGAAATCACTGTTTCCGCGTACGGCGGCGCAGCGGTCAATTTGACGCGCGCCGAGAGCGATGACGCGGCGCTGGAAATTGAAATCGTCGAACCCGACCGGATCAGCATACGCAACAGGCTCGGCGACGTCGGCGAGCGCGCTGACCGGGTCGTAGTCCACACTGAGGGAGGTGCGTCGTGCGAAATTTGGGTTTTGAGATTGTGAAAGGAAGTCGTGGTCGATCAATTGCGTTGACGATTGTCGCGTGCATCGGAGTTTGCATCGGCTATCTTGGCGCAGAGTCCAAGTCCTTTGGGCTTACCGATTATTCCCTATGCTACATGTTTGCAACGCCAGATAACAAGTGTGAGTGTACAAATACCTTCTGCGGTCCTTGCGTAGAAGAGACGTGTTCTCTGGCATATGAAATAAGCTGCACGATCACGTGGCCCAACGAGCAGGTCAACCGACGAGGAACGTATCGTTGCGAGGGGCAGACCTACTGTTTCACAGCCTGGAATTGCGTTGCGCCTCAGAACTGCGAAGGAGGAGAGTGCTATGGAAGCGGTGTGGCGTTCGTTGGCGATCCTGTAACCATCTACTGGCCAGGCGACCCGTGTCCCTGACCTACCATCGTGCTGTGCGTCGGGGATGGGAATCGTTCGGCAAAGGACGGTCGGCTATGATCGTACTGTCACCATGGGCTCATTGCGTGGAACGCATCGCCCAACCTGCGGAAACCTCGGTGGGAAACCGGTGGCACAAGTGGTTGTGGGATAGGCTTCTACTTGCGTACGAGCATTCGCCTCGGTGAGTGCGGATATTCCGTAGCCTTTGTCGACCGAACTGTCGCCGACTGTCTGGGTCTTGGTGTCGCCGCGGATGGCGCGTCGCAATCCGGCGAGTGAGGGTCTCACAAGCGACGGTGCAGCCGCCGGCCGCACTTGAAAAGCTGGCGAGGGAACGCAACGAATGGAAGAACGGACAAATCACGATTGTGCGTAGAGGGTCTTTATACAGCATGTACGCGAATTCGCAAAAGCACTTTACCGCACAATTCGGCGGACCGGATAATCTCACAATTGACCAGGGAGACGATGAGGGTGTTCTCTTGCGCACTCGCGAGGGTGCCCCGTTTCCCACCTCTCCAAACCCCATGTATCTCTTGGCCAGTGAGGGTACGTATTGGAATTATGTACAGGGTGAAACGCGGGCGGAAGCCAGAACGGGGTTTCCCGCGGAAAGCGGCGGGGCCATGAACGCGCGGTCGCTTGGCCTCTCCTGGAGCGCTTCGCCCTATTCTGTGAACGGCATTCTCCGGCTCGACGCAAGTGCGAAGGACATCCAGTTTTCGTCTGTCGATCGTGGGGACATCACTGTTGTTTCGGCCAGTCTTTCGCAGGAAACGATTACCTGGGAGCTGGCTCGAAAGCAAGGTGGGTTGCCGATCCGTGTGGTCCGGGAGAAGAACGGTGAGGTCGTGGCGGAGTCGAGGAGCCGGTTGCGGGAATGGAATGGCACCTGGTATCCGGAGCTGATTGAATTCTATCGGAAGGAGGAGCACGACGGACAAGTGCCGTACGACACCATCGTGGTGTCGTCTGCGGTGTTCGACGCGCCGAATCTTCCCAACAGAATTAGTCCAGCGACGATCGGCATTGATGCTGGAACGATAGTGACAGTGCGAGACATGAAGTCAAAGAGCGTTGAAGGCAGGGTGTGGGATGGGGCGGCGTTTATCACGCTGGAGGAACAACTGAAGCGGCATGAACGCGGGGAGTGGAAGACCGGACCGACGCACGCCGCGAATTTCGATCGCGCGATCGCGGAGGGTCGTGTTACGGGCATGGGACCGCGGGCCGCGACGACGCAGCCGCGCGACGCCAAGACGATTGAAAGCGAGTGGGAAGCATATACACGCAAGTTTATCGTTCTGTACGAACTCGACGACGCGCAGTCGCAACGGGCGCTCCAGGTGCTCGCGAAGTGTCAGGAGGCCGCCCGCAAGCAGGTGGCCCCGCACAATGACGAGTATCGGCAAATCGACGAACGGCTCGCCAAGCTGAAAGACTTGCCGTCGGATGAACGCCAGAAACAGCAAGCGCCGCTGATCGAGCGGCAAAAAGCCATGTTGGCCCCGCTTGATAAGATTTTTGAATCGCAACTGAAGCCGGGGCTGGAGGCCATTCCGACCCGTGCGCAGCGGCAGAAAGTGACGGACGCGAAGAAGCC
Source organism: Planctomycetota bacterium (assembly GCA_016235145.1). Taxonomy (GTDB): domain Bacteria; phylum Planctomycetota; class Phycisphaerae; order UBA1845; family Fen-1342; genus JACRLV01. The sequence goes on from JACRLV010000259.1 coordinate 6,385, forward strand.
CTGATCCGCCGCGGATGAACCAGACGCGACCGCAGCCGCGGAATGAACCGCCGCCGCCCGGTTGTGCAGGTCCGCCGCAGATGATCTCGCTGGTGGCGAGAAAATCCGCGTAGACGCGGCGTGGAACGATCGGGGCGGCGCCCGCTGCGCTTGGCAGGGCAGAACCTGAGAATCTATCGGTGGAGCGGGCGCCCCTGCCCGCGCCTTAACAGTCCCTTGAAAAATCCGTTCCGACCCTCCGCGATCGTCGGATTCTTCGAAAAACACAGCAGCCGAGGGCGGCTGCGGTACATTTTTCAACGGACTACTAAGGCGGAGAGCGGGCACAGCGGCCCGCTCCACTGGAAAAATTCACAGGGTCAAAGGGCTATGCCTTGACTACGTTTTTCTTCGCGCCTTTCACCCGCGCGGTCGCGTTCCGCGAATCCACCACCAGCCTGGCGTTCTTGACCACCATCGCGTAGTCGATGTCGGTGTGGTCGGTCGAGATCAGCACCGCGTCGTACTGGCGGACGGACTGCGGCGTGAGCGGGACGCTGCGCAGGTTGGTGATGTTGTGCTCGCGCATCTCCTTGCCCGAGGGGATGAACGGGTCGTGATACTGCACTTTCGCCCCGCGATGCTGGAGCTGCTCGATCAGCACGACGGAAGGGCTCTCGCGCAGGTCGTCCACGTCCTTCTTGTACGCCAGGCCGGGGATCAGGATCTTCGAGCCGGCGAGCGGCTTGCCGCACTTGCGGCTGAGCGCCTCGGCGAGCTGCGCCACGACGTATTCCGGCATCGAGGAGTTGATTTCAGCGGCCAGTTCAATAAAGCGCGTCGGCTTGCCGTATTGCCGCGCCTTCCACGACAGGTAAAGCGGGTCGATCGGGATGCAGTGCCCGCCCAGGCCCGGCCCCGGATAGTACGCGGAGAAGCCGAACGGCTTGGTCTTGGCCGCTTCGATGACCTCCCACACGTCGATGCCCATGCGCTCGAAGATGATCTTCAGCTCGTTCACCAGCGCGATGTTGATGCAGCGATAGACGTTCTCGAGGATCTTCGCCGCCTCGGCCACCTCGCAGCTTGAAACCGGCACGACCTGGTCGATGACCTGGCCATAGAGAGCCTGGGCCAGCTTGGCGCTGTTCGGTCCGATGCCGCCGACGACCTTCGGGATCGTGCGGGTCGTGTGCGTGGTGCGGCCTGGGTCTTCGCGCTCGGGCGAGAAGGCCAGGAAGTACTCCTGTTCGAGCTTCAGGCCGGCCTGGTCGAGGATCGGGCGGCAGAGCTCCTTGGTCGTTCCCGGATAGGTCGTCGATTCGAGCACGACGAGCTGGCCCTTGCGGAGCGTCTTTTCGATCGCCTCGGTCGTGCCGATCACGAAGCGCATGTCGGGATCCCAGTTTTTCGCCAGCGGCGTCGGAACGCAGATCAGAATCGCGTCCGGCTTGCCGAGCTGGCCCATGTCGGTCGTGGGCTTGAAGAGCCCGTCGGCGATCAGTTTCTTGAAATACCCGCCGGGAAGGTGCTTGATGTAGGTCTTGCCTGCATGAAGCATGTCTACCTTGCGTTTGTCGACGTCAAAGCCGATCACCTTGAAGCCGGAGGCGCAGAATTCGCGCACCAGCGGCAGGCCGACGTAGCCCAGCCCCATCACGCCCACCACGGCTTTGCGGCTGTTAATTTTGGCCAGCAAATCAGCGGCAATGCTCATTGTTTTCCACTCGCTTTCCCGTGCAGACCGTGTCTTCCAATACCCCGCGAATCCGTCATTCTCGCCGATTCGCAATACACCGGCAAGCAATCGTCCTTTTCCTCGATCGGATGAACGGGCTTACTTCCCGAAGTTTCGGCGGGTCGACAACGGCTTTCCGTGCTTGTATAGTGCCGCCGCTTTTGGCGCGGCAAAATCCGCTCGGGCGACGCGGCCCAGCGCGAATTCGGCGCCGAAAACGGCGGAATTCAGTCCACCGCATCCGGCGTTACGCCGCGCCGGCAAGGCCGACCCGGCGAGTCGCATCGCGAGGAACTCTGGCAACCGGGAGAAACGCATGGCGCCATTCTGCAACGTCGCACTGCTCGGGCAGAAGTTCATGGGACGGGCCCACAGCAACGCGTATCTCAAGGTCGCCAAGTTCTTCAACGTTCCGCTCCAGCCGGTCATGCACACCGTGGTCGGCCAGGATCTGATCGCCTTGGCGCCGTTCGCGTCTCGCTGGGGTTGGCGGAAATACAGCACCCAGTGGAAGGACGTGGTAAAGGACCCGGCCGTACATCTGGTCGATGTCAGCACGCCGAATTACATGCACGCCGACCAGGCTCTCGCGGCCCTGGCCGCCGGCAAGCACGTGGCCTGCGAAAAACCGCTCGCCGCGACGCTCAAGGACGCCCGGGCGATGCGCAACGCGGCGGTCAAGTCGCGGCGCAGCCGGACGTTCGTGTGGTTCAACTATCGGCGTTGCCCGGCGGTGGCTCTGGCCCATCAGCTCGTTCGCGAGGGCAAGATCGGCCGCGTTCATCACGTTCGCGCGGCATACCTTCAGAGCTGGGGCGGCCCCGGCACGCCGATGAGCTGGCGCTTTCAGCGCAAGTTCGCCGGCTCGGGCGCCCACGGCGACTTGAACGCCCACATCATCGACATGTGCCGCTTTGTGACCGGGCTCGAATTCACCGAAATCACCGGGGCGATCTCCGAGACGTTTGTGCACGAGCGCGAGCGGCCCGGCGGAGAGCAGAAGGCGCTGGTCCGCGGGGCGGCGGGGCCGTCTTCCAAGAAATCGAACAAGGAAAAGGTGGACGTTGACGACTGCGTGCTCTTCCTGGCCCGCCTGCACGGCGGGGCCGTCGCCAGCTTCGAGGCGACCCGGAACGCCGTCGGCCATCAGAACAACAACCAGATCGAGATCAACGGCGAGGCGGGTTCGCTGCGGTTCTCATTCGAAGATATGAACGTGCTCTGGTATTTCGATGCCGGCGACTCGCCGCGCACCGCCGGCTGGCGGCGGATCATGTGCACGTCCGCCGGCAACCATCCGTACGCCGGCGCCTGGTGGCCGGACGCCCACGTTATCGGCTATGAGCACACGTTCAGCCGATCGGGCCGCTGCCGGATTTCAACGGCGCCTACGAAACGCAGCGCGTACTGGAAGCGGCCCTGCTGGCGGCCAAGAACAGGGCGGCGATCAAGATGACGGAAGTCAAGTAACCGCCCGAATCAGTACGGGTTGAAGTTGAACCGCTCGCCGCTGTCATCCAGCGGGACGACCACGATCTTGCGGTCGTCGTCTCGCCGGCCGTGGACCGTCGAACCGCCGCGGTCGAAGCTGCTCCCAATCGACGGCCTGCGAGACGCAGGCCGCTACGTCCCGCAAACGGCGGCGATTGGACTTCGGATGGTGTGCCGAAATCGACGGCCGCATCCTTTGGCGAAACCGACCACGGGTCGCCACTTGCCCGCCGTCGGTTTCGGGCGCATAATAAGCGGTCTATCTCTGGGCCTGGCGCTGGGGACGCGCCTTGGTCCGCGGGGCGTACGGACGGTGCATCATGAAAGCGAAGATTCATCCGGAATACGTGGCGGCGAAGGTTCATTGCGCGTGCGGAAACACGTTTGAGACGCGCGCGACGACCAAGGAAATCAAGGTCGACATCTGCTCGGTTTGCCACCCGTTCTACACGGGCAAGCAGAAATTCGTCGATACCGCGGGCCGCGTCGAGCGCTTTCAGAAGAAATTCGGCGGCAACTACTTCGGCAAGGACAAGGCCGCCGCCAAGTAGCTGCATCAGTGCAACAATCGTGAAACGGTCCGGGGCGCGGCTCCGGGCCGTTTCTTTTTCGCCGCCGCCGGCGGGTTGCTGGTTCGCAAGCGAGGGATTTCGCCATCATGGCCGTCAAGTTCGCCGATCCGGTCTGGATGACGCGCGTCGAGCAGATGGCGGCGCGCTCGGAGCAGATCAACACCGACATGGCGTCGCCCGAGACCGCCACGAACGGCGCGCTCATGGTCAAGCTCGCCAAGGAGCACGGCGAGCTGGAGAAGATTCTCAAGCCGTACCGGGAGTACCGCTCCGTCTCTTCTCAACTCGGCGATGCGCAGGCGATTCTTGACGATCCGGGGAGCGACCGCGAGTTCCGCGCCATGGCCGAGGCTGAACTCTCCGGACTGGGCGATCGCCGCGAAGCGCTGCTACAGCAGATGATCGAGAAACTCGTGACCGGCGACGAGGCCGCGATTCGCAGCGTGATCGTCGAAATCCGGGCCGGCACCGGCGGCGAAGAGGCCGCCTTGTTCGCCGGCGAGCTGGCGACGCTCTACCAGAACTGGGCGTCGCGCAAGGGCCACAAGGCCGAGGTGCTCTCGCTTTCGCCTTCGGAGATGGGCGGCGTGCGCGAGGCGATCCTGAACATCACCGGCGAAGAGTGCTACATGGACCTGCGCTTCGAGGCCGGCGGGCACCGCGTGCAGCGCGTCCCGAAGACCGAGACGCAGGGCCGCATTCACACGTCGCTGGCGACCGTCGCCGTCCTGCCTGAGCCGGAGGAGATCGCCGTCGACATCAATTGGGAAAAAGACGTGCTGGAGCATACCAGCCGGGCCGGCGGCCCGGGCGGCCAGAACGTCAACAAGGTCGAGTCCGCCATCAAGCTCGAGCACATTCCCACGGGCATCACCGTTTCGATGCGCGACGAGAAGAGCCAGCACAAGAACCGCGCGAAGGCCCGCCGCATTCTCATCGCCCGCGTTTTCGAACACTTTCAGGAGCAGCAGCGCCGCAAGCTCGCCAGCGACCGCAAGAGCATGGTCGGTTCGGGCGATCGCAGCGACCGCATCCGAACGTATAATTTCCCGCAGAACCGAATCACCGATCACCGCGTCAACATGGACATTTTCGACATCCCCGGCGTGCTGAGCGGTGAGCGGCTTTCGGAGTTTCACAAGGCCCTGGCCGAGCAGGATCTGAAGCTGCGGCTGGAGAGCCTTTGATCGCGAAATTTGGGGGCGACGCATGCTCCATAGAAAGCAAAGATGGGCCGGCATTCAAAGCCCTTTGCGTTTGCGAAGGTCGACCTTGAACTGGGCGCCGTCGTTCCGAGTCGCCATCGTCGCAATCGCGGCGGCCGCAAGCGCACACGCCGCCATCTACGAGGTGGGCGACGGCCAGTCGTTCACGGCGATCGGCCAGGTACCTTGGGAATCGCTTCAGCCCGGCGATGAGGTTCGCATTCACGCGCGGGCGACTCCGTATCGCGAGAAATGGGTGATTTGCCGGCAGGGGACCGCGTCCCAGCCGATTCGCGTCGTCGGAATTCCCGGCGTCGACGGCAGCCTGCCGGTGATCGACGGAGAGAATGCGACCACGCGCCTGGCGCTGGACTACTGGAACGAGAACCGCGCGGTGCTCAAGATCGGGGGCGCGAGTTTTCCTGCGGACACCATGCCCATGTGGATCGAAGTCAGCGGGCTGGATCTGCGCGGGGCCCGGCCGCCCGCGACGTTTGTGGATGACGCGGGCAATCCGGGAAGCTACGTCGCCAACGCCGCCGCGGTCTTCATCGAAAAGGGCGAGCACATCACGATCCGCGATTGCATTCTGCGCGATTGCGGCAACGGGCTTTTCGTCGCGTCGAGCAATGCCGCCGTCTCGCGCGACATCCTGATCGAAAGCTGCCACATCCACTCCAACGGCAACGTCGGCAGCGGATATGAGCACAACACCTACACCGCCGCGATCGGCATCACCTACCAATTCAACCGCTTCGGCCCGCTTGCTCCCGGCGCCGACGGCAACAATCTCAAGGACCGGTCGGCGGGGTTGGTCGTGCGTTACAACTGGATCGAGGCGGGAAATCGGCAACTGGATCTGGTGGACGCCGAGGACAGTTCGCTCATCGCCGCCGATCCGAGCTATCGAACGACGCACGTCTACGGCAACGTGCTGATCGAGCCCGGCGACGTCGGCAACAAGCAGATCGTTCACTACGGCGGCGACAGCGGCGTAACGAGCGGCTATCGAAAAGGCACGCTCTACTTCTACAACAACACGGTCGAATCCAGCCGCACGTCGAGCACCACGCTGTTTCGACTCTCGACCAATGACGAGCACTGCGACGCCCGCAACAACGTCTTCGACGTCCGTCACGCGGGAAGCGGCCTGTCGATCCTCGATTCGACGGGAGTGATCGATCTTTCGCACAACTTTCATCGGCCGGGATGGGTCGCCGCGTCCAGCGGGCTGGCGGGCGTGGTTAACGACGACGGCACGTCGGTCGTGGCGAATTCTCCGGAGTTTCAGAACGCGTATTCCGGCGACTATCGGCCGGCGGCGACCTCGCCGTGCATCGATGCGTCAGGCCCGCTTGCCGCGATTGTGCTGCCGCAACACGACGTGGTCAGCCTCTTTCGGCCGGACCGCCGGCCGTGGCCGCGAAATCGGACGAACGGCGCGCTCGATATCGGCGCATACGAGCAGGCCTGTGTCGGCGACGTGAATCTCGACTTTCAGGTGAACATCGCCGACCTGGCGATCGTGCTCGCGGACTTCGGCAACTCCAACTGTGCCGCGAACGGTTGTGTCGGGCAGGTGGACCGGGTCGGCGGCGTCGATCTCGCCGATCTGGCCCTGCTGCTCAGCCGGTTCGGCCGCGCCTGCGAATAGCCGAGGCGACCCGATCGCGCCCCTCGCCGCTACGCACCGCCGCGTTTGAGCCGCATCCGCAGGAACGCGTCAATGTACGGCTGTATGTCGCCGTCGAGGACGCGTTGCGTGTCGCCGAAGGCCAGGTTCGTTCGGTGGTCCTTCACGTGGATCGTCGAGCCGTGCAGGACATAGCTGCGGATCTGGTTGCCCCAGGCGATATCGCCTTTCTCGTTGTAGATCTTCGCCAACTCGGCGTCGCGCTTGGCCTGCTCCATCTGTTCCAGCTTGGATTGCAGAATTGCCAGGGCGAGCTCACGGTTCTGTTTCTGGCTGCGCTCGACGACACACTCGACCACGACGCCCGTCGGCAGGTGCTTGATGCGCACGGCCGACGCGACCTTGTTGACGTTTTGACCGCCGGCGCCGCTGGCCCGACGAAACGTGACGATCTCCAGGTCGGTTTCCGGAATCTCGATGTCCACCTCATCGAACTGCGGCAGGACATCGACGCCGACGAAAGACGTCTGGCGCTTGCCTTGGGCATTGAAAGGGCTAATCCGGACGAGCCGGTGTACGCCGGCCTCGCACGACAGATAGCCGTACGCGTATGGGCCGGTGACGCGGAGTGTGGTGGACTGGATCCCCGCCTCGTCGCCGGGATTGCGATCGACTTCTTCCGCGGAATAGCCGTTGCGTTCGAAGTACATCAGGTACATGCGGAGCAGCATCTCGGCGAAGTCGCAGGACTCGACGCCGCCGGCGCCCGCCTGAATGCTGAAAAAGCACGGCAGGTGGTCGTTCTTGCCGGAAAGGAGCGTCAGAAGCTCGACTTTATCGACCCTTTGGACGATTTGGTCGAGTTCCTTTTCGACTTCGAAGCGCGAGGCGTCGTCGTTCTGCTCCCTGGCGATTTCGATCAGGACGGCGGCGTCGTCGCATCTACGCAGGGAATCCTGGACCGGCTCGGCCTGAGCGCGAAGCGTCTTCAGTTCCTGGACGACTTTCTGAGCGTTCTCGCGCGCATCCCAGAAGCCGGGCTCGGCCATCTTCTGGTTCAACTCGTCGATTCGGGAGAGTTTGCCGGGCAGGTCAAAGAGAGTCCCGGATGGCGTGCATACGGGCGGTCAGCGTTGCGAGGGTCGCGGACGGGTCGTCATACGGCATTGAGAGCACCTCTAGTTCCTTCGCCGGGGGATGATAGGGGGACAGTAGTAATTGGCCAACTCGCTTGGCACGGATCGTGCCCCGGAACCCCTCGGCGTGGAAAGGCGCCGGCGAACTTGGATTCGTCGGGTGAAAAGGCATTCACATGCCCTTGAATCCGGCCTCAGGGTTCGCTTACATTGACAGATAGCCGGTAGA
>JACRLV010000190.1 GCA_016235145.1 Planctomycetota bacterium
CGTTCGCCCTCCAACACGCGGCGGACCGCCATCTTCCGAATCGCCTCGCTGGCTTCATGCGTCAGGGTTCGACCGTCGATCTTCATGCGACGCAGCATACCCGAGAGTGTAGACTAAGTAAAGAACTGATTAGTAACGATTCGGCGAAGGCTAGAACGCCACCTGCATCTGCACGCGGAATTCCAGCGCGTCGTCGTTGACGTTCGCCAGGCCGTTCTGGGCGCTGGAAATCGGCGCTTCCTGGATCTTGGTGACTTCGAAATTCAGCTTGACGTTGTTGCCGTGAATGTAGTAGTTCACGCAGCCCGTGTATTCCCACGAGCCCTCGTGCCCTTCGGCGAGCGTCGAAATCCCGCCGATGCGGGCCGCAACTTCGAGCTTGTTCTCCAGGCCGGGGATCGGCAGAAAATAGCCAGCCTGCACGTACGCTCCATGCTGCGCCACGGTCGAGTCTTCGCCCGTCAGCAGCCAAAGCGGCGTGTAAGGCCGGCGTCCCGCCCGGCGCGGATCCAGCACGCGCACGACGTATTCGCCGCTGGCCGAAAAGCCCTGCCACTTGAAGGCCGATTCGAATCCAAACTGGTGAATCTGGAGGCCCAAACTCCGCGTCAGGCCGAAACCGCCGCGCCCGACGCTCCGCGGCAGCGGATACGGAATCCGCAGACCGTTACGGTCGCCCTGATCGTCGGTGAAAGCGTAATGGAATCCAAAGTCCAGCGCCGGATTCTGGTGCGGCTGAAGATCCGGGTCGAGGGCGAAGTCCTTGCCGGGCTCGTCCCCAAGCGCGTGCCAGACGAGCCGGGCCAACAGGGCGGGAGTGTTGTCCTGCTCGGCCGGGTCAGGCGTGATCGTGCGCGAGGCCGGCGAGTTCAGCGAGTTCACGACGTCGATGAACCACTCCAGCCGCTTGTCGAACAGCTTGCCCCAGAACCGCACGCCCGTGCCGATGCCCAGTCCGTAGACCGCATCGAACATCGAGCGGTCGACGAACTGAAAATTGGCGTCGGACTGCACCTGCTGCCGAGTCGACGCGAGCCGGAAGACGCCGGCCCGCACCTGGAACTCGTCCGCGAAGCGATAGTTCACGTACGCATAGTGGATGCGCGAATCGTACGCGTCCGGGCTGTCGGCCCGTATCGTGATGTTGTAGGTGAGATCCTTCGAGTAGGCGTAGCCGGTGAGCATGAGGCGGATGCGGGCCACGTCAAAGCCGGTTCGGTCGTCGCGTTCAAAGCGCGGCAGCAGATAGCGGTTGTCGGAACGGGTTCCGTAGTGCGTGAACCGCACCTGGGTCATGCCGTTGAATTTCAGCAGGAACTTCTCGTCGCTGCTGCCGATGTAGAATCCGCCGTCATAGCCCGCGGTGACCGCCGACGGCATCAGCGAACTGCGGAACTCCTGCTCGCTGAGCACCTCGCGAATCTGCTGCTTGAGCGCCTCGATTCGCTGCTTGTCCACTTGGGCGGTCTCATCCGCGCCCGCCAGGCGCGTGAGTTCCTCAAGCCGCCTGGACGACGCTGCAATTCGCTCTTCAAGCTGCTGGACTCGCTCGTCCGCCGAACTCGCGGCGACAGCATCCTCCGACCATGCCAGGGAGTTGACCCCGAAACAAACGCACGCCAAAGCCGAGATCCGTCTCCACTTGTTCATGCCGAATCTCCTTGTCGAACGGCAGATAGGTCGTGCTTCGACCAGCCAGCAAACCGCGCCGAAAGCCAGGCGGTCGATGTGAACTCAAGCGCGAAGAGTAACGGTGCGTTTGAGGATTGCAAGACGCGGAAACGTCAAGATTGTGTTAATTCTACCACGGGCGGCGCCCGCACGTGGACTGACGAAATCCGTCAGCTCCCCTGGTGCGTCACCCGCCCCGCCAGAATCGTCCACGCCGCCCGGCCGCGGACTTTCCAGCCGTTGAATGGCGTGTTGCGGCTGCGCGAGCGGAAACGCTCCGCGTCAATCGTCCACTCGACCTCCGGATCGATCACCGTCACATCCCCGCGGGCGTCCGCCTTCAACGTGCCGCAGGCGACGCCGAGCAGTTCCGCCGGCCGGGTGGACATGGCCCGGATCAGCTTCGGCCAATCGAGCACTTTCGGTTCGACCAGCGCCTTGATGAACAGGGGCAGCGCCGTTTCCAGCCCGACGATGCCGAACGGCGCGTCCTGAAAACCCAGCTCCTTTTCCGAATCCAGGTGCGGAGCGTGGTCCGTCACGAGGCAGTCGATCGTGCCGTCGCGCACGCCTTCGACGCACGCGGCGACATCCGTCCGGTTGCGCAGCGGCGGGTTCATCTTGAAATTCGGGTCGTACGTCACGCAGCTCTCGTCGGTCAGCAGCAGGTGATGCGGGCACACCTCCGTCGTGACGCGCTGCCCCAGCTTCTTGGCCTGCCGCACGAGCTCAACCGCCCCCGCCGTGCTGATGTGCGCCACGTGATAGCGCACGCCCGCCGCCTTGGCGAGCGTGATGTCGCGCTGCACCATCAGGTCTTCGGCCATCGCGGGAATCGCCGGCAATCCAAGCCGGGTTGCCGTCGTGCCCTGGTGCATGACGCCTTTGCCCGCGAGGGCGCGGTCCTCGCAATGCTCGATGAACAGCTTGTCGAACATGCTGATGTACTGCATCGCCCGCAGGCATGCCCCCGGGTTTTCCACGCCGACCCCATCGTCGCTGAAACCCACGGCCCCGGCCCGCACCATCAGGCCGATCTCGGCGAGTTCCTTCCCCTGCCGGCCTTTCGTGATCGCTCCGATCGGGTAAACAAGCGCGTGCGCCGCCCGCCGGGCCTGGCGCAGGACGAATTCAATCTGCGTGTCGTCGTCGAGCGCGGGCTGCGTGTTGGGCATGCAGGCGACGGCGGTGAATCCACCCGCGGCGGCGGCCTGCGTGCCGGTTTCGATCGTCTCCTTTTCTTCGTTGCCGGGTTCGCGTAGATGGACGTGCATGTCGATCAGGCCGGGCGCCACGATCATGCCGCGGGCATCGATGACGCGATCGGCGGAACTGCCGGCATTTCGACCCAACGCCGCGACCTTTCCGTCAACGATCATCAGGTCGAGCGTCTGGTCGATTTCCTGTGACGGGTCGATGACCCGGCCGCCGCGAATCAAGAGCGAGGCGCCCATGCTTTCTCCTGGATGCACCGCGCCGGGCGGCGCGCCGCGTATCATAACCAACGTCCGCCCGGACGCACGAACGGAGGCCGGCGGTGGGGCTGCACAACGACTGGCGGCAGACGAAACCGCCGCTCATCCTCGACGGAGCAATGGGCACGGAGCTCGAGCGGCGCGGCGTGCCGACGCCGGCCCCGCTCTGGTCCGCAGCGGCGCTCTGGAAGCACGCCAGAACGATCGAGACGATCCATCGCGAGTTCGTCGACGCCGGAGCGGACATCCTCGTCGCAAACACCTTTCGAACCAACCCGCGCACGCTCGAGCGGGTGCGGCGTTTGGCGGACGGGCCGGACCTCAATCGCCTGGCCGTTGAAATCGCCCGCGAGGCGGCGAAATCTGCTCGAGGCGGTCGGCGAATATTCGTCGCCGCCAGCGTCGCCCCCTCCGAAGACTGCTACCGCCCGGACCTCGTTCCAGACCGGCTGGCGCTGGTGCGCGAACACGGACGGCTGGCCGAGTGGCTCGCCGACGCCCGGCCCGACCTGATCTGGATCGAGACGATGAACACCGTCCTCGAAGCAAGCATCGCGGCGGCGGCGGCGATCGCGGTGGAACTGCCTGTTGCGGTATCTTGGGTGCTGCGGCGCGATGGGGCGTTGCTCGGCGGCGAGTCGATTCGGGCCGCAGCGGATGCGATTCTGCCGCTGTCGCCTGTCTGCCTCGGACTGAACTGCACCCCGCCGGCCGGACTGACCGCGAACTTGCCGCGGCTGGTCGAAATCGCCGTTGATCGCGAGGAAGACAAGCAGCCGTTCGTCGCGGCGTATGCGCACATCGGCAACAAGACGCCGACGCCGGGCTGGAATACGACGGAGTCGCCGACGCCGGAGGAATACGCCGGCGAGGCCGCGCGCTGGGTCGAGCTGGGCGCGACGATCGTCGGCGGTTGCTGCGGAACGACTCCCGACCACATCCGCGCCCTGGCGCGAACCCTGTCGCCCCGCTACTCCGACGGATAGACAATCAGCCGATCGTGCGCGATGAGGATGAGATCATCGCGGCCGTCGCCGGTCACGTCGCCGATCGCGGCTTCGCGCGGGTCGCCGCGCGCGTCCGGAGCGTCGCTGAAGCGTTTGCCCTGAAATACCTGGAAATGCAGGGCCTTCACAAGCTCGCCGTTCGGGGCCGTGGTCAGAATCTCGACGTTCGCCTTCGCGGTCTCCAAAGCCGCGACATCGCGCACGCCGTCGCCGTTCAGATCGCCGACCACGCAGTCGGTCAGCCGTCCGTCCTTGATCTTGGTTTCGAAGGAGCGCTTCTCGACCAGCGTCGACCCCGGCATTCCCGGGATCATGACGGCCAGCTTCTGCGGATCGGCCAGAACGAGCATCTGTCCCCCGCCCAGCTTCGTTCCCTGCAACGCGGTCGGATCAAACGAGCCCACCGGCATGGTCTTCATCACGCCCCAGGCCTTGTCCGCGCGACGATGGAAGACCAGCAGGTTCTTGTCCTTCCGATCGTAGATGGCGACGAGCGGGTTGCCGTCGGGCCCGGGCAACACGGCGAGCCCCTTCAGCTCCGAATCGGACGATTCGGGGTTGTATTGATCGACGACTTCCCAGTGGTTTTCGCGCACGATCAATGCTCTCGCGAGCGTCTTTTGAGCCAGCAGAACCTCGGGCTTGCCGTCGCCGGTCACGTCGGCGGTGTCGAAATCCTCCAACGCGGACTCCTTGACCAGCGATTCCCGCGTTTCCGGCCCCGAAAGCGGCACGAACGAGCCATTCTCGTTTTGAAGAAACGTCTGAAGCGGCGCGAAGCGCACAAACAGCAGCAGATCGGTTCGGCCGTCCTGGTTGACGTCGACAAACCGGATTCCGCGCGGATCGTCCTCCAGGTTCTTCAACGACACAGTGGTCCGCACCGAGCGATCCTTCGTGTTGAGGATGCTGATCTGCGTGCGCTTCTCGTCCTTTTCGTCCGCTCCTTTTTCGATCGAAAGCACGGCCAGCACGTGATCCGCGTCGCCGGGGCGCATTTCGCCGATCGCCGCCGCCAGCGGCGTCCCCGAAAATGGAATCGCCACCGGGAAGGTCAGGCGCCCGTCCTCGAAGCGAGAGACCGCGGCCATTTTCTCTTCGCGGCTGATGCTGAGTACTTCGTTCTTTCCATCGCCGTCGATGTCGCCGATTTGAACGTCCAGCGTCTTCGAAAGCCCGGGAAACGCCACGCCGGTTTCCAATCCGCCGGCGCCGCCCTTGTAAAACAGAAGCTGAGCCGTATCCGGATCGGCGATGACGGCGTCGACGAAACCGTCGTTGTTGCAATCGCCGAACGCGACCGGCCGCAGCTTGCTCTTGCTGCGCACGGGGTAGGAGTAAAGGATTTGGGCCCAGTCGCTCGCGGCAGCCGCGGCGGGCGGCTCCCAATGAAATTCCTTGAGCCGGCCGGTCGCGCTTTCGACGCTGAACACGTCGTCGCCGCCCTTGGCGTGGCTGATGGTGATGCTGCGCAGCCGCGGCACGCGAACGCGCCGGATCGGCCCGAGCCCGCCGGCCTCCTGAATCAGGGCCAGCGCCCCGTATTCGTCGTCATCGACGCCGATGAGGAGGTCGTCCTTGCCGTCGCCGTTCAAGTCCCCCGTGAGCGCGAGCTGCGTTTGCTTCACGCCGTGGTTGAATCGAGCCGGCGCCGCGAGGCCGCCGTCCGGCTTCTGGTAGTAAACGAGCAGGATCTCGTCTCCAAGCAGCGCGACGTCCGTTCGCCCGTCAGAGTTGAAATCGCCCACCGCCAGCGCCCCCGGCCGCGCATCGCCGTCCGGAGCGCGCGTGGTGATCGGCGCGCCGAAGCCGCCCTCCTGCTTGCCGGGAAGGATGACCAGCTCTTTCGGCTCGCCGAAGAACACAAGATCGGGGCGTTTGTCGGCCGTCAGGTCCGCGACCTCCAACGAGGCGACGCGGTACGCGACCGAAACGGTCTCATTGCGAAGGTTGCCACGGTCCGGCAACTCGTTGCGCTCGCGCTGCTCGGCGGGCTTGGAGGCCGCGGCCGCATCCGGCGACGGCGAGTAGAAGATCTCAAACCGGCTCTTGCGGTAATTCCACAGCACAATGTCGCCGCGGCCGTCGCCGTTCAGATCGGCGAGCCGGAGTTGAAAGATGCCCATCTCGAGCTTGTAGATCTCGAACGTCGAAAACCCGAAGTATTGCGAAAGCGAGCGCCGCTGCTCATCGGTCAGACGCCCCTTCTCATCATCAGGTCCGGCCAGAAAAGCAGCCAACAGGGCGATCACGATCCACATCTTCTCGACTCCTTCCCGCGAAAAGCCTCGCGAAAGCGGACATTCTATCAGGCATGCGAGGATCTGTCGCGCCGGCCGCCCTCGCGCGCCGATTGGGTCTGGAGCGCTATCGCCGGGCCAGTTCGCTGGCGTATTGCCGCCCAAGCTCGTTCGCGTGCCGGCGGGCCCAGTCGGTCAGTTTTGTCTTCCCCGTCGGCGGCGTGGACACCGCCAGCAGTCCCGCCATCAGCCCGCCGATTTCTTCGCGCGTCAGCACCACGTCTCCAACGAATCGTCCGATCAGCCGCGTGACGAGCAGCGCCGCGGACGGCGGCGTCGAAACGATCCAGCGCCGCACGCCCAGAATTTCCGCCAACGTCGCCGCCAATTCTCGAAACGTGAAAGTCTCCGGCCCGACGGCGTTGATGATGCGATTTTCGCGGTCCTGCGCGGCTTCGCACGCCAATGCGGCGAAATCCTCGACGTGAATGGGTTGCAGACGATAGCCGCCGCGGCCCGGTACGCCGAACACCGGCAGCCGCCGCAGCGACCAGGCAATGTTGTTGATCAAAATGTCGCGTCCGCCGAAGAGCACGGCGGGCCGCAGAATGGCGTGGCTCAGACCGGATTCCGCCAGCGCGCGCTCGAGCCGGGCCTTGCCGCGAAAGTACTCGAAAGGCGAGTCTTCGCTCGGATTGGTGATGCTCACGTGGACAACGCGCTGCACGCCGGCGGCTGCCGCGGCGTCGAAAAGCCGCAACGTGTTTTCAACCGCCGCGGCGTGCGTGAACCGGCGGTGATTGAACCGCACCCAGTAGGTGTTGATCAGCACCCGAGCGCCGCGCAGGGACTCGCGCAAGCGGGCGGCGTCGTCAAAACGCAGCAGCAGCGCCTCGACCCGGCCGGCCAGTGGATGGCCGTCAGACGGGCGGTTGGTGAGCGTGCGGACTGCCAAGCCCGCGTCGAGCAGGTTTCGGGCGATGTACGATCCGGAATACCCGAAGGCGCCGGTCACGATGATTCGATCGGTTTCCATGTACAAAACGATCGGCCAACATAGCATGTGTGTCAATATGTTCTGAAGTTTCAATATCGTTGAAACATGGCACGGACGGGCCGGTTCAGGGACAACGAAGCCGCCGCGACGAGGAGCGCCGACGCCGCGTCGGTTGCTACGGATTCTCTTCCGTTTGGCCGGCGGAGTCTTGTTTCATCCCGGTGCTGCGCAGGGCGATCGACTCGTACATGGACGTATCCGCCGGGCGCAACGCAAAGTCGGGCAACTGCTCCGGATCGGGGTGGAACGGAGACCGCGCGATCCGGAAGAGCAGCCCCAGGCAAAGAGCCCGCAAGATCGAAGAAACGATAAACAGCGACTGGTACGCCGCCCCGGCCGTGGCGTCGCCAGCATCGGTCTGGGTGAGACCGGTGAGAATCGCCGCGCCGATCAGCGAACCCGCGGATGTGGCCAGCGCGTTGAGGAAATTAAAGAGCGTCAACACCTGGGTCCGCTCAGTGGCCCGGATGGTCTCAAACGTCATCAGAAGCGCCGCGAGCTCAAAAACAGCCCAGGCCATGCCCGACAGAATCTGGAACACCAGCAGGGCCCAGAAATTCTGCGACAGCACCCAGATTCCGGCCATCGGCGTGATCGCCACGCCGCCGATCCAGAGCAGCCGATCCGCGCCCCATTTCTGGGCCAGCGACCCCAACAGCGGCAGCGCCAGAATGCGGGCCGAGTGCATCGCCGCGATCAGCACCACATACTCCGCGTAGTTGAAATGAAGCACGTCCAGCATGTAGGGAGTGAAGTACGGAGCCGCGGTCCATGCGGCCAGCGAGATGCTGAGCAGGTAGAGAATCAGCGCCCCCGCGTGGCCGCCCCTGAGGCGCCGCAACAGCGGCAGCGGCGAGACGACCCGCAGGTCCGACTGGCGGCCGCTGTCCGACTGGCGGGCGAGAAAATACACCGACACGACGCGCAGCCCGCACGCCACCCAGAAGATCGCCGCAAAGGCCGCGTACGGCCACCCGTAGATGTCGCCCGCCTGGAGCAACGAGCCCGCCGCCAGCAGACCGAGCAGGAGCGTCACATTCCCGAAACGCGTCCGGATCGCGAAAAAACGCGGCCGAATCTGCGCCGGCACCAGCGCGCTCATCCACGTGCTCCAAGCCGGTCCGGCCGACATGCCGGTCCCCCAGTAGAACGCGGCGACGACGAAAAGCGCCGCAACCGGCATTCGCTGAAACATCGCCGCAAGAAAAAGCGGCGCGAAACTGGCCGCTTGAAGGGCCGCGCAGACGACCACCCAGCGCTTCAGAGAGCTGAACCAGCGCACGCCCAGCGGCGCCGCCAATTGCAGCACCGCACCCACAAGCTGCGGCAGCGTCGCCACCAACCCGGCCGCCACCTGGCCGCCGCCGACCAGCAGCATGAACGCTGGAAGGTAGTACTCGCCGAATCCCAGATGCGCGGCCCAGGTGGCGTTGTCGGCGATGCTGGCGCGCAGATCGGCTCGGGTCTGACTGATTCGGCGTGTGCGGGCGGCGGAACTCATCGCTGGGCGGGCATTCTACCGGCCCGCCCGCACGCGCCGAGCATTCGGAGTCATTTCACCGCAGAGAGCGCGGAGAACGCAGAGAAAAAAGACCGATAGAATAAACAAATGAGGCTCATCATCGGGCTTGCATTTGAACCACTGACGGCGCCGCGAGCGTCCATGCAGCGCCAAACTCATCGAATTTTCTTCTCTGCGGCCTCTGCGCTCTCTGCGGCAAGAATTCCTAATCTGGAGCGGAATCCCGCTATTCGGGCGGCCTGCGCCCGAAAAGCCGAAAGACCGCCAGTTGAAAGATGTGCCGCACGAATAAAAATTGCTGCCGAATCGTCAGTTTGCTTTCGCCGTGTCTGCGATTGCGAAACACGATCGGAATCTCGACCACCCGCCGGCAGCCGCATTTAACCATCAGCTCCAGGCCGATCTTGTAGCCCAAAGGCCGCAGTTCGGCCGCCCGGCGAACGCGGGAGGCCGCGATCGCAAAGAACCCGCTCATCGGATCGCGGCAGGATGTGACCGGGCGAGCGAGCAGCGTCGCGGCCTTGCTGTTCAGCCAGCGCGCCGGCGTCCAATCCTCCGTCCGCCCGCCGGGAACGTAGCGGCTGCCGAGCGCGAAATCGCCGCGGCCTTCGACGATGATCCGCACCAGCTCCGGAATGGCTTCAGGAGGATGGCTGA
The DNA here is from genome assembly GCA_016235145.1 of Planctomycetota bacterium. Lineage (GTDB taxonomy): Bacteria > Planctomycetota > Phycisphaerae > UBA1845 > Fen-1342 > JACRLV01. The sequence goes on from JACRLV010000190.1 coordinate 9,630, forward strand.
GATCCGCGTCCATCACGACCAATGTCGCGCCGCGGGCCGATTCGAAGCCGCACAGGACGGCGCTCGATAGACCGCGCTCGGCCTTTCGCACGACCAATTGAACGGGATAGCGGGCCGCGAGTCGGTCGGCGGTTTCCTGCGTGCCGTCCCGGGAGTCGTCGTCGACGATAATAATCTCGCCGCTAAGGCCGGCGCCGGCGAGAGCCGCAGCGATGCGATCCACCAGCTCCGGCAGATTCGGAGCTTCGCGGAAAGTTGGGACGATAACCGAAACCGCAGGGGCTGCTCGAACATCCGATGGCGGCGGCAAAGGAACGGCCTGCAAGGGCAGGGCATGCTGGGCAGCCGCGGTCGCCATTTCTACCCCTGTTCCGGCAGCATCCCGCATCAGGCGGGCGGCGGGAGCCGGTACGGAGACCTCCCCCCTGTTTTCGGTCCAGAGCCGGAGCCACTTGATTCTACTGTGCCGCCGCGCCTGATTGCCACCCGCGGTCGGAAGCCCCATGCCGCGCGAGGACTGCCGGGGATTCTTGGCCCACGACCGAGCCAACAGGCAATGCCTTACCCGCCGCCCACGCGCCGCCGCTCGGCACGATGCGTAGCGGCCGGCGTCTGGCCGGCCGTAGACCGTCGAACCGCCGCGATCGAAGCTACTCCCACTCTACGGCCTGCGAGACGCAGGCCGCTACTTCCCCCGAGCGCCCGCGCGCGGGTATTTTTCACGCCGACGCCCAGCGGGCCCTTTCTAACACCGCTCCGAATGAACGCGGCAGGGTCGGGCTGAAACCAACCCGACCCTGCATCACGCTGATCTTGCGATCGAACTCGGCGCCGCGACTACTGAATTTCGACGGTCGCGCCGGCCGTTTCGAGTTCCTTCTTCCACTTCTCGGCGTCGGCCTTGTTGGCGCCTTCGAGCAGCGTCTTGGGCGCTTCGTCGGCCAGAGCCTTGGCTTCCTTGAGGCCCAGATCGCTGCGGGCCGCGCGAATGACCTTGATCACGTTCATCTTGTTCGCGCCCGCGGCCTTGATGACCACGTTGAACTCGGTCTTCTCTTCGGCCTTGGCCGCCGCACCGCCGCCGTCGCCGGCCGGCGCCGCCATCATCACCGCGCCGCCCGCGGCCGGCTCGATGCCGTATTTGTCCTTCAAGTAGTCCGTCAGCTCCTTCGCCTGCATGAGCGTGAGCCCGACGATCTTGTCGCCCAGTTCCATGATTGCCGCATCTGCCATGAGACTCTCCAAAAAACGAATTGCGAATTCAGAATAGCGTGTAACGAATTTCAGACGCGGAGTCCGCCGACTTTCAATTCGTTATTCGCTATTCGCCATTCGCCATTCCCTAAAGACCGCGGCAATTGCCGGAACCCCGCTGGCTCCATTTGATCCGTCGCCATGACGGAGCAGTCGTCGCGCGTCAAAATTCGCCACAAACCACAGATCGCTACGCCGACTCGGCGGCGATTGCTTCTCCCTTTTCCAGCTTCTCGATCATCGCCTTGAGACAGCCGGCGATGTTTCCGCCGCCGGCGAGAATCGCCGACGCCAGTTTGGCGCCAGGCGACAACGCACAGGCGGCGACGCGGCCCTGGAGGTCGCGCTTGGTCGGCATCTTGGAAAGCTGGTCGATCTGGCTCTCGCCGATGAACTCGCCTTCCAGGATCGCGGCCCGCATCTTCAGGCCCTTGATGTTGGCCTTTTCCGCGTCGATCAGCTTGGCCACATCGATCAGCGACTCGCCGCCCGAAAGCAGCGCGACCTGGCCGCACGCGGCGTCGCCCAGCTTGGCGAGCTTTGTGCCGCTCATGGCCCGCTTGAACAGCGCCGTCTTGACCAGCTCCATCCGCACCTTCTTGGCGGCGAGCTTCTTGCGAAAGGCGGTCGTCGTCAGGCCGTCAACGCCCATGAACTCGACCCACAGCGCGGTATCGAGACCGCCGTAGCGGGCGCCCAGCTCCTTGGTCACCATGTCCTTGATGAGTCTGCTCACGACTACGCCTCCTCGCCGGCTTCGGCGTGCTGGCCGAGTTCGAGCTCGACCGACGGCGACATGCTGCCGCTGATCGCCACTTTCTTCATGAACACACCCTTGGACGTGGACGGCTTCATCCGCCGAATGTGGTCCATGAACGCGCTGATGTTCTCCTTCAGGTCGTCCTCGGAGAAGCTCAGCTTGCCCACGACCGCGTGAACGTTGCCGTTCGCGTCGTTGCGGAACTCGACCTTTCCGGCGGCGTACTCCTTGACCGCCGTGCCGATGTCCGCGGTGACGGTCCCGCTCTTGGGCGAGGGCATCTTGCCCTGCGGACCAAGCACCTTACCGAGCTTGCCGACCTTGCCCATCAGCGAAGGATGGGCGATCGCCACGTCGAAATCGAGCCAGCCCTTGCTGACCTTGTCGACCAGCTCATCGGCGCCGGCTTCGATCGCGCCGGCGGCTTTGGCCTTTTCAATTTCGGTCTCAGGGCAGAAGGCGATAACCTTCTTCGACGCCCCGATGCCCTTGGGCAGACTGACCGACCCGCGGACAAGCTGGTCCGCCTGTTTCGGGTCGATACCCAGGTGAAACACGATGTCAATGGACTGGTCGAATTTCGGCTTGGAATAGCCCTTCAGGGCCTTCACCGCCTGCTCGACCGGAAGCGCGTGGTTCGGCCGCTTCTCGATGTCCTTCCGATATCGCTTGCCGTGCTGTCGCATGCAAAGCTCCCACAAGTTGCCCGTGGTCAGGCAGAATTCTCCGGCGACCGACGCCGGAAACAAGATTCGAATATCGAGAAGCGAGAAGCGAGAAGCGAGAATCGAAATAGGACTTGCCGCCTTCAGTCTTCTCCGCCTCGAATACCGCTTGATACTCCCCTGTCTCGCCTCTCGCTCTCTTGAATTATCTCGCTTCTCGCTTTTCGCTTCTCGATTCTCAGTGGAACGTACTGCTTTCCTTGCTGCCCGGAAGATTCCACCCCGAGCTTAACTCCCGCGTCTGCGGGTCGTAGAAAATCGTCCAATCGCGCCGGCAAAGTTCCATGAGAATCGGGATTTCCTCGCCGTCGCGCACATCCCAGTAGTGCTTCTCGTTGTCCTCAGTCAACAGGCCGAACCGCCAATGCACGACGCCGTCGCGGAACGAGGCGACGACTTCGTATTTCTTGACAGCCTTCGGGGCGTCGGCGGCCATTAATCGACGACCTCGATTCCCATCGAACGGGCGGTGCCCATGACGATCCGCACGCCGGCCTCGACGTCGTGGCAATTCAGGTCGTGCAACTTCTGCTCGGCGATCTTGCGGCAATCGGCCTTCGTCACGCGGCCGACCTTTTCGCGGTTGGGAACGCCCGAGCCCTTTTCAACGATCGCGGCGCCCGCGGCCAGCGGTTTGGCCAGCTTCACCAAAAGCGCCGACGCGGGCGGGCTCTTGATGATGAAGTCGAAGGTCTTGTCCTTGTACACCGTGATCTCGCACGGACAGGTCATGCCTTCGAGGTGCTTGGTCTTGGCGTTGAACTGCGTCACGAACTGGCCGATGTTCACGCCATGCTGGCCGAGGGCCGGACCGATCGGCGGCGCCGGCGTGGCCTTGCCGCCGGGGGCCTGCACTTTGATCTTAGCGACGATTGCTTTTGCCATTGTAGCGCTCAGGTTTCATGGTTCAGGGTTCAAAACAAAAAGCCAGAGCCGAAATCGTTCGGGCGGGCCAGCCGTCTCTGAACCCTGAACCCCGAACTCTGAACCCTATATCTGCTCCAACTGCCAGTACTCGATTTCAATCGGCGTCGCGCGGCCGAACAGCGTGACGATCACGCGCACCTTGCCCTTCTGCGTGTCGATTTCGTCCACCACGCCTTCGAAGTTCTCGAAGGATCCTTCGCGGATCTTGACCCGGTCGCCCTTCTTGAACGTCAGGTTCGCCAGCGTCGGCTGGTCGTCCGGCTTAATCGTGGCGGCGAGCATCTTCTCCACGTCCGGCAGCGGCATGGGCGAGGGCTTGCCGCCCGAGCCGATGAAGTCGCCGACGCCGGTCGTCTCCTTGATGACGAACCAGACGTTCTCCGGGATGCTCCCGTCGGGCATGGTGGCCATCTCGACGAAGACATATCCCGGATAAAGCTTGCGATAGTAGACGCGGGCGTTGCCGCCTTTGAGGCGCTTCTCCTTCTGCGTCGGCACCAGGATGCGCCCGATGTTGTCTTCGAACTTCTCGATCTTAATCTTGCGCTCCAGCGCGTCGCGCACCTGGTCCTCGCGGTTCGACGCCACGCGCAGCACGTACCAGTGCATGCCCGGCCGCACCAGCTCCTCGCCCTCTTTTACCGCGGGTGTGTCTTTCATCCGGTCACTCTCCGCCGACTCCGAACATGCGCTCCAACAACCCGATTCGAAGCACGCCGATCGAGTCGAAGAACCACATGAAAAAGACCTCCAC
>JACRLV010000191.1 GCA_016235145.1 Planctomycetota bacterium
AACGACGCGATCGCGCGCAGGTTGATCGACGAAAGCGGCGCGGGATAACGACTGACGCAGTGCAGCAGCACGAGTCGATCGGCGACGCGCCACGCCCGGAGGCGGGCGGAGGTCGCCAGGATTTCCTCGCGCGTGGCGGCGCCCGTGGAGACGACGAGCGGCAATGTCGTCTGGGCTGCGGTCCGCAGCAGCGGCGTGTTCGTCAAGTCGGTCGATGCGATCTTGATTGCGACAACGCCGAGGCGAACCACACGCTCCACGTCGCGCGGGCTGAAGGGCGTCGCGAGCAGGGCGATTCCGCGTTCGCGGCAATATTGTGCAATCTGCTGCAATTCTCCGTCGGAAAGCTCCAGGCGACGAAGCATCTCGCGCTGATTGTCGTCGCCGGCGGCTTTCTGATATTCCGCAAGCGGCGCCGCGGACGACGCCAGTTCCGATGCGGAGAATACCTGAAGCTTCACCGCGTCCGCGCCGGCGTCGATCGCCGAGTCGACCAGTTGAACGGCCTTGCCGACCTGGCCGTCGTGGTTCACGCCGATCTCGGCGACGACGAATGTCGAACAGGCGGGCCTGCTGCCTTTTACGACGAACGGCAGTTCGGCAGCAGCGACGCGCTCGAAAGCCGGGACCCGCCCGCTGATGGACCGATGGTCGCGCAATACGGCTTCAGCGAGCAAGAGATCCATTGGCTCGTCAACGTCAACCGCGTCTTCGCAGCGCTGCACAAGTGCCCGTCGGTCGGCACCGAGAAATGCCTGCGAATCGCCGGACCCGGCGGCGGCAAACAGCGCCTGGCGCGTGACGGCGATCACCGCGCCGTCGTGATAATAGACCGGCTCGAGATCCTGGCGGCGATGAATGCTGTTGGGGCGAAGCTGCACCATCCGGTCGCCTTCCAGCCGAAACAGCCAATCGGGATGGTGTTTTCCAACCGGGGCGACCGTGCGGACGGAGGTTGCGCCGGTCGAAATCAGCCGTTCCAACGCGCGGTCAATCACGCCTTCCGCCCGGACGGGAATATTCGCGTACAGGATGACCACGTTGCTTACGCGCTGGTCGTGCCGATGCTCCCATTTCTCGACGGCGTGCCGCGCCGCCGCGTCGATCGTCGCCATGTCATCGGCGAGTTGCGGCGGACGGTCGATCACCTCGACACTGCGGCTCTCGGCACTCTGCTTGGCCGGCGCGGAGTCGGTGGAGAGCACGACGGCGTCGAGGCGCGTGCTGGTGAGCGCGTGGGTGAGGGAATAGTCAATCAGCGACCGCCCGAGCACGCGGCGCATGCACTTGTCGGGCAGCCCCTTGCTTCCCGCACGGGCGAGGATGACGGCCAGGTTGCTCATAGGGTGTATTATCGACCGGGCGCAATCCGGCGCTTTCGCGTGGATCGCCGAGCGGGTCGCGCAAAACCTCGAAACGGGCGTACGCGCAATTTCTGCCGTCGCCTAGAATCACGTTTCGTCGCACATCGGCCGAAGAGACTGGAAGGGTGCTCGTCGAGGCATGCGCCCGCGGCTTGGCGCCATGGCCGACGCCGCGGGAGATGCCGATCGATCGGCCGCGAGCAAGCGAGGTGCAATCGTGCCGAACATGCCGAACCACAGAGAGACGCCCGCTCGCCGCGTCGCGCCGCCGACGCCGCGCCGCGCTGAGTTCCTTGCCGTTGCGGCGGTGTCGCTCGTTCTGATGTTCGGCGTACGCCGGGCGGCCGGACAGGTGGCTGCGTCGGACGCCAACGCGCTGCCGGATCTGGAGCGCGTGCAGAAGGCGTTCACCGAAGTGGTGGATCGCGTGTCGCCCAGCGTGGTCGGGCTACGGGCGCGCCGGCATGCGCCCACCGCGTCGCGCGACGGCGGCGGCAATCACATTTTCGACCAGCGGATCACCGTGAACGGCTCGGGCAGCATCGTCGACGCGAGTGGGCTCGTGCTGACCAATGAACACGTCATTCAGGCGGCGGATGACATCGACGTGTTCTTCCATGACGGGCGCACCGGCCACGCGGTGGTGCTGGCCTCCGACGCGCGCAGCGATCTGGCGATCCTGAAGATCGATCGCAAAGGGCTGCCCGCCGTCAAGCCCTGCAACTGGAGCGAGGTCGCCCGCGGGCAATGGACCATCGCGGTCGGAAACCCGTTTGGGTTGGGCGGCGACGGCAAGCTGTGCGTCTCCACAGGCGTGATCTCGAACCTCGGCCGCAAGCTGCCCGGACTCGGCGAAATTGACGATCGACTGTATCACGACATGATCCAGACAACAGCGGCGATCAACCCGGGCAACTCCGGCGGTCCGCTGTTCAACATTCGCGGCGAACTGATCGGTGTGGTCACCGCGATGCACACGCGCGCCGCCGCGGACGAAGGCGTCGGGTTCGCGATTCCGCTCACGCCGACCCGGCTGCGCATCATCGACCAATTGAAGACCGGGCGGACGATTGAATACGGCTATCTCGGCATGTCAGCCCGCGTCCCGGAACCACAGGAGCGCCGGCAACTCGGTTTGGGCGACGATCTTGGGACGATCGTCGACACGTTGGAGCCGGACGGACCGGCGTCGAAGGCGGGAATTCGCGAGGGCGACGCGATTCTCCGGTTCGGCCCGGAGCGCATCCGCGACGCCAGCCAACTGGTCGATCTCGTCGGCGGCTCGTCGATCGGGCAACAGATTCCAATGGAGCTACGGCGCGGCCGCGACAACCTGAACCTCAGCGTGACGGTCGAGCGGCGGCAGGTCAGCCGCGTGGCGTGGATGCGCGGCAATGCGATCCTGTGGCGCGGCTTGCGCCTGGCGGATCTGACCGCCGACGCGCGGCAACGCATGCAGGTCGCATCGCCCGCCGAAGGCGTCATCGTCATCGACGTCGCCAAGGACAGCTCCGCCGCAAAGGCCGGCCTGCGGATCGGCGATCTCATCGAGCGTGTCGCCGAGACCCGCACAGCCGATCTGGCCGCATTCCGGGCAAGCGTCCGCGGCGAAACCGGCGCAATCCGCATCCGCGTCCGCGACCGCGGCGAGATCCTCGTCCAGCCCTGATTGGGCCAGGAAATACGCCGTGTCGGGCGAGCCGTCGTAGTCGGGATCGCCCATCGCCAGATTGCGTGAGACCCTCTGTCGAATCTGGGTCAGCTTCGTGCGCAGCACGCGCCCGGGGCACGCGGTCTTGTGCGTCACTTCGCCGTGGCCGTAGACCCGCGACGGCGGGATGCCGGTTTGCTCACAGAGAAACGTGATCAGTTGTTCCAGGGAGTCCACCTGCCGGGCCGACGGCGTGGAACTCTCAAAATTCCCCACCAGACAAACGCCGACGCCGCGTTCGTTGAAGAAATTGTCCGGCCGCCACGTGCCGAAGTACGAGCCCGGGCCGGCTTTGCAGTGGGCGCCGGTTTCCTGGCCCTTCCAGCGGGGCCCCGCGAAGATTTTTCCGTCAGCGTAGTTCACGCCGTTGCCGATGACGAAGTGATACCCCATGCCGTTTTCCCACCCGCGCGTGTGCAGGTGATAGTTCTGGATGCTGGCGGGGGAATCGGTCGTATTGGCGGTGTGGTGCACGACGATGACGTTCCATTTCTTCGAAATGCCGCGCGGCGGCATAAGTCCGGCGGCGTCGAGCGAACCGACCGGCGGGCTTTTCGCCTGCGGTACGACCGTCACGGGAATATTCGGTCGATAAGTCGGCGGCGGCGCAGGCCGAGGCTGCGGGCGACGCGTCTGAAGCTCGGGGTCGGGAAGCCGGACGGTGGACGTGCCGCGGGAAGACTCACAGCCCGCCAGCAGCGCGATCAGTGCGACGCCGATCATCCATGAAGCGCGGCGCATCATGTCACTCCCTGAAATGCCAAGGGGCAGAATTCCGTTTCCGGAGGAGACGATAACCAGATCTCGTTCATTCGGCCAGCGAAAACCCGCGAAAACGCCGCCCGGGTGTGGTTTCGGAATCCGGCACAACGCTCGATCCGAGCCCCAAGAGCCAGCGCGTGGGCATTTGCGCGAAAGGGCGCCGTCCTTGAAAAACACCCGCGCGCTGGCGCCTGGGGTTCTGAAAACGCGCCCTCGCCTCGGCCCTCTCCCGGTGTACCGGGAAAGGGGGAGTTGACCGCACGCGCTCGCTGGGGCTGCGGGCGTTGCCCGCGCTTCATTCATCTCCCGACGAATCTTCGCGGCGCGAGGGGATTTGTCGGGTGATGAAGCGATGGCCGGCGCGCGATCGTAGCGGCCTGCGTCTCGCAGGCCGTAGACCGCGAGCGGATCCGGAATGCGCGGCCGGTCCCATGCTATACGGCCGGCGAGACGCCGGCCGCTACAGTGATTGCCGCGCGCCGGACTTGGGCTGCGGGCCTTGCCCGCGCTGAGGGCTCGGATTCTGCCCGAGTTTCTCACTGCGCCCTCCGCCGCGCCGAGCGGCGTCGTCCGCCGCACTCGCGCACTCCGGATCCCGCGGCCGGCTCGCGCATCATCTGCTACCATGCGCTCGCGTGCCGATGTCGCGTCTTTGGATGTCGCTTCCGCGAAATTCGAGGCCAATATGTCCCGACCAATCATTTTCTCCGCTTTGTGCTTGTTTGGTGCTCTCTCCACTCTGGCGGCGGCGCAACCGTCGCCTCTCGATGCGTACAACGTCGTCTGGGAATCGCCCAGTCACGATGCTGCGGGTTCGATGCCGATCGGCAACGGCGTGGTCGGCCTGAATGTTTGGGCGGAGGAAGACGGCGACCTGCTGTTCTACATCGCGCGGACCGACAGTTGGAGCGAGTGCGAGCGACTGCTCAAACTCGGGCGGGTGCGCGTTTCCCTCTCGCCCAACCCATTTGCGAAGGGCCAGCCGTTTCGCCAGGAGCTGCGCCTGCGCGAAGGGCGAATCTCCATAACCGCCGGCGCAGCGGCGTCCAAAGTGGAGCTTTCGCTGCACGTCGACGCAAATACGCCCACCATCTTTCTGCAAGGCACGGCGGCGACGCCGGTGGATGTGCGTGTGACGGCCGAAAACTGGCGTACGGAGCGGCGGCGCATCACCGAACCCGACGAGCTTCGATCGTCCTGGACAATGCACAGCGCGCCCGCCGACGTCGCGGTGTGGGAATCCGCGGACGTGTTTCTCGAACCGCAGAGCGCCGGCGAAAACGCCGTCACCTGGTATCACCGCAACGAAGATTCGATCGTTCCGCTCACGATCAAGCACCAGGGGCTGACGGAGGTCGCGTCGTCGCTTCGCGACACACTGCTGCACCGAACGTTCGGCGGGCGCATCGAAAGCCGGCAAATGAGGAAGCTCGACTCCAGGACGCTGGCCGGCGAGAAACTCAACCGGTTCGAAGTGCAAATCGCCACGCACTGCGCCCAGGTTCCAGCGATCGCCGATTGGATCTCGCAGATCAACCAGCTCGGTCGGCAAACCGCGGATGCAAAGGCATCGGCAGAAGCGACGGCCGAGTGGTGGCTTGCATTCTGGGATCGAAGCTGGATTTACGCAGCCGAACCGGCAAGCGCGACGTCGATGCCGCAAAGAGCGGACGGAGCGGCCGCGAAGTACTCCGACCCGCAACCGCCCTCGCGTATCACCCAAGCGTACATTCTCCAGCGCTGGATGCTGGCCTGCGCGTCGCGCGGCGATTTTCCGCCGAAGTTCAACGGCTCAATCTTCACGGTCGAACCGCGCTTCACGGAGCGCCAGACCTACAACGCCGATTGGCGAAAATGGGGCGGCTGCTTCTGGTGGCAGAACACCCGCCTACCGTATTACCCGATGCTCGCGGCGGGCGACTTCGATCTGATGTCGCCGCTGTTCTCACTTTACGAACGCGTTACGCCGGCGTGCGTGGCGCGCTCGGGGCTCTACCACAACACGAAGGGAGCGTACTTCCCGGAAACGATGACGACGTTCGGCGCCTATTCCAACGGCGACTACGGCTGGAAACGCGACGGCGTCGATCGGTCGGTGGTTCAGTGTCCGTGGTGGCAATGGGCCTGGCAGCAGAGCCTGGAGCTGTCGCAACTCATGCTGGATTACGCAGCGTACACGGGCGATCGGAAGTTCCTCGAAACGCGGGCGCTGCCCATGGCGCGCGAGGCGCTGCTCTACTTCGACTCGCGATTTCAACGCGACGCCGGCGGAAAGCTGGTGATTTCGCCGACGCAAGCAATCGAAACCTATTGGCACGACGTGGTGAACGACGCGCCGACAGTCGCGGGTCTTCGATGCGTTTGCGATCAGTTGCTGGCGCTGCCGGCGGACTTGGGTACGCCGGAAGATCGGGCGCTCTGGAGCCGCGTTTCGCAGGCCTGCCCTCCCCTGCCGCTGATGAAGATCGACGGCGTTGATGTCGCCGCGCCTGCCGAAAAGTTCGACTCGAAGCGCTCCAATTGCGAGACGCCGGAACTGTATCCGCTTTGGCCTTTTCGCCTGTACGGCATCGGGCGGCCGAATCTGGCCGCGGCGTCCGAAGCGTACAAACGCCGCCAGGATCGATCCAACGTCGGCTGGACGCAGGACGGGATGTTCGCCGCGGCGCTCGGGCTTGCCGACGAAGCGGCCGCAAACCTGCTTGCAAAGAGCCGGAACAGCCATCCGAATTTCCGGTTCCCTGCAATGTGGGGGCCGAACTTCGACTGGCTGCCGGACCAGGACCACGGCAGCAACCTGATGACCGTCCTCCAGATGATGCTGCTCCAGGCGGATCGCGAGAAGATCTACGTGCTGCCGGCCTGGCCGCGAACCTGGGACGTGTCGTTCCGGCTGCACGCTCCGCAGCAGACGACGGTCGAATGCACGCTGCGCGGCGGCAAGCTCGAAAAGCTCATCGTCACGCCGGAGCGGCGTCGGGCGGATGTTGTGCTGGCGGAGTGATGCCGCGAGCCACTGCTGCTCGCGGCTTTCCAGAGGACGGACGAGACGCGGCCGGCTCAGAAGTTGCTCCAGCGCACCGCACGAAAGGCAATCAAGTAGCGGTAAGCCCACACAGCGGACAGAGCAGCAGTCGCGTAGAGGATCGCGCTGGGCTCAGCGGGCATTCCCAAAGGCCTTCCGATCCAGGCGGTCGCGGGTAATCGGCGCATCCAGGGACCGAACACCATGAAGCTGCTGACCAACAAGCCCCAAGCAATGCAGAAGATCCAGAGAAACGCCGCTTCGTAGAGAATGACTTTTTCCGCCAGGCGCACGTCGGGCAAGGAGCGATTCCACACGGCAATTCCCGCCATGAAGGCGCCGCCGACCCGATATCCCGCCCAGCACACCAGCGGCGCGACCACGAACAGCATGATGGAAACGCCGATCACCTCTTCGAGATCCGTCCTGAGAGAGCCTCCGGTCAACCAGAACGCACACGCCGCCAGCAGCGGCAGCAGCAGAAATCCACGCTGACGAAGCCGAACCGGCTGCACGCGAACAAACGAGGTCCCGCCGACAAGCGCCGCAATCACCAGCAGAACCAGGAGGACGACCGCCGTATCTTCCGGTTGCCTTTTGGCAATTCCGAATGCCGGCCGAAAACTGATCCACATGAAGACAATCCACGTCACCGCGCCTACGCCGATCAACCGCAGATGCCGCTGTGCATACGAGGACGCCGGCTCCAGCGGTCCGCGCATTTTCAGGCTTGCGTAGAAGGCGCCCGGCGCCGTCAGCACATGCCAGGAACTCGCCAGCCAATCGCCGAACGCCCCATTGTTCTCCCATGAGCAACCCGTGCGGCGCGCATCGACGCCGAGCGACTGCGCGATCGGGCGGCCGCATTCGGTGCACACGCCGGCCGGATCGGCGTGCGACAGGTCGTAGCCGCACCATTCACAGACTGGCGGCAGTTGCGGCGCGGGCGCCAGGTCCGCGGCCTTTTGAGCGATCCGCTCCGCGAACGCGACGACCAGGCGAATCGACGCGAACGCGCTGAACGCCGCCAGCGGTTGCAGCGGTGCGACCTGTTTGACCAAGGCGAACATCGGGTGATTCGAGCGGCGGTCCACCAGAACGCAAAAAGTACCGACCACAAGCAGCAGCACCGCGGTAACGCC
>JACRLV010000192.1 GCA_016235145.1 Planctomycetota bacterium
GCGGCCGGTGTAGCCCGACATGCGGCCCATGATCGCGGTCAAGGTGCTCTCGGCGATGCGCACACCTTCGTTGAGCGGCTTGCCCGCGCGAATGCTCGCGATCAGGTCCGCGTGCTCCTGCACGTACGGATTCACCGGCTTTTCGGGCGCCTCGTACTTCCACGCCTTCCTGCCCTCGATCGAGCCGTTCGGGTTGGCCATGCCTTTTTCGCCAACGAGGTGCTCTGATACTCGCGTTGACGTCTTTTCCGTTTGCCGGCACATGCTCAGCACGCGAACGCCGCCGGGATACTCGTACTCGACCGCGAAATGGTCCCAGATATTTCCGTACTCCGGCCCCGTGCGCCACTGGCGGCCGCCCATTCCGACGCATTTCACGGGCGTCGCCTGGAGCGCCCAGTTGATCACGTCGATATTGTGCACGTGCTGCTCGACGATGTGATCGCCGGAGAGCCAACTGAAATACAGCCAATTGCGGCACTGCCACTCCATGTCCGACCAGTTCGGCTGTTTCTTGTTGACCCAGAGCCCTTCCTGGTTCCAATAGCACTGCGCCGCGACGATCTTTCCGATCGCGCCGTCGTGGATGCGCTTCATCGTTTCGATGTACGACGCTTCGTGCCGCCGTTGTGTGCCGGCGACGATCCCGAGGCCCTGCTGCGAGGCAAGCTCAGCCGAGTCGATGACGGACCGCGCGCCGATCGGGTCCACCGCCACCGGCTTTTCCATGAAGACGTGTTTCTTCGCTTCGACCGCCGCCTTCAGGTGGATCGGCCGAAAGCCCGGCGGCGTCGCGAGGATGACCAGATCGATCGGTGCATTCAGAACACCCTTGTAGGCGTCGAAACCGGTGAAGCAGTTGCCGTCGGTCACCTTGCAGCGCGCGCCGACCTTCTCGTTGAGCGTTTTGCGCGACCCGTCGAGCCGGTCCTGGAACAAATCGCCCAGCGCCACGAATTCGACGTTTGGCTCGGCGTTGGCGCAATCGATCGCCGCCCCCGTCCCCCGCCCGCCGCAGCCGATTAGTCCGACGCGAATGCGATCCGGCAGCTTCAGCACGGGCCCCGTCGAATAGGAAACCTGCGGTTTCTTGGTCACCACGTCTTTTTCGGATGGTCCCTCACCCGGGCGAGTCTGCGGCGAAACGCAGCCGCGCAGCGAAGCGGCCGCAGCAGCGGCGGTCGAGGCGAGGAATCCTCGACGGGACAGGTCCAACACGTTCTTCTTGCGACGACTTGCCATGTTATGACTCCTGATGAGCGACGATTGGAACGCACAAACCGCTTTGGGCCGCGCCGCGGCGGGCGACAGGTCGTCCGGACGCGCCGTGCAACGCTGCTAATAACGCCAGTTGTGGCCAAGATCAACGCGCCGCCGCGAGTCAGGCGTCCGCGCGGATGCGCTCCGCCAGGGCCGCGAGTTTGGCCGGTTCGCTGCGCTGCGCATTCCAGCGATAACCCAGGCCATCCCCTTCCCGGCGCGGGATGATGTGAAAATGGACGTGCGGAACGACCTGCCCGGCGGCCGCGCCGTTGTTCTGGAGAATGTTGTAGTCGCCGGCGCCCGTGGCCTTCAGAATCCTGAGGGCCAGCGGGCCGAGCACGGCGGCGATTGCGCCGGCTTCCGCTGGGGAAAGTTCCTCCAGCCGCTCCACCTGCCGCTTCGGGATCACGAGCGTGTGCCCCTCGGCCAGCGGGGCGATGTCGAGAAAGGCGATCAACAGGTCGGTTTCCAGTACTTTCGCGCAGGGGATTTCGCCGCGGATGATTTTTGTGAAGATCGAATCCGCCGTCTTGCGTCCCGACTCGCCCATATCATGACCTCCTTTGTGCTGGTACCCGATGCGACACGCGCCATAACTCCCTCTCCCGGTACTCCGGGAGAGGGTTGGGGTGAGGGCGCATTTGCAAAGCCCCTCAGCGCCAGCCCACAGCCGAAACCGCCGCCGAGGGCGGCTCCGGCACGGCAGAACCCGAGGCGCCAGCGCGTGAGAGCGAATCGCCGTCGGACTCGGAGGTCCGACGCTACCGACCGACGCTGCGGTCGCCGCGACACGGCAGCGCCAACATCATAGTTCCGCGCGAGCGAAGGTGAGCGCGCGAAAACGAGCGGGCCGCGTCCCGCTGGTTGCGGAAGACGCGGCCCGGAATTCTGCTCAACGCCCCAAAATCCTGCCCCGCGGAATTACGCGGACGGCTCGGCCGGTTTTTCGGCGGCCTTCTCCGCGGCCTTTCCACTGCGGCGGCCGCGGCGCGGGAGAACCTTGCCCGCGTACGCGGCGTAGCGCACCGCTGCGCGACGGCGGCGGCCGGGCTTTGACTCCTGGAGGCGCGGACGCGGCTGGTCGCTCTCGCCGACGAACTGGAGAATGGCGATCTGGCCGCCGTCTCCCAACCGCCGATCCGGCAACTTGATGATCCGCGTGTAACCGCCGCTGCAATTACGAGCCTCATTGCGGCGCTTCATGCGCGGGCCGACCTCTGCGAAGAGGCGGTGAATGACCGACTCGGCGGTGAACGTAACGCCGGGCCGGGGCTTGTTGGTGCGGTAGCGCCGCCCGGAACGCGAGCGAAGAACCTTCGCGCGCTTGGCGTCGGGCATGCGGTCGTATTCTTCCTGGTTTGCCGCCGGAATGATCGCCCGATCGTTCAGGAGCGCCGTGGCCCGCAGCCGCGGCGCCACCCCGCCGTCGATCGCGAGCGTCACCAGGCGATCGGCGAAGGCCTGCACCTCTTTGGCATTGATGAACGTCGTGCGGATCTCACCGAACTCGATCAGGCTCTGCACGAGATTGCGCCGCAGCGCGAGCCGGTGCTCTTTCGTGCACGCAACTCGTCATCGATCCCGGTGTGGACCGGCTCAACGGCGATATCCGCCGCCGCGTAGGCCTCACCCAGCTCGAAGTACTGGACAAACGGGTTCAGATGCTTGCGCAGGATCTTGGCGGCCTCGACGACCGCGTTCTCGGGGCTGACCGTCCCCTTGGTCCAGACTTCGAGGATCAGGCGGTCGTAGTTCGTCTTCTGGCCGACGCGGGTTTCCTCGGTGCGGTAGCGCACGCGCGTGACCGGCGAGAAGAGCGAATCGACCGTGATGATTCCCAGTTCCGCGTTCTCGTCGGCGTGCTCGGCGGCGGGCACGTAGCCGCGGCCGCGGGCAACGGTCAGTTCCGTGGAGAACTTGACGTTGTCCGTCAGGGTGCAGATGAGCTGGTCGGGGTTGAATACGTCGACGCCCGGGTCGCACTCGAAATCGCCGGCCCGGATCTCGCCCTTGGAGTTACGCTGAATGCGCATCTTCTTGGGCGTGTCCGCATCGACGTCGACGACGATCGCCTTGATGTTGAGAATGATGTCGGTCACGTCTTCCAGCACGCCGGTCAGCGAGCAGAACTCGTGGTCGGCGCCGGCGATCCGCGCGTGGGTGACGGCTGAGCCCTCCAGGCTGGAGAGCAGGATGCGCCGCAGGCTGTTGCCGACCGTGGTGCCGAAGCCGCGTTCAAACGGCTCAATCATGAATCGGCCGAAACGATCGGTGCTGATCGCGTCGTCCCGAACGACGCGCGTGGGAAGCTCAAGGCCGCGCCATCGAATTCGCATGGTATCTCGTCCCTCTGGGCCGCTGCCCGCGCGTCGGCTTCGCGCCGCCCGCAAGGCACCCGCCCGAATCCCTCATGAATCCCCAGCGCCGCCCGTCGCTTTCTTGCGGGCCTAGCGCGAGCAGAACTCGACGATCAGTTGCTCTTCCACCGGAATCTGTACGTCGTCGCGCGTCGGAAGCGTCACGACGATCGCCTCCATCTTGCGCGGATCGACCTGGAGCCAACCCTGCGTCTGGCGCGGATCCTCGCCGACCTGCGCCCGGATGAAGCCCTGCGACTTCTCGCGTCCGTGGACCGAGATCTTGTCGCCGGCGTTCACCAGGTAGCTCGGCCGATTCACCTTGCGTCCGTTGACCAGGATGTGCCCGTGCACGACGGCCTGCCGGGCGGTCTTTCGCGACGTGGTCAGCCCGGCCTTGTACAAGGCGTTGTCCAGCCGCCGCTCCAGCAGGCGCAGCAGCGTTACGCCCGTGTTCTCGGTGCCCTTGTTGGCCAGCGTGAACATCCGCTGAAACTGGGCTTCGAGCAGGCCGTAGTAGCGCTTCACCTTCTGCTTTTCGCGCAGGCGGACGCCGTATTCGGAGGACTTGCCGCGCCGCCACATGTGCATTCCCGGCGGGTGCTGCTTGTACTCCTTCTCCATCGCGCACTTGGCGGTCTCGCAGCGGATGCCCTTGAGCATCAGCTTGATTCCCTCGCGGCGGCAAAGCCGGCAAACGGCTCCAAGAGTTCGTCCCATGCTCACACCCTCCGCTTCTTGCGCGGACGACAGCCGTTGTGCGGAATCGGAGAAACGTCCTCGATCGCCGTGATGCGAAGCCCCGCGGCCTGAAGGGCCGTGATGGCGGATTCGCGGCCGGCGCCGGGGCCCTTCACGCGGACCTCGAGCTCGACCACGCCGTGCTTCTTCGCCTCGTTCGCGCACCACTGGGCGGCCCGTTGGGCCGCGAAGGGCGTGCTCTTGCGAGCGCCGGTGAATTTCTTTTCGCCGCCGCCCAGCGGCACCGCGCCGGACGAAGACCAGCACAGCACGTCGCCGTTCGCGTCGGTGATCGACACGAGCGTGTTGTTAAACGTCGCCTTGATGTGGGCGATGCCCTTGGCGACGTTGCGCTTGGTGCGCCGTTTTCCGCTTGCCTTGGCCACTCAATTACTCCCGCTCATTCGCTTCACCTCTTGCCGCCCGCACGGCGGCCGCGGCGTCTTACCGCATTTCCTTGACCGACTTCTTGCCCGCGACCGTCTTGCGCGGCCCCTTGCGGGTCCGGGCGTTCGTGCGCGTCCGCTGTCCGCGGGCCGGAAGGCTCCGCAGATGCCGCAAACCGCGGTAGCAGCGGATGTCCTTGAGCCGCTGCACCGACTGCGCGACCTGCCGCCGAAGCTGACCTTCGACCGCGAAATTCTGTTCGATGATTCCGGCGATTCGGCTGACCTCGTCTTCGGTCAGCTTGCCGGCGCGGACGTGGGGTTCGATCTTCGCCCGGGCGAGGATCTCCGCCGCGCGGTGGCCGCCGATGCCGTAGATGTACTGAAGCGCCACGTCGATGCGCTTCGGGTTTGGAATGTCCACACCTGCGATACGAGGCATTGGGTTTCCTCAGTTCCTGGTTCGGCGCGCTAGCCCTGCCGCTGCTTGTGCCGCGGATTGGTCTTGCAGATCACTTTGACCACGCCGCGCCGCTTGACGATCTTGCAGCCTTCGCAAATCCGTTTCACGCTGGTTCGCACTTTCATCGCTTCACCGTCTCTTCCCGGTCGATCGCGCCGCGATCCATCCGGCCTATTTCCCGCCCGTCAACACTTCGATCCCGTCCGCGGTCACCGCCACCGTGTGCTCAAAATGAGCCGCCAGCGAGCGGTCCTTGGTCACGACCGTCCAGCGGTCGCGATCGCGAAACTCCACTTCGGGCTGCCCGGCGGTCACCATCGGCTCGATCGCGATCGTCAAGCCGGGCGCCAGTTGAAAGTCCTGCGACTTTCCGCCGCGCTCGACGTAGTTCGGAACTTTTGGTTCCTCGTGCATCTCACGGCCGACGCCGTGCCCGACAAACTCGCGTACGACGCCGAAGCCCGCGTCCTCCACGGTCTTCTGCATCAAGCGGGCGACCCGGCTCCACTGGTCGTGCGGCTTTGCTTCCGCCAGAGCGATCTCCAGCGAACGCCGCGTTACATCGAGCAGCCGCCGCACGCGCGGCGCCGGCGTCCCGATCGCGAACGTCCGGGCCGCATCGCCGCAGTAGCCCTTCAAACGGACTCCCACGTCGATGCTCACGATGTCGCCGGGCTGAAGCGGCCGATCGTCCGGAATTCCGTGGACGACCTCCTCATTCACCGACGAGCAGATGCTGGCCGGAAACGGAAAACGCGCCTGGGGATTTTTCACTCCCCGGAACAGCGCCTCCGCGCCGGCGGCTTCGATCACCCGCTGGGCGATGCCGTCGAGTTCGAGCGTCGTCACGCCCGGAGCGATCACCGCCTCGACTTCATCCAGCACGCGGCAGACGACACGGCCCGCTTCGCGCATCAGCGCGATCTCGCGCGGCGACTTCAAAACGATCTTGGCCGCCCGCGTGAGCATCGTCATCCGCCCGACTCAAGAATCGCCGCCACGTCGGCCTCTACCACGTCCGCAGCCCCCGCGGCGTCGATCACCCGGAGCAGCCCGACGGCAGCGTAGTATTCGACCAGCGGCCTGGTCTGCGCGCGATACGTCTCCAACCGCGCGCGAATCACATCTTCTCGATCGTCATCCCGCTGAACGACCGCCCCGCCGCACTGGTCGCACGTGCCTTCACGGCGCGGCGGGAAGAACCGCACATTATACAAACGGCCGCAATTCCCGCAAATGCGCCGGTTCACGGCCCGTTCGATGATCAGGACGTCCTCGACTCGAAAGTCGATCACCGCGTCGAGCCGCGTTCCGAGGCGTACGAGACCAGCCGATAGGCCGTCGGCCTGCGGCACCGTTCGGGGAAAGCCGTCCAGGATGAACTTGGCCTGCCGGCCCAGCTTCTCGATGCCGGAGAGCATCACCCCGATCACAATGTCGTCCGGAACCAGCGCCCCGCGATTGACAAAGGCCGCCGCGCTCTGGCCAACCACGCTGCCGTGGGCGATTTCCGCCCGGAAAATCTCGCCGCTGGAGAGGGCCCGGTGTCCGAACCGCTCCGCCATTCTGCGCGCCTGCGTACCCTTACCGCTGCCGGGTGGCCCC
>JACRLV010000193.1 GCA_016235145.1 Planctomycetota bacterium
CGTCGGCTCAGGCGGCCAGGCCGATCGGGCGTCCGTCGGCCCGGACTGTCAAGCCGGGCAAGATCAAGATCGATGCGCCGGCCAATGAGATCGGGGCGCAGGTGCTCGCCAGCCTCGAGTTATTCGCGGATCGGACGACCGAGGGTCCGTCGGGGCGCACGATTCTTCTTGACAGCGACACGGTGCGACGGTTCGCGGTCCTCAGTCAGCGCTCCGCGAGGAATCCGCGCGGCCAGCTTCAGGTGCAGATCGCGGTTTTGTGCAAGAAGGGGTCCGACCTGGAGTACCGCGTGCTCTTCCTGGACGAAGTGGGGCAACCGGTCTCCGCGACGGGAGTGCTGAGCGCGGAGTTCGAGACCGGCCAGCGGAAGCGGTTCACCATCACGGCGGGCGACGCGCGGGCCGCGAGCTACGTCTGCCTGCTTCGCGAGGATTGACGGGCGCACGACAGCGGCCCGCCTCGCGTATATTCTCGTGCATATGGCTGCCAAGCGAAAAACCAGCCCCGGACCCGTGGACATTCCCCGAATCGAACGCGCCGTGCGGGAGATCCTGCTGGCGATCGGCGAAGACCCGAGCCGCGACGGCTTGTGCCGGACGCCGAGCCGCGTCGCGCGGATGTACGCCGAGCTGTTCAGCGGCCTGCGCGAGGATCCGGAGCGGCATCTGGAGGTGTCGTTCGACGAAGGCCACCACGAGATGGTGGTGCTGCGCGACATTCCGTTTAACAGCATGTGCGAGCATCACCTGATGCCGTTCGAGGGGCACGCGCACATCGCCTACATCCCGCAGGGCAAGGTGGTCGGCCTGTCGAAACTGGCCCGCATCGTGGACGGCTATTCGCGCCGCCCGCAGGTCCAGGAACGGCTGACCTCGCAGATCGCCGACCTGCTCGCCAAGAAGGTCCGCGCCCAGGGCTGCGCGGTGGTGCTGGAAGCGGTGCACACGTGCATGACCTGCCGCGGCGTGAAGAAGCCGGGCAGCGTCATGGTGACCTCCGCCATCCGCGGCTCGCTGCACACCAACCAGAGCACCCGCGCGGAAGCGCTGCAACTGCTGTATCGCCGGTGAATTCGGCCGGTGTCACGGTTCTTTTCTTCCTGTGGCGCCGGCGTCTCGCCGGTGTTGAAATTGTGGTACCTGCGTTGAATCTGTGGCGCCGGCGTCTCGCCGGTGTTGAATTCGGAACCTATCCCACAATCGCATGTAGTATGTTCTTCCAGCTCGTTATTTGCGGTTGTGGGATAGGTTCCCAAGAGGGATCACCGCCGCTTCTTCGCCCCAGCGGGGCGCAGGGTTGTAGCCACGGGTGGAGCGTCGGCGCAGCCCGCCGACGCGGAACCCGTGGAAGCGGGGTTCCCTTATTCTTATTCCGCCCCGAAGGGGCGGAGGAATCGTTCGGTCGGATCGGAACGTGGGGGCACATGGACGTTCCTCTGTCCCTCCGGGGCAGGATTGAGAGAGAACGACTGTTTCCACGGGTTGCGCTGCGCTCCACCCGTGGCTACATCCCTGTGCCCTTTCCGGGCGAAATTAGGAGTCCGCCTCTGTGTGCTCTGTACCTCTGTGGTAGACTGGCCTCGGCCTTTCCCGTGCAGCGGAGCCGTGCGCCGTCACCGTCGCCGCCCTGACCTCGGACCACGGACCCTTTTCGCCGCGGGTGTTGACTCAGCGGAGCATGTAGACGGCGGTCTTGCCACCGTCGGCCGGGCGGAAATCTGTTCGGAGCGTGGGGCGGGTCGTCAGCGTGAGGAACGAGAGAGAGTTGGGTTTGTCGGCGCGGGTGGGGCGGGTTTGGCCCCGAAGGGGCCGCGGAATGTAGCCACGGGTGGAGCGTCGGCGCAGCCCGCCGACGCGGAACCCGTGGAAGCGTGGTTCCCCTATCTTCATTCCGCCCCGGTGGGGCGGAGGAATCGTTCGGTCAGATCGGAACGTGGGGGGCACACGAACGTTCCTCTGCCCCTCCGGGGCAGGATCGAGAGAACGCGACCCTTTCCACGGGTTTCGCGGCGGACCGATGTGCGGTTGCGCCGCGCCACCCGCGGCTACATACCTGCGCTTCTTCGGAGCGCGGAAACGGACGACCCATGCCCGGCACGTACTCCCAACTTCTGCTCCACATCGTCTTCTCGACCAAGGGCCGCACGCCGTGGATGGCTGCTGATGTTGCCGAGCGCTTATACGCGTACATGGGCGGCATCGTGAGGGCTGAGAAGGGAGTGCTCTATCACATCGGCGGCGTCGAAGATCATGTGCATCTGTACCTGCGATGGCGGCCCGACAGCTCGGTGTCGGACCTCCTGCGCACCGTGAAGGCGCGATCATCGAAATGGATGCACGACACGTTCCCGAACCTCGGGGCCTTCGCCTGGCAGGAGGGATACAGCGTCTTCTCGGTCAGTAAGTCGCAGGAGGAGGCCGTGAAGAAGTACATCGCGGGGCAGGCCGAACATCACAAAAAGGAGGACTTCAAGTCGGAGTTGTTACGGATGCTCCGCGCCCACGGCGTGGAGTTCGACGAGAAGTACGTTTTCGACTGAGCCGCCGCACGGAGAGGCGCTTCCTCTGCCCCTTCGGGGCAGCATCGAGATCGATCAACGGTTCCACGGGTTCCGTCGGCGAAACGCCGACTCCACCCGTGGCTACACCCCGCGACCCCCAACGGGGTCGGAACACGCCACATGGCACAGGTCCGCTACGCGGCCCAGTATCGCCACGCGGGGCAGCGCCGCCATGCGGGGCAGCGCCGCTATGCGGCACAGCGACGCCACGTGGCACAGCGCCGCTACGCGGCCCGGTGTCGCCGCGCGGGACAGCGCCGCTGCGCGATGTAGCATCCCCGCGCGGCTTTGCGCGGCTCTGGGCGGATTTTGCCACGGATTTCAGGGCTGATTCCGCCCGGTCGCGCAGTATTATTCCCATATGCGGCCGATCATCCTGTTCTTGCTCTCGCTTACTTCGCGCGCCCTGGGCGATCAGCCGGTCAACTACCAGCAGCACATTCGCCCCATCTTCGCCGAGCGGTGCCTCAATTGTCACAATCCCGACAAGATGCGCGGCGGGCTTGATCTGACCTCGTACGCCGCCGCGATGACCGGCGCAAGCAGCGGGGCGGTGCTGCTGCCCGGCGATGCGGACGGCAGCCCGCTGCTCGGGTCGGTGCGGCAGTCGCGCGAGCCGAAGATGCCGCCGTTGGGATCGAAACTGTCCGACGAGGCGATCGAGCTGATTCGCAAGTGGATCGCCGGCGGATGCCTCGAAACGCCCGATGGAAAGCCCGCCGTCAAGGCTGCGTCGCCGGCGCTGGCGATGCCGAGCGTGGCGGGCTCGCTGGCGAAATCCGAGGTGCTGCCGATCGGCCTGCCGCTGCAACCGGCGGTCGTCACGGAAAATCCGGCGGCGGCGACGTGGATCGCGGTGCACCCCTGGTCGCCGGTCGTCGCGCTCATCGGCCCGCGGCAGGTCGTGCTCTACAACACCGCCAGCCTGCGAATGCTCGGCGACCTCACGTTCGCGGACGGCACGCCGAACTCGCTGCGATTCACGCGCGGCGGGCACGCGCTGGTCGCCGGCGGCGGCGTCGGCGGAAAGAGCGGGCACGTTCAGATCTGGGACGCGGCGTCGGGAAAGACGCTGGCGATCGTCGGAGAGGAATTCGACGCGGTGCGGGCGGCGGACGTGGACGCGCGGCTTCGATTCGTCGCGCTCGGTGGGCCGTCGAAAATGTTGCGGGTTTACGGGTTGCGTGATGGCAAGCTGCTGGCCAAGCACGAGCAGCACACCGACTGGCTCACCGACATTGCGTTCAGCCCCGATGGGATTTTGCTCGCGTCGGCGGATCGCAACGGCGGCGTGTTCGTCTTCGAGGCGGAATCGCGGAACCTCATGCATACGCTGCCCGCTCACCCGGCGAGCATCACGTCGCTGGATTGGCGCGACGATTCGAACATCCTGGCGACCGCGTGCGAAGACGGGATGGTGCGGCTATGGGAGATGAACGGCGGCTCGAAGGTGAAAGAGTGGCGGGCGCATGAGGGCGGCGTGCTGTGCGTGCGGTTCGCCCATGACGGCCGACTGGTGACCTGCGGTCGGGACAAGGCGGCGAAGCTGTGGAACTCCGACGGTGCGGCGATTCGCGCGTTGCCGGCGATGGGGGACATCGCGGTGGCCTGCGGCATCGACGTGTCTGGGAAGCGTGTCGTCGTGGCGGACGTGCTCGGCGCGGTGCGCGTGTTCGATGCAGAGAGTGCCGTTGCGCTCGGCGAACTGGCGACGAATCCGCCGTCGATCGACAAGCAGCTCGCGACCGCTCAGGCGCGATTGGCGGCGGCGCGAACCGAGGCGGAATCGAAGGCCACGGCGCACACGGCCGCTCAAAACGCAGCCGCGGCAACCGCGGAGCAGCAAAAGGCCGCCGCGGGGGCAATGCAGGCCGCGGAACAGGGACTGGCAGCCGCGGAAGCGGCCCTGTCGCAGGCGGCGAGTGCGGCGACCGCCGCCCAGAATGTCGCGACAACAGCAACGGAAAGCGCGACCGCCGCGGCCGGCAGTGCGGCGGCCACGCGAGCGGAACTCGACCGCACGCTGGCGGAACTCAAGACGCTCGTCGATCAGGACGCGGCCGCACAGCATGAGTTGGAAGGTCGTGAAAAGGACTCCGCGACGGCCAACGCAGCGGCGGAACGTGCAGAACAGGCCGCCGCAGCGGCGCCGAACGACGCGGCGTTGGTCGAAGCGGCGAAGACCGCGCGCGCAAACGCGGAAGCCGCGAAGAAGCGGCTGGCGGATACGACGGCGGCCGCCGCCGATGCGGCCAGTCGGGTCAAAGCCGGGGTGGCGGCGACGGATGCGGCAAAAACTCGCCGGGCGGAAATGGCTCGCGCGGATGAGGCTGCCCAGAAGGCGACTGCCGACGCCGGCGTCGCACTCGCGGCGGCGCAAAAGCAGGCGGGCCAGTCGCAGGAGAAGAAGGCTGCGGCGCTGGCGGCTCGCGAACAGGCCAAGACCGCCGCGGACGAGAAAGCCAAGGCGGTCGCCGCGGCGAACGCACAGGCGGAGCAGGCCAAGGCGGCGTCGGAGGCGGCGCAGCGCGGCGTGACGGTCGCGGAGGCGGAAATCGCCAAGTGGCGGGCCGGCGAGGTGCGTTCGCAACGAGATCGGCTGGCGGCGGATCTGGAGCGCGAGCAGAAGGCGTTTGAGCCGACGGCGGCCAAGCTCGCGGCCGCACAGAGCGCGTCCAACGCCGCGGCCGTCGCGCTGGGTGATTCCAAGAAGCGGCTCGAATCGATGCCGGCGGTCATTCAGGATGCGACCGCGAAGATCGATGCGGCCACTCAGGCCGTCGCCGCCGCGGACGCCGAGCAGAAGCGCTGCGCGGACGGCGTGCAGCTTCGGCAGACGGCGTTTGACGCGTATGCGGCGAGCGTGAAGACGCTGGCCGCGCAGGCCGCGCAGGCCGCGGCACTGCCGGGCGACGCCGCGCTGAATGCCGCCGCCGCGAAGGCCGCGGAGGCGGTTGCGTTGCTGGAGCAGTCCGTTTCGGCGGCCCGCATGGCGGCGGCGCAAGCGGCGGCGGCGCTCGCGGCCGCGCAGGGCGGCGTCAAGGAGCTGACCCAGGCTCGCGAGGGCTTGCGAGCCGAAGAGGCGGCGTTGCCGGCGAAAATCCAGGAACTGACGACGGCCGCGACGACGGCCGGCGCGGCGCTGGAAACGGAAAAAACCGCGGCGGCGGAATTGCGCAAACCGCTCGACGCGATTGAGGCCCAGCTCAAGCAGATCCAGCAACAGTACGACCAGCTACTCGCCGCGGCGCGACCGGCGTATGAAGGGTAGTTGATCGCTGGCGATTCGCTTGACCCGACGACAAGGCGTAGCCGCACGAGTGCAGTGAGAAGTCCTGGCAGAATCCGAGCCCTCAGCGCGGGCGTTGCCCGCAGCCCAAGCGTCAGCGCGCGCCAAGAAGCGTAGCGGCCGGCGTCTCGCCGGCCGTAGATCGTCGACTCGGCACGATCGGGGGCGTTCCCGATCTACGGCCTGCGAGACGCAGGCCGCTACCTCGCTCCGTGCATCGGCGATCCAGTCGCCGCTCGAAAAATCTCCTCGCGCCGCGAGGATTTTTCGGGAGATGAATCAATCGCCAGCGCGTGGGTGTTTTTCAAGTATTGCGCCCAATTGCGCAAACTCCCACGCGCTGGCACTTGGGGCTCGGATTGTGTGCCAAGATCGTCGGTCACACCCTTTTTCAATCCCGAGCGAAGCGACTCGCCCCGTGCCGCCGGCGCGATTAAGCTACGCGCTTTGGAATGGGGGATCGTCGCTTGCCCAGGACCAGTACGAACGACATGGCCGCACCGACCAGAAACAAGACCTCGACCGATCGCCAAGCCGCCCTGCGCGGCGATACGCGGGAAACAGCGCGCATTGCCCGCGGCGACAGCCACGAGCCGCACCGCGTGCTCGGCGCCCATCCGGCGGCGCCGGACGGCGGGGCCGGCGTCGTGGTGCGCGCGTTTCATCCGGACGCGGTGAAAACGGAGCTGCTGCTGGCCGAGCAGCCGCCCATCCAGATGGAAAAAATCGGCCGGCAGGGCCTGTTCGGCGTGCTCGTTCCCAACCGCAAGCCGCCGATGGAATACCGCCTGCGGTTCTCGTTCGCGGACGGCACGAGCTGGGAGCGCGACGACCCGTACCGGTTCCTTCCCACGGTCGGCGAACTGGACCTGCACCTGTTCAACGAAGGCAGTCACCGGCGGCTCTGGGAGGCGCTGGGCGCCCGCAGGCGGACGGTTGATGGCGTCGAAGGCGTCGCCTTTTCCGTGTGGGCGCCGAACGCCAAGCGGGTGAGCGTGGTAGGCGAATTCTGCAACTGGGACGGCCGGCTGTTCCCGATGCGATCTCTGGGCAGCAGCGGCGTGTGGGAGCTGTTCGTCCCGAACGTCGGGCCGTGGTCGCTTTACAAGTACGAGATCAAGACGCAGTCCGGCGAGCTGCGCATCAAGAGCGACCCGATGGCCTTTGCGATGGAGATGCCCTCCGGCACGGCCTCGCGCGTTTTCGACTCGCAGTTTGAATGGGGCGACCAGGAATGGATGGCGCGGCGATCGAAGTGCGATCCGCTCCGCGCGCCGATCGCGATCTACGAATTGCACCTCGGCTCCTGGATGCGAACGGAAGACGGGCGTCCGCTCAATTACCGCGAAATCGCCCCGCGCCTGGTTGAACATGTGAAACGTTTCGGCTTCACGCACGTCGAGCCGCTCCCTCTGGCGGAGCACCCGTTCGACGGATCGTGGGGCTACCAGGTCAGCGGCTACTACGCGCCGACCGCGCGCTATGGTTCGCCGGACGACTTCCGCTACTTCGTCGACTATTGCCACCGCCATGAAATCGGCGTGATCGTGGACTGGGTTCCCGCGCACTTTCCCAAAGACGATTTCGCCCTGGCGCGTTTCGACGGCACGGCGTTGTATGAGCACGAGGATCCGCGCCTGGGCGAACATCCGGACTGGGGCACGCTGATCTTCAACTACGGCCGAAACGAGGTCCGCAATTTCCTGACCGCCAACGCCCTGTACTGGCTCAACGAGCTGCACGTCGACGGATTGCGGGTGGATGCGGTCGCGTCGATGCTGTATCTCGACTACAGCCGCAAGGCAGGCGAGTGGATTCCCAACCGCTACGGCGGCCGCGAGAACATCGAAGCCATCCAGTTTCTCCAGTCGATGAACGAGACCGTTCGGGCCGAGGCGCCGGGGGCGATCATGGTCGCCGAGGAATCGACGGCCTGGGGCGGCGTGAGCCGTCCGGCCGGCGAGGGCGGCCTGGGCTTCACCTTCAAGTGGAACATGGGCTGGATGCACGACACGCTCGAATACTTCAGCAAGGATCCCATCCACCGCCGGTATCACCACAACGAACTCACTTTCGCGGCGATCTACGAGCACACCGAACGTTTCATCATGCCGCTCTCGCATGACGAGGTGGTGCACGGGAAGGGCGCGCTGCTCTGCAAGATGCCGGGCGATCCCTGGCGGCAGTTCGCGAACCTGCGGACCCTCCTGGCGTATCAGTACACCCGGCCCGGCAAGAAGCTGCTGTTCATGGGAACCGAACTCGCTCCGTGGTGCGAATGGAACCACCATGACGCGCTCGACTGGTCGCTGGCCGAGCGCACCGAGCGGGCCGCGTTCCAACGTTTCCTGGAGGATCTCGGCCGCCTGTACCGCGAGCATTCGTGCCTGTGGCGGACGGACCCGGACGCCGACGCGTTTTCCTGGATCGATTGCCATGATTGCGACAACTCGGTGCTTTCGTTCCTGCGGCGCGACGGCGAGTCGTTCCTGGTCGTCGTGCTCAATCTGACGCCCGTGCCGCGCGACAATTACCGCATCGGCGTGCCGCGGGCGGGCGGCTACGTCGAGCGCATGAACACGGACGCGCTTCGCTACGGCGGATCGGAGTATCCGACCGACAGCACGCCGCACACGGACGCTGTGCCGTGGCACGGCCAGTCGCATTCGCTCCATCTGAATCTGCCGCCGCTGGGCGTGGTCGTGCTCGCGCCGGCGTAGGCCGGCCGGGCGGCACTTCGGGTGGCTTTTGGGGTGGCACGGTCAAGCGGCCGCGATCGAGGACTCACGAGCACTAAACAGGCGTATCGCGGCCGCTTGGCCGTGATTTCGCGCTGTCGCGCTCGGTTGCGAAGAGTCGAGCGTTTCCTCGCGCGAGCATGGCCAAGCCGACGCGACGTGGAAGGTCGGGCGAAATCAGCTCGCTGCGCGCGTCGGCTTGACCATGCCACCCGGCTGGCTTGACCATGCCACCCGGCTGGCTTGACCATGCCACCCGGCTGGTTTGGCCATTTCGCCTGGCTGGTTGCCTTTGCCGATGGCGCACCGCTACTCTGCTGCGGGCGATTCGAGCGATCAACGGCTCGGAGATGAACGGATGCGCGAGTTTCTCTCCAACCAGCTGCGCGGCATGGGGCAATCGGAAATCCGCAACATGACGCGCGAATGCGAACGCGTCGGCGGGATCAACCTGGGCCAGGGGCTCGGCGATCTGCCGACGCCGCCGCTCGTGCGGGACGGCGCGATTCAGGCGATCCATGACCGCAAGGCGATGTACTCGTTTCCCGAGGGCATCGTCGAGCTGCGCCAGGCGATCGCCGCCAAGCTCGCCCGCGACAACGCCATCGCCGCCGATCCGATCCGCGAGATCGTCGTCACGATCGGCTCGTCCGGCGGATACACGTGTGCGCTGCTGGGGCTGCTCAACCCCGGCGACGGGATCATCCTGTTCGAGCCGTACTACGGATATCACCTGAACGCCGCGCGGATCGCCGGAATGCAGCCGCAGTTCGTCGCGCTCGATCCGCCGCATTTCGATCTGGACGAGGCGCGCCTGCGTTCGGCGATTCGCCCGGACACGCGCGCGATCGTGCTTTGCACGCCGTCGAACCCGAGTGGGCGGATGTACGGCGAAGCGGATTTTCGCATGCTGGAGCGCGTCGCGCGCGAGTTCGACCTGCTCCTGATCACCGACGAAATCTACGAGTACATCATCTACGACGGCCGGCGGCACGTGTCGCCCGCGTCGCTTCCCGGCCTGCGCGAACGCACCGTGACGCTGATGGGTCTTTCCAAGACGTTCAGCATCACCGGCTGGCGTTGCGGATACGCCGTCGCGCCCGAGCCGATGGCGCGCGCGATGACGCTTGTGAACGACCTGCTCTGCGTGTGCGCTCCGACGCCGCTTCAGCACGGCGTCGCGGCCGGGTTTGCGGCGCCGCGGGCGTTCTTTGAGCAACTCGCGACCGACTATCAGCGTCGCCGCGATATTCTCTGTGCCGCGCTGAGCGACGCGGGCATGCGCCCGATCGTGCCGCAGGGCGCGTACTATGTGCTGGCCGAAATCGGGCACATGGGGTTTGCGACCGCCAAGGCGGCGGCGATGGCGCTGCTGGAGCGAGCCGGGGTCGCGAGCGTGCCGGGGTCGGCGTTTTACCGGAGCGAGGCCGGCGAAAAATTGCTGCGGTTCTGTTTTGCGAAGGACGAGAGCATTCTGCACGAGGCCGCGCGGCGCATCCGCGACGCCCGACACGCCCTCGCCGCCAACGAAACCGTGAAATGAGAGGGATCATCGTGAGAACCAGAATCTCGGCGGCAATTCTCGCCGCGTTCGCATCGGCCGGCGTGTGGGCTCAGGAAACCCGACCGGCGGGTCCGCTGTCGGACGGCGGGCACCTGCTATCGACCTCGCAGCTCATCCGGCCGGCGGGCAAATCGATCGAATTCGCCGGCCGCCCGGTCGATTTGGCGCTGTCCGCGGATGGCAAGACGCTCGTCGCGAAGGACAATCGCGGCCTGGTGGTTGTGGACGCCGAGAGCTGGCAGCTCAAGCAGGAGCTGAAGTTTCCCGAGGGCGGCGGCTCGATGACCGGCGTCGCCATCACGCGCGACGGGCGGTTGGTCTTCGCGACGGACGCCAACAACCAGCTTCACGAGGCGAAATTCGGCGAAGACGGGCAGCTCGCGTGGACCCGGGCGATCAAGTTGCCGGGCCCGGAGGGCAAAGGCAAGTCATTCCCGTGCGGCGTCGCGCTGTCCGCCGACGATCGAACGGCCTACGTGTGTCTGTCGCGAAACAACGCGCTGGCGATCGTGGACCTGGCGGAAGGGCGCGTGTCGGCGGAGATTCCGGTCGGAATCGCGCCGTACGCCGTGCGGCTCTCGCGCGACGAACGCCAGGCGTATGTCTCGAATTGGGGCGGACGGCGGCCGAATGCTGACGACAAGACGGCCGGTTCCGCAGGAACTCAGGCGGCGATCGATGTACGCGGCGTCGCCGCGAGCGGAACCGTTTCGATCGTCGATCTGGGCGAGCGGAAATCCAAGGCCGATGTTGAGGTTGGACTTTCGCCCTGCGGTCTCGAGCTGAACGAAGCCGGCAACGTGCTCTATGTGGCGAATGCGAACAGCGACTCGGTATCCATCATCGACCTGGACAAGTCGCAGGTGCTGGCGGCGCAAGTCGTTCGCCCGGATGAGAAACTGCCGTTCGGCAGCATGCCCAATGGTCTGGTGCGGATCGGCGACCAACTGTTCGTGAGCCTTGCCGGCAACAACGCGATCGCCGTGCTGCGGCTGGCGGCGGATGGGCGCTCGTGCGCCGGCGTCGCCGGGCTGATTCCGACGGGTTGGTATCCGGGCAATATGACGGCGCGCGGCGCGCGGATCTTCATTGCGAACATCAAAGGCGTCGGTTCGCGCAGCAAGCGAGACGATAAGGCCGGCTGGAACAGCCACTGGCATCGCGGATCGCTGAGCTGCGTCGAAATCCCGGGCGCGAGCGAACTCGCGAAGCTCACGCAGCAAGCCCGCGAGGACGCCCGCGTGCCGCAAGCGCTCAAGGCCCGCGAAATGCAGGAGCGGCGAGCCGACGCCAAGCCGCTGCCTGTTCCGCAGCGTATCGGCGAGCCGTCCGTTTTTGAGCACGTCGTCTACGTGGTGAAGGAAAACCGCACGTACGATCAGATGTTCGGCGATCTGCCGCGCGGCAACCGCGACGAATCGCTTTGCACTTTCGGCCGCAACGTCTCGCCGAACCACCACGCGCTCGCCGAGCAGTTCGTGCAGCTCGACAACTACTACTGCAACGGCGTGCTTTCGGCGGACGGCCACTCGTGGGTCACCGAAGGCAACGTCACGCCCTACCTGGAGCGGAGCTTCGGCGGGTTCAACCGCTCGTACACGTTCGGCGACGACCCGCTGACGTTTTCCTCGTCCGGGTTCATCTGGGATCACGTGCTCGCGGCGGGCTTCTCCTTCCGCAACTACGGAGAATTCGACCAGGCGGCGGTCGAACCGACGGGCGATTATGCCTCGATCTACCAGGACTGGCAGGCGAAGGGCGGCAAGTACAGCCGCAAGCAGAAGATCAGCCTCGAGAATCTGCGGCGTTTCACCTGCCCGGATTATCCCGGCTGGAACATGAACATTCCGGATGTGCTCCGGGCCGAGGTTTTCCCCACTTCGTCATGGTCTACCTGCCGAACGACCACACCTCCGGCACGGCCGAGGGGCACCCGACGCCCGCTTCGCTCGTCGCCGACAACGATCTGGCGCTCGGCCGGATCGTGGAGGCGATTTCGCACAGCCGCTATTGGGCGAGCACCTGCATTTTCGTCGTCGAGGACGATCCGCAGAACGGCTACGACCACGTCGATGGGCATCGCTCGATTTGCCTGGCGATCAGCCCGTACGCGAAGCGCGGCGCGCTCGTCAGCGAGTTCTACAACCAGACGTCCGTCTACCACACGATCGAGCGCATCTTCGGCGTTACGCCCTACAACCAAAACTACGCCCTCGCTCCGCTCATGTTGGCGTGCTTTTCTGAAACGCCGGATCTGAAGCCGTACGACTGCCTGCCGAACAGCGTGCCGCTGGCGCAGATGAACAAGCAGGCCGCGCTGCTGCCGCCGCGCGAACGCGAGCTGGCGCGGGCGAGCGCGGCGATGGACCTGACGAAGCCGGACCGGGCCGACGAGGACACATTGAACCGAATCCTCTGGCACGCTGCGAAGGGAGTCGATTCGCCATATCCGAGTGAACTCGCGGGCGCGCACGGCAGGGGGCTCAAGGCGCTGGGGCTGAAGCTGAGCGAGACGACCGACGGCCTGGAGCCGGATGACGACGACTAGCAGCCGGATGGGGAACGTGCCGGTTATCAAGAGCTGGACCGCAGCCGCCTCGGCTGCATTCTCGCGCAAGGAACGCGGCTCGACGCGGGACGGACGGAACAGTGAGGTCAACATGAGCGAGCGGGAGTTTCTGGCGAGTTGGTGGAACAGCGCCTGGACCGAGGGCTTGTGGGCCGCGGCCTGGAGCAAATCGATCGACGGCCTGAGCGCGGAGCAGGCCGCCTGGACGCCCGCAAACGGACGGCATTCGATCTGGCAGATCGTGTTGCACATGCTGTTCTGGCGGGAGGACTGCCTGCGGCGAATCGCCGGCGGCGGGAAGCCGTCGGAGGCGGAAGTTCAGGCCAAGAATTTCCCCGCGATTACCGATCCATCGCAGCAGGCGTGGGATTCGGTCCAGCGGCGCTTTGCCGAGTCGCAAAAGCAAGTGGCGGCGGTGTTGGCCGATTCCGCCGCACCGCTCGACCGCGCCGCGTATCTGTTGCCCCACGATTCCTATCACATGGGGCAGATCAACTATCTGCGTGCGATGCAGGGTTTGCCGGCGATCGAGTAGCCGCGCGGCGCGAGCGACGGGAGTTTCACACGTGGCACAGCGTGGGCAGGCCGGACAGCAGCCGCTCGGCCTGTTCCGCCGAAACCGGCTTTCCAAGCAGGTACCCCTGACCATAGTCGACCTTGAGCCGACGCAGCAGTTCGTACTGCTCGGTCGTTTCAATTCCCTCGGCGACGATCTTCAGGTTGAAGGCGCGCGCGATGTTCACGATGGCTTCGAAGACGGCCTTGTGGCCGGGATGAGTCGACAATCCTCCCATGAAGTCGCGATCGATCTTCAGTCCGCTCAGCGGGATCGTGTAGAGGCAGGAGAGCGACGAAGACCCCGTTCCGAAATCATCCAAGTACAGCCAAACGCCCAGATCCTTGAGCTGATCAAAGACCACCCGGGCCGCGCGGGTGTCCTCCAGGAGCGCGCTTTCCGTAATCT
>JACRLV010000194.1 GCA_016235145.1 Planctomycetota bacterium
GCCGGGCGGAACCACCAGCACGCAATTAGGTTACTATTCTCCACTGCGAGCCGGGCGCGGGGCCGATCCCCAAGCGCCCGTTGCCGCATGATTCCGGTGGATTGAATGAACCTCATCCGTTTCTGCGTAGACCGGCCGGTCGCCGTCGCCGTTGGCGTTTTGCTCGTGGTGATCTTTGGGCTGCTGTCGCTGTTTCAACTTCCCGTGCAGCTCACGCCGGACGTGGACGTACCGGTTCTGACGGTTTCGACGTTCTGGCCGGGTGCGAATCCGCAGGAAGTCGAGCGCGAGATCATCGACCGCCAGGAAGACCAGCTCCGCAGCGTCCGCGGCCTGCGGAAGATGACCAGCACGTCCAAGGACAACACGGGCGTGGTGACGCTCGAGTTCTACCGCGGCGTGGACAAGTACCAGGCCCAGCGCGAGATCAACGACAAGCTCGGGCAGGTGATGGGCTATCCGCTCGAGGTCGAAGAGCCCGTCGTTCAGCTCCAGAACGAAGAGATGAACAACATCATCGCCTGGCTGATTCTGTATCCGGGAGAGGGCCGCGACGACGACGAAGTCCGCAAACTGCGCGATTTCGCCGAGGATTTCATCAAGCCCTATCTCGATCGCGTGCCGGGTGTGGCGGGCGTGCCGGTTTACGGCGGCTTCGAGCGCGAGGTCCAGATTCGCGTCGACGCCGGGCAGCTCGCGGCCCGCGGCATCACGTTTCGCCAGCTCGAGACCGCGCTGCGGCAGCAGAAC
Source organism: Planctomycetota bacterium (assembly GCA_016235145.1). Lineage (GTDB taxonomy): Bacteria > Planctomycetota > Phycisphaerae > UBA1845 > Fen-1342 > JACRLV01. The sequence continues at coordinate 751 of JACRLV010000194.1, forward strand.
GCCGACATCTCCGCCGGCACGCGCATGCAGGGCAAACGCGACTACGCGGTCCGCACGGCGGGCCAGTTCGAGTCGCTGGACGAGATTCGCAACACCGTGATCGCCTCGACCGCGGGCGGACCCGTGTACGTGCATGACGTCGCCGAGGTGGAGCAGGCGTACAAGGATCCCGAGGGCTTCGTTCGCAGTAACGGGCAGTACGTGCTGGCGATGCCGGTGCGGGCCGAGGTGGGCTCGAACGTCGTGACCGTGATGGCGGACCTGAAAAAGGCCATCGCGCGGGTCAATGACGAGATCCTGAAGGGCCGCCAGCTCAAATTGGAATTGGTGCAGGTCTACGACCAGACGGTCTACATCCAGAACGCGATGGACATGGTGCAGTCGAACATCGTCTACGGCAGCGCGCTGGTGCTGGGGCTGCTGCTCGCGTTTCTGCGAAGCTGGCGTGCGACGGCGGTGCTCGCGTTGACGATTCCCGTTTCGATCATCGGCACGTTCGTGGTGATCGTGCTGCTCGGCCGCACGCTCAACGTCATTTCGCTCGCGGGCATCGCGTTCGCCGTCGGCGACGTGGTGGATAGCGCATACGTCGTGCTCGAAAACGTCTTCCGCCACCGTCAGGCCGGCAAGTCGATCCGCGACGCGGTGCTCGACGGGACGAAAGAGGTCTGGGGAGCGGTTCTCGCCAGCACGCTGACGACGATGGCGGTCTTCCTGCCGGTCATCTTCATTCAAGAGGAGGCCGGCCAGCTCTTCCGCGACATCAGCATCGCCGAAGTCGCGGCGGTGGGCCTGTCGATGCTGGTGGCGGTGACGGTGATTCCGCCGCTGGCGGTGCGTTTGTTGGAGCGCCGCCGGGGAGGCCCGCGTTTCGCGGTTGACGATCAACCTTTGGCCGGCGGTCAGGCGGCGCCGACACGCGATCCGGTGTTGCGATTCGCGGGGTTGGTCGCCAGGATTGTGGATGGCCTGAACCACCACCGCGTCGCGCGGATTTTTGTAATCTTCGGGATGACGATCGGTTCGTTCGTCCTGGCGCGATTCCTGATTCCAGACTCGACCTATCTTCCCGCCGGAAACCAGAATCTGGTCTTCGGTTTTCTCCTGACGCCGCCCGGCTACAACACCGACGAATTCGAGCGCATGGGCCGAACGGTCGAGCAGGGCATCCGCCGCTACTGGGAGGCTAAGCCCGGCTCGCCGGAACAGGCGGAGCTGGATCGCCAGTGGATCGAACAAGTCAACGCGATGTTCGCCGCGAATCAGGTTCCGGACCTGTTGAACGATAAGCTGTCCGCAACCGAACGCGACCGTGCTCGACGCGAATGGCTCACGCCGCCGCCCTTGATCAACCAGTTCTTCTTCGTGTCCTGGGCCGGCGGCTGCTTCATGGGCGCCACCAGCCGCGACGAAGCCCGCGTCAAGCCGTTGGTGCGGCTGCTTCAGACCTCGGGCGCCGCCATTCCCGGCACGTATCCGATTTTCTTCCAGGCGCAACTCTTCACTTTCGGCGGCGGTAACGACGCAGAGGTGCAAATTCGCGGCGACGATCTCGACAAGGTGACCGCGGCCGCGAAAGCGATGCAGATGGCCTGCATGATGCAATTCGGCGGTTTTCCGCAGCCGGATCCGTCGAATTTCGACCAGGGCCGGCCGGAGTTGCGGATCGTGCCCGATCGCGAACGCGCGGGCGAACTCGGCATGACGGTGCGCGACATCGGATACGTGGTCGAGGCGTGCGTCGACGGCGCGCTGGTGGGCGACTATCGCGTCTCCGGCGGCGACACGATCGACATCGCGCTCTACGTCAAGGGTCAGAAAGATCGCGCTACTCGAGAGATCGCGCAGATCCCGCTTTACACGCCTACCGGCCGGATCGTCCCCCTTGAGGCGGCGGCGCAGCTCATCGACACAACCGCGTTGGAGCAGATCAACCGCATCGAGCGGCAGCGAGCGGTGACGCTGACCGTGACGCCGCCGGAGTCGATGGCGCTGGAGGCGGTGATCCGCCGAATCAGGGGGACCGAAGAGCAGAACTTCAAAGACGGCCTGGTCGGGGAGCTTCGCAAGGCCGAGCAGATCGATCCGAGCATCACGATCTCGCTGACCGGCAACGCGGACAAGCTGGCGGCAGCCCGCAACTCGCTGATCGGCGAGTGGAAGGGCTGGACCTGGCAGAGCCTGTTCAACATCCTGAGCGGCAAGGCGCTGCTTTCGGTGCTGGTGGTATATCTGCTGATGTGCGCCCTGTACGAAAGCTGGCTTTATCCCTTCGTGATCATGTTCAGCGTGCCGCTGGCGGTTTTCGGCGGATTTCTGGGCTTGTCGCTGTGCCACTGGGCCACGCTGCTGACGACCGACCAGCCCGTGCAGCAGCTCGACGTGCTGACGTTCCTGGGCTTCATCATGCTGAGCGGCCTGGTGGTGAAAAACGCGATCCTGCTGGTCGAGCAGTCGCTCGTCTACCTGCGCGATCACCACATGCCCATCCGCATGGCGGTGCGCGAGGCGGTGCGCGTCCGCGTCCGGCCGGTGCTGATGACCAGCCTGACCAGCATCGTCGGCCTGATGCCGCTGGCGATCCTGCCCGGCGCCGGCAGCGAGCTGTACCGCGGCCTGGCCAGCGTCATCCTCGGCGGCATGTTCGTCTCGACGCTGGGCACGCTCGTGCTCGTTCCGCTCGTGCTGTCGGCGGTGATCGAAGTCCGCGACCGGTTCATGAGCCCGGTTCCGGAGGGGATGGACGAAGCTGCGGAGGCCGAGGCCATCTGAGCGATGGGTGGGTGGCTCGATGGGGAGGCGGCGTGCTTTCGCTGAACTCAGCGCAAGCATGCTTTCCCCGCGAGCGCCATGCTCGCGCGGCGTACCGCGAGAGCATGCGGTCCGAGGGATAGCGGAAACAAGGAGAAGACAATGCGAAGGATGTTCGTTGTTTCAGCGTTGGCGGTTGCGGCCGGGATGTTTGCCTCGCTCGCCGGCTGCCAGAGCGGCGGCAAGACGGAGTGCGGCGGCGCTTGCAGCACGGGCGGGCCGTGCTGTCAGGACGCCAAGGGCAAATCGTTGTACGAGCGGCTCGGCGGCGAGCCGGCGATCACCGCGGTGACGGATGATTTCGTCGATCGCCTCGCCAAGAACCCGAAGGTGAACGTGACGCGCAAGGGCGCCGGCAAGGAATGGAACGCCTCGCCCGAAAACGTGGCGGCGCTGAAGAAGTCGCTGACCGCGTTCGTCTGCCAGGCGGCGGGCGGCCCGCAGAAGTACGCCGGCAAGGACATGAAGACCGTCCACGCGGGCATGAACATCAGCGCGGCCGAGTTTGCCGCGTCGGGCGACGATCTGGTCGCGACGCTGAAGAAATTCGGCGTCGGCCAGAAAGAGCAGGACGAGCTGTTGGCGCTCGTCGGCACGACCAAGAAGGACGTCGTGACGAAGTAGCCTCCGACCCCCGTCGGCTGGCGATGCGTGAATTCGCCCGGGCGGCGTCGATCGGCGATCGGCGCCGCCCGGGCATTTCTGGAAGCTGCGTGAATAAATGTTATTCACGATATAAACCTAAGCGAGAGAAGGCCATCATGATAGACTCTCGCGCTGGCCGCCAGTTGGCGGCGTCAGGAGGTCGATCATGCGCCGGCTGTTGTCGATCGCCGCGATTGCCTTGCTTCCATCGGCGTTTGCACAAGACCCTCAACCGTCCAGCCGCCCGTACAACGAGCTGACCGCGATTCTGGTCGAGAGCCGGCCCGCGACGGCGGTTGAGAAGCTGGCTGCGCGGCTGGAGCGCGAACCCGGCGACGATGCGAATCGGTTGGCGCTGGGCGTCTCTCGATTGTTCGCCGGCGTCGAGCGGCTGTGCCAGTCGCTGTATGCGCACGGCGCTGACCCATCCGGCTTGGTGGTGTTGGATTTTGCGACTCGCGGCGGCATGACCCATCTTCCGATTCCAAAAAACCCCAATCCGGCTCCGATTACATACGAAGGCTGCCGGCAGATCCTCGGGCGCTTTCTTTCCGAGCTCGAATCGGTGGAATCGACCCTGGCGCCGATTCGCGACGAATCAGTCAAGCTGCCGCTGCCCATCGGGCTGATTCGGTTTGACATCAACAACGACGGAAGCTCTGACCAATGGGAAACGGCATGGGAGCTGTATGCGCGACTGGCGCGAGCCCGGAACTTCACCGAGGAGAAGGTGCGGACGTTCGTGATCGTGCTCGATCGCGCCGACGTGGAGTGGCTGCGCGGCTATTGCCGGCTGCTCCATGCGCTGGGCGACATCGCGCTCGCGTATGACATGCGAGAGATGTTCGAACGCACCGGCCACCTGGTCTTCGAGGGCATGCAATCGCCCTATCCCTTCCTGCGTGCGACCAGCAAGCCGCGGGATATCTGGGGCACGGAAATCCTCGACCTGATCGCGATGATTCACCTGACGAATTTTCGGCTCGTCGAGCCGCAGCGCATGGCGGCGGCCCGCACGCACCTGCTGGCGATGATCGATCACAGCCGGACGATGTGGAGGTACGTGCTGGCTGAGAACGACGACGACGGCGAGTGGATCCCGTCGCCGAAGCAGACCGGCGTGATCCCCAATGCCCGCATCGACCAGGAAACGGTCGACGGCTGGCACTTCGCGCTGGGCGAGTTTGAGGCTCTGCTCAACGGGAGGAAACTGGTGCCCTTCTGGCGCGACGATCCGCGCGGCGTGAATCTACGGGCGTTCTTCGAGCAGCCAGCGGACTTCGATCTCGTGCTGTGGGTCCAAGGAACCGCCGCGGCGCCATACTTGGAATCCGGCGTCAAGATCGATCGGCAGAGCTGGCGGCGGATCGAGTCGCTCTTCGGCGGACGGTTCCTGACCTTCGCCGTCTGGGTCAATTAGCACGTGAACGGTGGTACGGGCGTCCCGCCCGTCTTTGCGGAAGCGACGGGCGGGACGCCCGCATCACCCCAATCTACAAATCCGCTCGGCGACTTTCCTGCACCCGCTCGCAGGCGACTTTCGCTATATTAGACGCATGATTCCCTCACGCACTTCATATCTATTCGCGCTCGGCGGGCTTCTTGGCTGCCTGATCGGAAGCGGTTGCAAGAGCGAGCAGGCCAATCCGCCGCCGCCCGACGCCGCTCGAAAGCCACAGCTACGCAGCGAAACCGAACTGGCCGCGGAGCGATCGGAGCGAATCCAGCGCGGCGAGATCGTGGAGAATGAGTCGCCGCTGGTCGCCGCCGAGCGAAAACGCAAGGAAGCCGCCCAGGCGCAGCGCCCGCCGACGATGTCCGCTCCGGCCACGGCGATCCAAGGCGACATCCTGCTCGTGAACAAATCCGCGGTCACGGTCGACGAGGTTTTGTATGCGTTGCGCGAGAAGCTCGCCAAGGCCCGCGAGACCAAAGGGCGAAAGAGCATGCTCGAGCAGGTTGAGCGGCTGCTGCGCACGCACATCCAGCAGGAGGTCGGCTCGCTGCTGGTCTATGAAAAGGCGACCGGAACGCTGGAAGAGCCGCAGAAGCAGGCCCTCGACCAGGCCGTCGACAAGGAAGTGAACCAGCGGATCGCCAAGGAGTTCGAGGGCAGCGCCGCGAAGTTCGGCAAGCACCTGGAGCCGTATCACGTAACCCTGGCCCAGTACAAGGAGCGCGTCCGGCGGCAGCTCGTGGTGCGCAGCTACACGCGCGAGATCCTGATGCCGCGCGTGAGCGTGCGGCGCGAGGAGTTGTTCGACTACTACAAGAATCACAGCGATGAGTACCGTGTCCCGGGCTCGCGCGAGCTGCTGATGATCGAAGCGCCGTTCGACGCCTTTCTGCCCGAAGGAACGAGTTGGTCGAGCGCCCCGGCGGCCGAGCAGGCCCGGGCCAGGCTGAAGGCTCGAAAGCACATCCTCGAAGCGTCCGCGGCTTTGGGTTCCAAGCCATTCGCCGACGTCGCCACGGAATTCTCAAAAGGCCCGCACAAGTCGCAAGCCGGTTCGTGGGGCGAGATCGGTTCGCCGCTGAAGCCGCCCTTCGACAAGATCAGCGCGCCCGTCTTCTCCTTTTCGACCGGTCAACACACGGAGCCGATCGAGCTGGAGGGCGGCTGGTATATCGCGGGCTGCGGGAAGGTGGAGCTGGCGCGCGACATCCCGTTCGCCGAGGCGCAGCCCAGGATTCGCGACGACCTGCGTGAAGAGCGCTTCAACAAGCTCGCCAACGAGTACGTATTGAACCTCGCTGCCAAGTCCACGATCGCGGCGCTGGACGCGTTTTTTAATACCGCGATGCAGCGGGCAACGGCGCAGAACTGGCCGAACGCCGCCGAATAGATCGCTCTGGGGATCCGCACGCATGGAGCCCCTTCAGAACCGGTTTCGGGCCGTATTTTCGGCCTTTGGCGGCCGGAATGGACGGATTGCGGCGTTCGCTCGGATCCCGGTCAATAACCGTTGCGGCCGTCCGTCTTCTCTTATGGCTGGATCGACGTGAGGCATGAACCAACGCCGTTCGCTAACGAATGCCCAGCGTCGGTTGCTGAGCGACCTGCTTCGTGATTGCGGGCCGCGGGTTTATGCGTATGTCTGGAAGGTATTCGGCGATGCCGTTGAGGTGGAAGATGTGGTCGCCGAGGTGTTTTGCCGGGCGGCGGACAACATCGAGGCGTTGTCGGCGTCCGATCGGCGGGATTTGTACCTGCTGACGATCGCCCGAAACCTCGGCCGCGACGCCTTTCGAAAGAAGCGGCCGGCCGTTGCGACCGACGACGTGCTGGAAAGCCGGGTTTCGCCAGCGTCGCAGCCGATCGACGAGGCGGCGGATCGGGAGAGTCAGGAGCGTTTGCTGGCAGCGGTCGGCGAGCTGCCGGAGAAGCTGCGGGAAGTTGTGGTGCTGCGGCTTTCGACCGCGTTGACGTTTGAGGATATCGCGCGAATGTTGAATTCGCCGCTGGGAACGGTCCTCTCGCGAATGCACCAGGCGGTGGAGCGCCTGCGCGAGCAGTTGGGTTCTCAGGCGGGGTGGGTTTCCGATGAAAAGCGACGATTCGCGACAGACTGACGAACTCGACCGGCTGCTTCGCGATGAGCAACCGCTCGTCGACGCGCTCGCCGAGGCGCTGCGTCCGGCCGCGCTGCCGGAGGCGCTCCGGCGGCGAATCGAGTCGGACTGGCACGTGCGGCGGGGCACTGGCCGGCTGGGCGTCGTGCGCGGCGGGTTGGCTGCGGCGGCGGCGATTGTGATGTGCGTAGTCTGGTCCGGCGATCGCGACTTCGGAACGACCGTATCGAACGCCGACGTTGCCCAGCTTTCGCCGGATGAGATGCACGACGTCATTTACGAGCTGGCCGCGTTGCGATGGAATCCGCCGCTTGACAGTGAAATCGAGCAGATCTCGCAGACGCTGGAGACGGTGAATACGAGCGTGTTTTCGGAAAATGTCTTCGGGTTGGACGACGATTGGGACGCGCCCCGTAAGGATTCGGACGGTTCGTCGGGAGTTCGGCGAGAGTCGACTTCCGCTCAGACGATTTCGTGAAGTGATTGGCGGGCGATCGGGCCGCTTGGGCCGCGATCGCGCACTGAACCAGACGCGGAACGCGGCTTTTGCGATCTGCGCAAAGGAGTACGAACGTGATTACATGGCTGTCTTATCTGTTTCTTGCCTGGTCGGCGTTCTCGACGAGTGAAGCGCCCGGCCGGCCGGCGCCGCCGCCGGACGGCGGAAGACGCATGAATCAGATGGCGCCGCCGGCGGGTCGGCGCGGCCCGATGATGAACTTGTTCGCTCGGATGGGGGCGCCGCGGCAGATGCCGCCTTGGGCCGCGCGGATGCGCGGGCCTCGGGGCGGCCAGTCCGCGATGTTTGGCCCGGTTGGCCGACCTTTCGCGGGAATGCTGGGGAGGCCGGGCGCGTCAGGCGGCCCGCACGGCATGCTTGGCGCTCGTCCGGGACCGCATGGGCGGCAGTTTGCGCGCCCGCGGCAAACGATGGGCGGCGCGATGTTCGGCCAGGGATTCGGATCGATGTTCGGACGGGCGCCTGGCCCGATGCCGGCACGCCTACGCGAACGGCGATTCCAAAACGTGATGTTCGCGCCGCAGGACGCGCCGCCGCCGCCCACGCCGCGCGAAGGAAAGCCCGAGCAAGGTCCGCCAGGCCCGCCGCCGGGCGCCCGTCCGCCCGGTGGCGACGGCCCGCAGCAGGGACCTCCTCCGGGCGTTCGCCCGCCTGGCGGCGGTGGACCGGCGGATGGCCCTCCGGGTGATTTCCGGCCGCGTGACGGCCGGCCCGGAATGCCGCTATGGGCCAGGGTGATCGATCGAATTCAGGAACGCCGACCCGAACTGGCAGAGCGCTTGCGGCGCATCCTGCACGAGTCGCCGGAGAAATTGGACGAGATGCTCGCGAACATCCTGATGGAGCGTTTGGAGCGCATGGGCGCGCCGGATGGACCGGATCAGGGCGCGGACGAACGGAGCGGCGCACCGCAGGGAAGACGCCCGCGGATGGGTCCGGGTCCAATGGGTCCGGGTCCAATGGGACCACGTCCGGGAATGGGTGGCCAGCGCCCGCCGCAGGACGACGATGCGCCGCCCGGACCGCCGGGGCCTGCTGGCATGAGGCCGGGGCGTGCGCCGGGGGGCGGGGGCATGCCGGTTGAGCTTCGCGCGCGCGTGATGAAGCTGCGCGAGCGGGAGGAAGCGCTCGACACGCAAACGCGAGAGCTCGCCGAACACGCGCGGAAGCTGTCGGAGAAGGACGGCGAGGAGGCGCAGGCGAAGGCGCGGCGCGAGGTCGAGAAGCTCGTGAGCGAGCAGTTCAAGGTCCGCATGGAGCTGCGGCACGTCGAGTTGGAGCGGCTGGAACTGGAACTCAAGCGGATCAACGAAGCGCTTGACCGCATTCGAGGCGAGATGAAGCAGCGCGAGTCCGACCACGACGAGATCATTCGCCAGCGCGTCGAGGAAATGCTCGGAGGGAACTGAGCTGCGGCCGGCGTTTCGATTTCGCGCCGCCGAGCCGGCGCCCACCGACTACTCGGCTTCGCTGGGAATAACCTCGGCCGAGAGAGCGCCATAGCACGACGAACCCGCGCCCGCTGTGCAACCGAAGCAGTGGGCGCGGGTGTTTACGGCTCGCGTCGCCAAACTGGCGGCGTCAAAACCCTCGATGCGGGACGGAAGCCCATCACTCAGAGGCACATCCGCGGCCTGATTGAAATCGCAATCGTGCAGCGTCCCATCCCACTTGATCGTCAGCGAGTGGCGGCACGTCAATCCGGGTGTTGTGGACGGATTGAACGCTCCCAACAACCGGTTCAGATACGACTCCAATCGTCCGTTGCGGTCCAGTCGATCATGGAAGCGATTGACGGGCATGTTGTTCATCGCAAACAGATTGTTGAACACGACGCCATGCCGTTCGCGCAGCGCCCGCCGGATTCTCGCTTCCCATTCGCGTTGCGGCGCGGCGAGCTCCGTGTCCGGAGGATTGGATACCAGATTCAGAATCCGCGGCGTTCCCGGCTGGCCGTAGCCCAGGCCGTTGAGCAGCCGTAATGCGGCGATGCTGCGATCGAACACGCCCTGTCCGCGCTGCCCGTCGACCACCTCGGCCTCGGTGTGCGGAAACGACGCCGCGATTTCGACCTGGTGTTCGGCCAGGAACCGCGCCAGATCCTCCTGGCCCGGCTCCAGCAGGATTGTCAGATTGCAGCGGTCGATGACCCGCACGCAGACGCTGCGCACCTTTTCGACGAAGTAACGGAAATGCGGATGCAGCTCGGGGGCGCCGCCGGTGATGTCGATCGCGGCGATTTTGTGGCGGCGGGCCGCATCGATCACCAGGTCCATCGTCTCGCGGCTCATCTCCTCCGTCCGGTTCGGCCCCGCATCGATGTAGCAATGCGTGCAGACCTGATTGCAGCGCCGGCCGAGATTCACGATGAAGGACTTGACGCCGCGTGCGTGCAACGAAGGCCGCTCGCCTTCGGTCGCGTGCCCGACGAAGCACCTTCCGCCGGTGTTTTGCAGGGTTTCGAGTGGAATCGCCGCAGGCCGGACCGTGCGCGCGGTTGCGCTCCGGCGGTTCGGCGTCACGAATGGCGGGCCGACGGGGCCGGAATCCGCTTCGGATTCCGCCGTGGCGATGATCCGGTCTGCGGCGTCGGCGGCGCCCGTGCCGGCGCTGCACGACGCATCCGCCAACGTCCCATCGTCGCAGCCGAACAGCCCTTCGAGGGCGCGCCAGAAGCCGCTCATCCAGCGATCGCTCGCGACGGCGATTCCCGCTTCGAGATCGTCGAGCCAGAATCGATGCCACGCTTCGCGGCGCCACTGGCGGTAGCGCGCCCGAGCCCGCTCCGGGCTCCCGCAAGGCGGCGGCAAACCCAGCGTTTCGACGCCGCGCATGAACTGGATCTCGGGCTGCGGCCCGGCGCTGAGCGCAGACACGAAAAGCACCTCGCGCCGCGTCAGCGAATACACCGCCCAGACCGCGACGATCGAACCGCCCTGGATGAGCAGCGCGTTGGTCGGGAAGATGAGTTGGACGACCGACGCGTCCGCGCGCCGAAGGATGCGGGGCGTTTCGGACAGAGCGAATCCGCCGCGGGCGACGTAGGCCCGCTCGGCTTCCCAAGACTCGCTCGACGTGACCGCCGCGACGATCTCCGCCTCGGCCGGGGAGAGCGCAGCGGCGGCGGGCGGAAGCGGAATTGTCGCGGGCTTGGGCGGCGCGTCGGGATCGGGCCCTTCAAAGAACGGGCTGCCCCAGCGGCAGGAGGAGCACCGATTGCAGAAATAGAGCCGCACCAACGCCCAGTAGTACGCCGTGCGCCAGCGGGCGGAGGCCGCTTCAGAACCCATTTCGTCGCGCTCGGCCAGGAAGCGACGCCAAAGCGCTTCCTTCTGCGCCATCAGGCGGACCGTCGCGCGATCCCCGTCGCGGCCCGCCTGCGCTTTGGGAGAGGCCATCGGACCGTCGAGGTGCAAAAGCAGCGGATTGACCTGCGGGCCGGCGTGCATGGCGTGTGCGTACAACGTCGCCTCTCGGCTGCAATCGTACAAACACACGATCGAGACGACCGTACCGGCCTGAATCTCGCCGGCGGACACCGGAAAGACGAGGCGGAGATACGGCGGCGTCAGGTACTTGTGTACCAACGGCTCGCGCTCGATCCGCGAACCCAGCGGTTCCAGAAGGGCGCGAACTCCCGCCATGGCGGAGCTTGCCAGGACACGCTCGATACGCACGGGCAGGCGGGCGTCCGGCGAAACCACTGAAACGGGAAGCGCAGTCCACAGCGGCGCGCTGATTACATTCATTGCGTATCCTTCGGGTCGCCGGTCTGACGGCCTGCGGCTCTGTCAAGCCGTTGGACGCACGACCTCTGGTTTTCCGGGTCGATTGTCGCTTCGGTGCCTTGCTCCACAAGTCGGACAAACGCACGCACGGAGCAACGGATGCGCGGGCATCCCAGTGTAGTGCCCCGAGAGACTTGCGTAGCGCCTCGCAATAATTGCACTGGTTGATTGGTGAGCATCGGTCTCTGGCCGGTACAAGAGCTCCCATCCGCACCGGCCAGAGCCGACACGCAAATGCCGCATGACGGAACGTCGCCGAACCGATAGGATTCACTTCGGGCCGGATTGGAACGCCACGGGGGTGTCCGGGTACCGGATAGCGAGCGGCTGTCGGCATGACGCCGGCAGCCACAATGGTTGGGCCGATTCAAAACATCTGAATGCTAAGGCGGCTTCGTCCGTCTTGGGAATAAGGCCGCCGCCAGGCGGTTGTTGGGACGAGGGCATTCTGCGCGCCGACCGGTGCGTCGCCGGCGGCTGCAAGGACCTTAGCCTGATGTCTCCAAAGGAGTTACGAGAATGCGTCGCATGACATGGATTGCATCGTTGGCCGCCGGTCTGGCTTTCGTCGCGGCGGGCAGCGCTCCCGCGTTGGCGCAGGACGCCGGAAAACCGCACGCCAAACCGGAAAAACCGCAGGCCCAGCACCCTGAGAAGAAGGTCGAAAGGAAGGGTGAAGCCAAGGTTGAGGGCGAGCACGGCGCCCCGGCCGCTGCCGGCGCCGAAGTCGGCAAGCCGGCTCCCGACTTCACGCTCACCGGCACCGACGGCAAGACCTACAAGGCCGCCGACCTGAAGGACAAGATCGTCGTCCTGGAGTGGATCAATCGCGAGTGCCCGGTCTGCCAGAAGCAGGCCCCCTCCATGAAGGAAACCGCTGCCGCGCTTCAGAAGAAGGGCGTGATCTGGCTGGCGGTCGATAGTTCCGCCCATCACAAGCTCGCGGACAACGCCGAGCACGCGAAGAAGGAAAGCCTGTCGTACCCCATTCTGGACGATGCGGCCGGCACGGTCGGCCATGCGTTCGGCGCGAAGTCCACGCCGACGACGTACGTGATCAACAAGGGCACGCTGGCGTACAGCGGCGCGTTGATCCCGCAGGAGAAGGGCGACTCGCGCAACTACGTGACCGAAGCCGTCGAGGCGCTGCTGGCGGGCAAGGAAGCGCCGACGAGCACCACCAAGGCGTACGGCTGTAGCGTGAAGTACAAGAAGGACTAACGGCGCGAAAATGAATTCGTAGCGTCGGACCTCCGAGTCCGGCGCCGTTTTCGCCGTCGGGTTCGGTGGCCCGACGCCACGAAATCGTCGGCGGAAAGCAGCAGAACGGGCCGGCGGCGCAAGTCGTCGGCCCGTACTATTGCGCTTCGGATCGCGCGTCGCAGTTTCGATAGGGCTATGTGCCGCGGCGCCACATCATTCAGGTGAAATAACACCCTCTTCGCGCGAGCCTTCACGCTCGCGAAACGCGCGCTGTAACGCCAACCGATTCCATGATTGGCGCGTGACCCTTTGGGGGCTCGCAGCAACTCGTTCCGGCCAGCGAAACCACTATCTGGGATTCAATCGATCGCCGAGTTGCCGCACACAAGTCACTGCAATAAAACGACTTGTATCAAATAAAATCACAATGCATCAAAATGTTGCAATTTCATTGACATTGCGCTGATATCAGTTATACTTCATGCAGATAAAGGAGAACAGATCATGAAAGAGCAAAATGAACCCCCGGCAGTCGTGACGCTTAGCGCCAGATTCGACGCCGCCGAGACACTCATTCTGCGCCAAGCAGCGGATCTCAGACAGTGGAGTCTTTCGCAGCTCGTTCGGGCTGGCGCGTACGAAAAGGCGGTGAATATCGTCAATGCTCGAGGCGACGGGGCGTTGGCGGTGCGTCTCATCTTGGCCGACGTGGTGCGGCAGTTTTTTTACCCGACCGTATGGGTAACTCCCTTTGGCCAGTCAGTGGAGCGCAGATACGGAGATGACGATCAAGACGGTGATTCCGTGAGGGTCGAGCCGCTGGATGACGTGTCTATCAAGCAGTTCATCGACGCCATCCGGAAACTCGGACCGGAACTGGCCGACATGCTTCTCGATGAGGTGAAACGCGCGTGCGTGCCGGCGACGACGGCCAAGCTTATTGATCCTTTCCCCAGGGTGCCCACCAGCTTGGGCTCGATGTCGGCCAATTCCCCCGGCGAATCGTCACGGCCGCCCGCAAAGTCACCTCCACGCCAAAAACGCACCACCAAACCCAACCAGAAGAAGGAGGCCTAGCATGCCGCGCGTGGTCATCGCTGGAGTACGCGGAGAGCAGGTGTACCGCCTTCGCGCCCGACTTCCAAGAGACATAATCGTGCGATCCGTCGATTTGACTCGACTGCTGAGAATCCGGGCATTCAGCCCGGATCTCGTCCTATGTACGAGGTTTCTATCGCACAAGCACACGACGTATCTTCGTTCGGTTCTTCGGGCGCGAGTCATCTACGCGCGCGGCGGGGTGGGGAGTTGGGCTAACCTCATCTCGGATGAGCTGGCATTGGGCTGTCAGCCAGTGCAGCGGAAAGACGGCGGACATCTCCAACCTACGGGGAGCTGAAAGATGAACAATCGTGACATGAAGCTGTCCCATAGAAATGCATGGTGTCGCAATTCAACCGGCTACCTCAAACGCTGTCGGAATTGTCGAGTCGTGATCTATATGATGCGAGGGCGAGACGGGGTTTGGCGGCCATTTGAATCCTGGATCACAGGGAATGCAAGCGAGAATCAGTGGATCCCGCATGCTTGCCGTGCCGGGTTAGCACACGCGGCCTGAGTTTCGGTCGCTTGCATCGCGGGGCTGCCGACCAGCGACGGCGCGTCCGCAAGCCCGCGTGTGTCTCCGGGAGTTTTCGGCGCTCTGTTCCGAACTCGCAGACGCCAGGATGGGCCGACTGTTCTGGTACGGCTCACACTGCGAAAAGTTGGTCAGACCGTAGTTGTAATGGCAAGAATTGCGGCTCGCACGGCAACGTATCGGATCATGTGTACGAATGCGGCAAGCGTGCAATCGACGAGCGGCGCGGCCGGCCGTTGTTGCGCACGAGCAATCTGGACTTGGACGCGACTGCCAAGCTGTTCGATGATCGCATTCCTGCATCGAACCTACGAAAAGAACAAAGCGAGGAAACACTGGAAAACAAGGCGAAAACGCTGCATTTTCCGGCGAATCTGCCACTGGGCCCGGCAGGACTCGAACCTGCGACCAAGGGATTATGAGTCCCCCGCTCTGACCGACTGAGCTACGAGCCCCGAACGTACATGATCGCGCAGCCCGCTGCGGCATGCAATCGGCGGATGCGACCCCTGCGCCGCTGAATCGGGCGCGCTCGGTGCATGATTTCCAGCCGCCGTGCCCATCGGGACAATGCGCGAACAGACGGATTTTCGCCCATCCGGCTGATTCTATTGCGACCGCGAACTGGATGAACAGCGGTTTCGCGGATACCATCTCGCTCTGGTTTTTTGTGCCGGCGGCCAAACCGTTCGCGACAGCACCGGGTCTTCCGGCTTGCCGGCTCTGCGGAATCGATTGGCGACGGCGCCGCCGGGAGTGTGTGTGAAGTTCGTGCTGGTGGATCGGATTCTCGAACTGGAGCCCGGCCGTCGACGCTTCCGCTGGCCTGAAAGACGCTCGCCTCCGGCGTCAGCTCCTTGCACGTCGACTCGATCACAAGAACCCGGCCGGGCGCGATGAAGCTCTTATACGTCACGTTTCGAGCTTCCTTGAGCACGACGA
>JACRLV010000195.1 GCA_016235145.1 Planctomycetota bacterium
ACCTTGCGCAGTGACATAGGCCGCTACCGCATCTGGGACGAGGCTGGCAAACGGCGCGCCGCGCCGAATTCGCTCGCGAATATCGGTGGCGCTGATATCGAACAGCGGCGTCTCTAGAATGTGGGCCTCGATGCGGGCAACTTCCGCTGCCGCAACCAGTTTCCGCAATGGCGCTAAGTCCGGCAGGGGTGTCCCGGGACGGCCCGCCGTCACCAGCGTGCATTCCGCCGCAAGCTCCCCGATGTAATACCACGTCGGCAAATCCCGCAGGCTGTCCATTCCGATTAGCCAGTAAAGCGGCAGGTCGGAGCCGATTTGCCCGCGGAAATGCCGGATCGTCAGCAGCGTGTAATTCGGGCCCGGCTGGCGGGTCTCCCAATCATCAACCGAATATCGCGGGTCGCCGCCGACCGCCAACTCGCACATTCGAACCCGGTGAGCGGCCGGCGCCAGATCGTCGCCTCGCTTGTGCGGCGGGTTGGCGCACGGGATCAACACGATTCGGTCGACGCCCAGGCGATCGGCGACGTGCCGGCACACGCCGAGATGCCCGTTGTGGATCGGATTGAACGAGCCGCCGAACAGCAGCCAGCCGGGCATATTGCAGTTTCCCCATGCGTCGGAGCACACAAATATCGCCGCCGCTCGGCACCCGATCATCGCTCCGCAGTCGCCGATGTCGGAATCTTATCGCAAGCACCGTAGCTTGGGCCGCCTTGAATGCGGGGCCGGCTTGCGCACCTGTGAGTTTTCCCAGTGGAGCGGGCCTCGGTGCCCGCTCTCGGCCTGGACAGGCGGGCAGGGACGCCCGCCCCACTGATGGACTCACAAGCGCTCTGGCCGGTCTCTTCGGCGTAAGCGGACTACACCGCGCAAGCGTCAGGTCAGCCGCCCACCTCACAAGCTCACCGGATTCCTCGCCGGAACTGCACTCAACAATGTGCGAGCCGGCGAATGTGCTCGACCTCGCCGCGAGTCTGACGGTAGTATCCCTCCCGCGTGCGGCCGGCCCAGGGCCGCCGCGAAAACTCTGCGGCTGCCTGACACTGAGGACTATCAACGGATGCGCGACGCCGCGACAAAACCGTCCGAAATTCACCTGGTCGAGCACTACCCGCCCGGATTTCGGCGTCGCCGCTTCCGCAATTGGTTCTTTCTGGGGCTGCTGTACGCCGGATACTACCTGAATCGATACAATTTCGGCCCCGTCGCGGCGGATATGGCGCGAGAATTCGGCTGGTCGAATGCAGAAACCGGCGCCATCAGCAGCGCCCGGGATCTCGGATATGCGATCGGCACTTTCGCGAACGGCCTGGTCGCCGACGCCCTGGGCGGCAAGTGGTCCATGCTGATCGGCGCGGCCGGCACACTGGTCCTCAATCTGCTGTTCGGCTGGTTTTCGACCTGGGACGTGGCCTACCTGCTCACCGGGCTGGTCACGATCCGCGCGATCGACGGCTATCTTCAGTCGTTCGGCTCGCCGGGAATGGTGAAGATCAACACGGCGTGGTTCCGTCGTTCGGAAAGGGGCACGTTCGCCGGCATCTTCGGCATGATGATTCAACTCGGGCAGATGGGGGCGAACTACCTGCCGAGCGTGCTCCTGCCGACGCTCACCGTGGTGCTCTTCGGCGTGACGTTTTGGGCCAAGCCCGCCTACAACTGGCGGACGATGTTCTTCGTCCCGCCTATTCTGCTCGCGGGCATTCTGATCTGCATGCTGTTCGCGGTGAAGAACACGCCCGAAGCCGCCGGGCATCACGTCGAACAGGACGCGGACGAAGACCAGGACGGCAAGTCGCGCGAAAAGCTCCCGCTGCTCGTCGTGTTCACGCGAATTCTCACGCACCCGCTGATCTGGGTGAATGCGGCGGCGTACCTTTGCACGGGTTTCGTGAGGCGCTCCTACGACCTGTGGTGGGCCAAGTATCTCGACAATTCCTGGCACATCACGAAGGAAACCCGCGCCTATAGAGTGATGGCGATCGCATTGCCGGCGGCGGCGGTCGCCGGCTCGTTTACCGCCGGCTTCTTGTCCGACAAGTTCTTCAAAAGCCGCCGCTCTCCCGTGGCGGCGGCGTTGTATGGGCTGGAATCGCTCGTAATTCTCGTCGGCGTACTGATGATGTCCCAACCCGCCTTTGCAAGTCCGCTGTTGGCATGCGTGTTTCTGTTCCTGATTTCCGTCACCTGCAACTCGAGCCATTCGATCATCGGCACCGCGGCGGTGATGGACATCGGGGGGCGGCGAATGGCGGGTTTTGCGTTGGGTGTGGTTAATTCATTCCAATACCTGGGAACCATCGTGGCCGGCATCGGACTGGGAAAGCTGATCGACGACCACGGATGGAACGCGCTCTTCTGGGCCATGCTGCCGTTCAGCACGTTCGGCGCGATCCTGATGTGCGCGACCTGGTGGCGGACGCGCGGCCGCGATGTGCGCGGGGCGTGATTCGGGAGGGCTATCAGATGGCGGCTCGTCGAATCGGAATGCCGGCGTTCACGCTGATCGAGCTGCTCGTCGTCGTCGCGATCATCGGGGCGCTGATCGCCATCCTCCTGCCGAGCCTGCAAATAGCCCGGGCCGCGTCGCGAACGAGCGTCTGCGCGTCGAACCTGCGCCAGCTCGGCGTCGGAGCGACGACCTACGCCAACGCCAACGGCGGCGCGCTCATTCCGGGCCGACCCGGCCGCTACGCCGACAACACGCGAAATGTCTACTACGTCGGCAACGGCTATCACTGGCGGCCGCGCTGGTACGTTACGCTCGGCGCCGAGGCGGGCTTCTTCGCATTCAACCAGCCGAGCCCCGAATCGGCCCAGGACAACATCAAGCTCATCGACGGCAGCCGCGTCTTCCTCTGCCCGGAGACGCCCGAGCGAGTCAACAACCGCAATTCACCATACGGCTACAACTACCAGTTCCTCGGCAACACTCGCTTCCTCGGTGGACAGGAAGCGCACGGCTTCATTCGTCCGCCCGTGAAAGTCGAGCGGCTGCGCGCCGCCGATACGTTGATGGCCGCCGATGCACTCGGCACGGCGGCGGGTAGGCCCGAGAGCGCTCGCACCGAGTACCGCGATGACGGCGTGAGCGAATTGACCGCGGTCGGCAACCACGCCTGGTCGCTCGACCCGCCGCGGCTGACGGCTACGTCGGACTTCTGCGACGACGGCAACCGAGCGCCGCAGAACCGCTCCGCGCCGGACGCCCGCCATGCAGAAAAGACCAACTCCCTGTTCGTAGACGGCCATGTGAAACTGTCCACGCTGGTGTGGTTGGGATACGTGCTGAATCCGGACGGCTCGTTCGCCACCGACGGGCCGCAGGCAAGCAACCGTCAGTTTTCAGGGAGCGGCAACGACGATGATCCGCCGCCGATTCAATAGCGACCCGCAGCAAGCTGGAACCGCGCCTCGCACGCCCTCTGGATTTCGTAGCGCCGGACCTCTGAGTCCGGCGATGAGACTCGTTTTCGTGCTCATCGTCGGACTCGGAGGTCCGACGCTATGGAATACGCACGCGTTTGTAGCGTCGGGCGTCCCAGCCCGACGGGGTGCTCATCGTCGGACTCGGAGGTCCGACGCTACGGAATACGCACGCGTTTGTAGCGTCAGGCGTCCCAGCCCGACGGGGTGCTCATCGTCGGACTCGGAGGTCCGACGCTACGGAATACGCACGCGTTTGTAGCGTCGGGCGTCCCAGCCCGACGGATTTCTCATCGTCGGACTCGGAGGTCCGACGCTACGGCTGGCGCGATGCGGCGCGCTTCAACGAGCCGCCGAGCATGTGAACCCAGGCCGTGCCGAACAGGCGCGGCGGCGTGATGCGAGCGCGGGAGAGATTCGCCGGTTCGATGCCGATCAAGACCGCATAGCGGCTTCGTCGCCGTTCTCTCCAATACGAAGCGGGGGCGCAAATCCAGCGGTTGAACTCTCGCCGCAGCGCGTCCACATCGGTCGGACGCAGATCGTGGTATTCGCGCACCCAAGTCGCGCGCCAAACCCCGATCATCTCGCCGCCGCTGATCTTGAAGCCGATGCCGTCGCCTTGCTGAACGCATCCCAAAGGCGGCTTTCGGGTCTGGAGCAATCGCGATTCGATCTGCTTGCGGCCGGCGACAAGAAGGGGGGCAAAGCACCGCGAGACGACGGCCAGATGTCTCAGCTCCGGCTTGGTGCGACGGCGGCTTGGTTTCGCGCATTCACTCCGCACACAAGCCCTCGCATGCCGTCAGTCGGGATAGCCGTGCAGCAATGCTCGGCGCCCGCCTCTGATCCGCTCTGGGCAGACGGGCGGGACGCCCGAACCACCCTGAGTCATCGCAAGTACCATCGGGGCGCTACGCGAGCCCTCATACGCGCTATCGACTGGCGGTTCATCCGGTATTCGCCGGAAGTCTCTGCAAATTATCGACTTGCAACCCATGCGAGAATGGGAGATTGGGCCTCACCTCCGCTGCCAGCCGCGGAATCTCCCCTGGCCTGTAGAACTCCTGCCGGCGCGGCGTTTTCATGCAGATACGCGGGCTTTCGTAGCCCGCAGTGCGAACTGAGGAGACGATCATGAAACGCATGTTCTGGGTTTGCGGGGCTCTCGTGATGGCGACAGCGGCCGGATTCGCCGTCGCACAGCAGGATCAGGAAAAGGAAGAGGGGACACCGCCGCAGCGGCGCGAAGGCCGGCCCGCAGGCGAGCGACCGGATGGAATGATGCGGATTCTGGACGCCGATCGCGACGGCACGCTTTCCGCCGAGGAGATCAACGGAGCGGCGGACGCACTCCGTAAACTCGACAAGAACAGCGACGGTGCGATCACAGCCGATGAGCTGCGCTCGCGCCGCGAACGGCCCGAGGGCGAAGACGGTCGCCCCGGACGCGATGGCGCGCGCGGCGAAGGCGGTCGGCCGGAAGGAATGCGAGGCGGATTCATCATGCGGTTCGACGCGGATCAGGACGGCGTCGTGACGCGTGAGGAATACGACAAGGGCGTCGGCGAGCAGTTCGACCGCGTCGACAAGAATCACGACGGGAAGATAGATCGCGAGGAAGCCGCGGCCGCGATGCCGGGCCGTGGAGGTCAGCCAGGCGGTCGTCCGCAGGATGGCCCACGCTGAGCGAGTTTCAGCGTCCCGTTCGTTGACACATGGCATGGACGAGCGCCGGTCTGACGAACCGGCGCTCGTCGTTTTCCTGGGCAAAGAACAGCCCGCACTCGAGCGGTCGCTTCTGCCGCAGACGTTCGGATAGGATCCGCGCTCCGGCATGAAGACCGTCGAGCTTCAATACGACTTGCCGCCCGAGCGGATCGCACAGCATCCCGTGGAACCGCGCGACGCCGCGCGCCTGCTGGTGATCGACCGCGCGACCGGGGACATATCCCACCGGATTGTTCGCGATCTGCCAGGCTGTTTGAACGCCGGCGACTGCCTCGTGTTGAACAACACGCGCGTTCTGCCGGCCCGCTTCTTCTGCCGCCGCGCGACCGGCGGGAGGATCGAGGCGTTCTTTCTGCGCGTCGCCGATGACGGCTGGCGTCTGCTGCTGAAACCTTCCGCGCGATTGGGAATCGGCGAAACGCTGCTCGTCGAGCCGCTCGCCACGCCCGTCCACGCCGCACCGGAGACGATCGCTTCGCGGCTCGTTCTCCGGACGAAACATGATCGCGGCGAATGGGCGGCGGTGGCCGAGCCGCCGGCCGACCCGCTCCGGTTTCTCGATGAAGTCGGCCAGCCGCCGCTGCCGCCCTACATTCACCGCGATCCGCGGCCCGAAGCCGAGGATTCTGCGCGCTACCAGACCGTGTTCGCCTCGCAGCCGGGCGCGATCGCCGCCCCAACCGCCGGGCTGCATTTCACGCCGGGCCTGTTGGATACGCTGGCGGCCCGCGGCGTTCGCCGGGCGGAGGTCACGCTCCACGTCGGGCTGGGCACCTTCGCGCCGATTGACGTTGATGACCTCGCCGACCATCGCATGCACGCGGAATGGTTCGAGGTGAACGAGGCGACCGCGGGCACGTTGCATGAAACGCGCGGCGGCGGCGGAAGAATCGTCGCCGTCGGCACGACCTCCGCCCGCGTGCTCGAGACTCTTGCGGCGGTAACCGGCCCGCCCTGCGCGGATGGCGGGCTGCGAAGCGGTTGGACGCAGATCTTCCTCTACCCGCCGTATCGATTTCGCGCGGTCGACGCGCTGCTGACGAATTTTCACCTGCCGGGCAGCACGCTGCTGGCGATGGTCATGGCCTTCGCCGGTGTGGAACTCATCCGCCGCGCGTACGCGATCGCCATCGCCGAACGCTATCGCTTCTACAGCTACGGCGACGCGATGTTGATCGTCTGAGGATGGCGTACTGTAGGGCGGGCCTCTGGCCTGTCGCTTGCGCGATGCGGGCCAATCTCGCCGAAGAGACCGGCCGGAGGCCGGCCCCACATACAGTCCGCCTACAGGCCAAACCAGCGCTCGACAAAACGGCTACGGCGATTCGATCTCGGCCATGACCGCGTCGATCAGC
This sequence comes from Planctomycetota bacterium, assembly GCA_016235145.1. Lineage (GTDB taxonomy): Bacteria > Planctomycetota > Phycisphaerae > UBA1845 > Fen-1342 > JACRLV01. Next base: position 6,516 of record JACRLV010000195.1, read on the forward strand.
GGCCGCAGCGTCGCTTCGGTGAAATCGAATCGAAGCCCCGCCGCCTCGAACAGCTCAGGCAGCGGCCGCGCGCCGCCGAGGGCCAGTCCGTTGCGATAAAGCGCGACGGCGTGGTCGTAGCGGTCGCGGTCCAGCGGCTTCGAGCCCGGGCAGCCGGCGTTCTTCCAGACCTGGAGTGCGCCGAGCTGGGCGATGCCGTATTCGACGTAATAGAACGGAGCCTCAAAGAAGTGCAGTTTTCGATGCCAGATGTGACGTTCGTCGCGCTCCAGTCCGGCTCGATCGACAAACGGCAGAAACCGTCGCGTCAACCGCTGCCATTCGTCCTTCCACATCTCGACCCGCTCTTGGCCGTCGCGGATGCGCCAGCTCCCGTCGGCCTGCTCCAGCTCGCCGATGTTCGTATAGACGAAATGCTGCATCGCATCGACCGTCGCCATATACGGCAGGAAATTCACAATCTCGCGGAAGAACCGCCGCCGGGCGCGACCGGCATCGTCGCCGTAGAACTCGCCGAGAAACGGCAGGCTCAGGCATTCCATTCCCATCGAGGCCACTTCCGCGAATTCCATGGGGTAATTCCGGTAAGTCAGCAGCGGGTCGGATCGGCAAGCCCAGGTGTGAAACGCGTGCCCGCCCTCGTGCAGCAGCGTCTCCACATCGCGCTCGGTGCCCACGGCGTTCATGAAGATGAACGGCGCGCGCCGCTCCTGAAACGTGGCCTGATATCCGCCGGGCGCCTTGCCCTTGCGGCTGTCGAGATCCAGCGCGCCGCGGCTCTGCATCGTTTCGAAGATGCGGCCGAGCTCGGGATTGACCTGCGAGAAAATCCGCGTGCTGCCGCTCACCAGGCGGTCGATGTTCTCGAACGGCCGCAACGGCGCCCGGCCGTCCGGATCCACCGCGGTGTCCCATGGCCTGAGCGAATCGAGCTTGAGCCGACGGCGCCGATCCTCCGCGAGCCGAACCGCCGCGGGAACCAAGACCTTTTCGATGGCGTCGTGAAATGCCTTGCAATGGGTGGGCGTATAGTCGAATCGCTCCAGGGCCTTGAACATGTACGCGCGAAAGTCGCGGCAGCCGGCGTTCAGCGCGATTTTGTGCCGCACGGCCGCCATCTGGAGATAGACTGAATCGAACTCACCGGCGTCCTGCAAGTAGCGCTCGGATACAAGCCGCCATACCTGTTCGCGCACCGCGCGGTCCGGCTCCTCAAGAAAGCGGGCCGCCTGCGGGATCGTCAGTTCCTGGTCCCGATATCGAACCGTCAGACCGCCGGTCAGCTTCTGATAGCGCAGGACGAGTTTCTCGTCCGCTACCTTCAGCGGGATGTTCTCGTCGCGGTAGATCTCGACGGCGTTGCGGGCGCCGCGGACCAGCACCTCGTATCGCTTCGGCGGCGGACGGAATTTGTCGGCCAACTCGGCGAGTTTCTTGCGCAGCGCAAACCGCCAAGGCTCGCGTTTCGGACGGACGTTTTCGACGAAGTGCAGGTGCCGGCGCTCGCGCTCGGGGTCGTCGGTCGCGCAAGTCATCGCGACCTCGCGCGCGGTGCTCTCCTCGTCGAACGCTGCGTCCACCTCGCTCCAATCCATCAGCCAGCGCTCGAACTGCGCGAGCGACGCTACGCCGCGATCGCTCAACTCGCGGTAGTAGGGCTCGATCGCGGACCATTCGTCGAACCGCACCGCCGCGGGCAGGTATTGCCGAGGGAATTCGAGCACGGTCGTTTCGTTCATTCCATAGCGTCCATCGGGAACCAAATGTACCGCAGCCGCCCCGGCTGCGAGTTTCGTTGTACCGCAGCCGCCCTCGGCTGCATTTTCGTTGTACTACAGCCGTCGCGGCTGCATGTCGGTTAATCGCTGTACCACCGATCTGCCTGGCAATGCGCGTTCCACCAAGCGCTCAACGGCCTTCCGGCAGCCGATACCGGCGTGGTCGCGACGTCGGCTCGGCCCGGTCGTCGATGATCCAGTGCTCGACCGCATCAGTTTCCAGATCCAGCGTCGCCACCGAAAAGGGGGCGGCACGGTGCAGCGCGCCCGGATTCACGAATCGAACGCCGCCGACCTTCGTGACCGCTGCCCGGTGCGTGTGGCCGTAACAGACCGTCCGCGCACCGCCGAGAATCGCGTCTGCCCCGGCCAGGTTGTCCTGTTCCAGCAGGCTCACGAGATGAAAGAACGCGTGTTCGTGTCCGTGAAAGACCGCGATGGAATGCGTTCCCATTTCGACGCGGGCCGGCAGCCGCCGCGGCACATGCAGCCCCAGCGTTTCCGCGTAGCGCTCCAGCGGCGGCTCTTCGATGTCCGTATTACCCCACACCGACCAGCAACGAAATTCCGCCAGCTTGTCCAGCACGGCTGCTCCGCCGACGTCGCCGCAATGAACAAATGTCTCCGCCCCGAGCCGCTTGAGCAGCGTCACGGCGGCGCCGCAACGGGCCGCATGTCCGTGCGTATCTGAGAGGATCAATACCGTCCCCGCCGATCACGCTTTCAAACTTGCCAGGAATCCCGCCATGTCCTTGTGGAGCTGCATCTTTTCGAGCAACGTCGTCATCGCCTTTTGCGCGGGCAGCTCATTCAGAAATCGCCGCAGGTTCCAGACCTTCTTGAGCGTCGTCTCGTCGAGCAGCTTCTCTTCTTTTCGCGTGCCGGATTGCTGGAGGTCCATCGCCGGCCAGATGCGCTGGTTGGCCATTTCGCGGCTGAGGACCAGCTCCATGTTGCCGGTGCCCTTGAACTCTTCGAAGATGAAGTTGTCCGCCCGGCTGCCGGTGTCGATCAGGGCCGAGGCGATGATCGTCAGCGAGCCGCCGTTTTCGATGTTGCGGGCCGCTCCGAACATCTGCTTGGGTTCCTGGAGCGCCTTGATGTCCAGCCCGCCGGTCATCGTGCGGCCGCTGCTGCCGACGAAGTTGTTGAACGCCCGGGCCAGGCGCGTGATCGAATCCAGCAGCACCACGATGTGCCCGCCGCACTCCACCATCCGCCGCGCCCGCTCCATCACCAGCCGCGCCATCCGCACGTGCGACAACACGTCCTGATCGTTGCTGCTGGCGAACACTGCGCCGCGGACGTTCCGCCGAATCTCGGTCACCTCTTCCGGCCGCTCGTCGACCAGAAGCACGATCATGTAGATGTCCGGATGGTTCTCGGCGATGCCGTGCGCCATCTGCTGGAGCAGGATTGTCTTGCCGGTCCGCGGCGGCGCCACGATCAGGCCGCGCTGGCCCTGGCCGATCGGCGTGAACAACTCGACCACGCGCATCGTCAGCGGACCGCCGGGCGTGTCGAAACGCAGCCGTTCGGTCGGGTCGATGGCGATCGAATCCGCCAGCGGCGCCGGCGACTGCCAGCTTGCCGCCGCGACGCCATTGATGCTCTCGATGCTTCCCAGCCGCGTGCCGCGCGCCTCGCGCACCGCCGGCCCGGACAGCAGCTCGCCGCCGCGAAGATCGAAGCGGCGAATCTGATCCGGCGTGACGGCGGGATCCGCGGGACGGGCGGCGAAGTTCTTCTTCGGATCGCGCAGCACGCCGCCGCCTCGCTCCAGCAGCTCCAGCACGCCGGCGACCGCGTCGCTGTCCGCGCGGACGTTTGTCGTTGATTGAGGTTCGGGCATGCAGAAATACTCCGAATACACACGAGCGCCCGGCGAAACGCCGTCGCTGCCGCGTCTTTCTTGTCCACGGAAAGCGGCCGGTTGCACTGCACCCGACCCGCGCTCAGGCTGCTGGCAGACCAGCGAGATGTTCGCCGCGCCTACCGATGATATTCTAGCACCAGCCGCGGCGGGATGTCACGAACGCCGTTGAATCCCCGCGACATTCATGGCGGCGGCCGATTCTGGCCGAGCCCCAAGCGCCAGCGCGCGGGTGTTTTCAGGAACCGGCGCCTTTCGCGCGAACACCCACGCGCTGGCGCTTGATTCATCTCCCGAAAAATCCTCGCGGCGCGAGAGGATTGTTCGGGCGGCGACTGGATCGCCGGTGCACGGAGCGAGGTAGCTGCCTGCGTCTCGCAGGCCGTATTTCGGGAACGACCCCGATCGTGCCGAGTCGACGATTTACGGCCGGCGAGACGCCGGCCGCTACGCTTCTTGGCGCGCGCTGACGCTTGGGCTGCGGGCAACGCCCGCGCTGAGGGCTCTGATTGCCGCCCGCCCCACGCAGCAAGGGGCAATCGGCCCCGGTGCAAAGGAGATCGCATGGCGGACACATACGTCGTAACGGGCGCGGCGCGCGGACTGGGGCTGGAGCTGGTTCGTGAACTCGTTGAGCGCGGCGATCGCGTGATCGGGACGGTGCGGCGCGCGCAAGACGCCGCGAGGTCTTCCTAGCCGGGGGGATTACGATGTTGAGGTTGCCGCGCGCCGCCGCACGATTTGCGGCGACAACTTTCGTCGCGATTTTTGCATTTGCAGCTCCTGCTTTCGCCGGCACA
>JACRLV010000204.1 GCA_016235145.1 Planctomycetota bacterium
CAGCGCGTGCCGCGTCCGCCGCTGGCCCGCATCGTGGAGGTCGGCCCGGACGCCTTCATCGTGCCCGGGTTCATCGACGCACACGGCCACCTGGGTTTGGAAGAAATCGATCGGCCGGAGCAAGCCCGCACAACCGCCGGTCCGGAAGTTTCGCTCGCAATGGCGATCGGCGCGGCGGGCCGGGAGTTCGCGCGGGTCGCGCGCTCGGGCGTGACGACGGTCATGCTCGCTGCGTACCGCACGGCCGCGAACGGCTCGCGCGTCGCCGCGATCAAAACGTACGGCCGCGCGCGCGAGGATCTTGTGACGCGGGAAACAGCCGGGGTGAAGTTCACGTTGGCCGGAGCCGATCCGCTGCTTGGTGTCTCCGGCATCCGCGACGCGCTCGAAGCCGGCAAGAAGTACGAGGAAAGCTGGAAGAAATACCACGACGAGCTTGAGAAGTGGAAAAAGGAGCGCGAGTCCGGAACGGTGAGCAAGCCCAAGGAAGAAGCGGAGACCAAGGTCGACGCGGGCAAACCCGATCCAATCACGGGAACCTGGGAGTTCACGCTCAGCGGCGGCCCCATGCCCGAACCGGTCAAGGCGACCATGAAGCTCAAACTCACCGACGGCAAGATTGAAGGTCGGGCCACGTCGCCTCAGGCGGACGGTGAGGAGGTTCGCCTGACAGGCACGCTCGACGGCGATTCCGTCACGCTGGAGATCGACGAAGAGACGGGCATGGGGCGCCCGACGATCAAGGCCCGCCTTGATCGCGAAGACCACATGGCCGGGCAGCTCAAGCTCGGCGACATGTTTTCGCTCACTTTCGAGGCGACGCGCACCGATAAGGCCGCCGTTGAATTCAAGATCGAGCGAACCCGAAAACGCGGCAAGGACGGCCGCCCGCAGCCTCCGGCTGTGGACGAACGGCTCGAGCCGATCCGCCCGCTGCTGGCTGGCAAGGTGCCGGCTGTAGTTGAGGTTCGCACGGCGGCCGAGGCCCGAGCCGCGCTGAAGCTGCTCGTGGATCAATACAAGATTCCCGTGGTTCTGCTCGACGCACCGCAGGCACGCGACGTCGCCGAAGATCTGCTCTCGCGAAAGGAGCAGGTCGGAGTCGTCGTTCCGTCTGAGATTGTCCGTCGGCAGGGCGTTCGCGATTCCGGCTTCGAGGTCGCCGCCAAGGCCGGTTCAAACCGCACGCCGGAATCGACCTCATACAACCAGGCGGCCGATCTGTCGGCGCGCGGCGTTCGCGTGGCGTTTCAAAGCAACGCCGAGGACGGCGCCCGGGCGCTTCCGCTGATGGGGCTGTTCGCGGTTCAGCAGGGGCTCGGCGGCGATGAGCCGCTGCGGGCGTTTACGATCGACGCCGCACGAATGTACCGAATCGACGATCGCGTCGGGACGCTTGAGGTCGGCAAGGACGCCGATGTGCTGGTGTTCCACGGCCACCCGTTCGATGCGGGCAGCCGCCTGGAGCACGTTTTTGTTGCGGGGCAGGAGGTGGAGGATGAATAGCAGGCGAACTTTGCGGGCGATCATCGGCGGCGCGTTGTCCTGGTGCGTGCTGAGCGCCAGCGCCGGCGACGCCCCGCAGGAGCGCGAACCCAAGCCGGCCCGGCAGGATCGCACTTCCACCGGGGCCCCGGTGCGGCCGCTGGCGGGCACGCAATCGCGCGCCTTCCGCGTCGCGAAAGTCGTGACGATGGACGAGCACGACAAGGTGATCAACGACGCATTCGTGCTGGTGCGCGACGGAAAGATCGAGTCCGTCATGCCGGCCGCAGGCGCGAAGATCCCCGAGGGTTACGCGGTCGAGGATTTCGGCGAATGCTGGCTGGTTCCCGGGCTGGTCGACTGCCACGACCACATCGGCGGAGGCACGATGGACCTGAACGACATGGTCTATCTAGCCAACCCGGGACTCAACACCCGGGCCGCCATCACAGCCAATAACGACGCCGTGACTCGCGCCCGCTGCGGCGGCGTGACCACGGTGATGTTCATTCCCGGATCGGGCACGAACATAAGCGGCTTCGGGACGATCGCCAAGTCCGGCGGTGACACGCCGGAGCAGGCGATCGTGCGTTCGCCGGGTTCGTTGAAGATCGCCCAGGCGGGCAACCCCGAAGGCTACTTCGGCGGCAACGCCCGCAACTTCATGAACTGGAACACGCGACAGACGCTGCTGAAAGCCCGCGCGTATCACGAGGCGTGGGAGGCGTTCGAGCAGGGCCGCAGCAAGGTCAAACCCGATTTTGATCCGATCTGGGACGACTTTCGCGGGCTTTTCCGCCGCGAGTTTCCGATCACCGTCCATACGCAGATTTACCAGGTCGTGATGACCTCGATCGAGATGCTCGGCAAGGGCCTAAAGCTGTGGGTCGTGCTGGACCATTCCGAGTTTGACGGTTGGCGCACGGCGCCCCTGATCGTCGGGACGGATATCTGGGTCATCTGCGGCCCGCGCGGCTTCTTTTACGACCGCACGCTCAATCGCCTGGTCGGATTCGCCGCCGGCTACTGGAAGCATGGCGTACGGCGCGTCGGCATCAATACGGACGCACCGGTCGTGCCGCAGGAGGAGCTGTTCTTCCAGGCCACGATGCACTGCTGGTTCGGCTGGCTGCCGTATGAGGGGCTGAAGGGCGTGACGGCGATGCCGGCCCGAGCGCTGGGGCTGTACGATCGTCTCGGCAGCATCGAATCGAAAAAAGACGCCGACTTTGGGATCTGGACCGGCGACCCGCTGGATCCGCGTTCGGCTTGCATGATGACGGTCGTCAACGGCCGGATTGAGTATGACGGCCGGACCGGGCGGAGGCCCTTCTGATGCAGCGTTCCAGCTTCGCCTTCGTGAAATTGCGATCGGCCGCGACGCTGCTTGCGCTTCTGGCGCTGGCCGCGGTGTGTCCGGCTCAATCGCCGGATGAAGAAGAGCGTTTTGTCGTCATCAAGGCGCGGAAGATCATCCCGGTCAGCGGCAAGGAAGTCGAAGACGGCATGATCGTGCTCGTCAACGGCAAGGTGCGGAGCATCGGCAAGGGGCTCGAGTTTCCGCGAAACGCCAAGGTGATCGACGCAAGCGGCTGGGTCGTCATGCCCGGTCTGATCAACCCTCATACGCGATACGGTCTGCCGCGCTACGGCCGCATGGGAGTTCAGGGGCAGCTCTCCGTCGCGGATGAGCTGGTTTTGCAGCCGGACGATTTCGATGGACTCGTGCGGGCCGGATTCACCACAGTCGGGCTCATTCCGACGGGGGCGGGCGTCCCTGGACGCGCTACCGTCGCGCACACCGGCGGCGACGTGAAGGCGCGCATTCTGGCCGAAAAGTCGTACCTGAACGTGCTGTCCGACAAGGCCACCTTGCGGGGCGCGTTCGAGCGAGCCAAGGCGGAGATCGACAAGGTCGATAAGGCCAAGAAGGACTTCGACGAGAAGCAGAAGCAGGATGCGGCTCAGAAGGCCGCCAGCGCGCCGGCCAGCGCTCCCGCTTCGCAGCCGGCGTCTCAACCCGCCAGCGCGCCGGCCAGCGCCCCGGCGAGCCAGCCGGCGTTTCAGCCGCCGCCGATCGATCCCGCGGTGCAGCCGCTGGTCGACCTGATCCAGAAGAAAGACGGCATTTTCGCGATGGTCGAACTGAGCGGCGCCTCCGACGTGCTGCACATCAACCAGGTGCTGGACAAGTACGAATCCGCCCGCGCCTACGTGCTGCGAAACCCACTCCAGACCAACCTGTACCAGGTCGCTGAGACGCTGGGCGAGAAGAAAGCCCGCGTCTGCGTCTGGCCCATGCTCAATCGCCTGCCGAACTCGGCCGAGCGATTGCCGCTGGTGCGCGACCTGTGCAAGGCAGGCTGCGAGGTTACGCTGGTACCGCTGAATGACTCAGCGCCGGAGCACGCCCGCGTCCTCCAACGGGCCGCGGATCTGGTTCGCGACGGGTGGGATCGCGAGGAAGCGCTCAAGTCCGTCACGCTGCATCCGGCGCGGCTGCTCGGGCTCGATAAGCGCCTGGGCACGATCGAAAAAGACAAGGACGCGGACTTCATCATGCTGGACGCCGACCCGCTCGATCCCCGCGCCCGCGTTCGCGCGGTCATGATCGCCGGCGAACTGGTCTATCGTGACGAGGAGGCAGAGTGAGCATCGTATTCTCCCGTTGCCGGCTGACCCTCGCCGCGGCCGCGTTGTGGGCTGCGCCCGCTCTTGCGCAGGACTCGCAGCCGGCGTCCCAGCCGGCGTCGCAGCCGGGTTCGCGGCCGGCCGAAACCCAGCCCGCCGAGTCGCAACCCGCGTCGCGCGAAGGCGAACCTCGGCAGGGCCGGCGAGGCGGCCGGCGCGGCGAACGTGGTGAGCGCGGCCCGGCCTCCTCGACCGCCACGACTTCAGCGACATCCAGCACGTCTTCAAGCACGTCGAGCAGCACGAGCACGTCGCAAGCCGCCGAGAAGAAGGACCACTTTCTGGCGGTCGTCGGCGGGCGCGTGCATACGGTCACGGGGCCGGTTCTCGACGGCGCGACCGTGCTCGCGAAAAACGGCCGCATCGTCGCGATCGGCGGCGACGTTGTATTGCCGCAGGACTGCGAAGTCATTGACGCGGCGGGCAAGCAGGTGTACCCCGGCCTGGTCGCGTGCCAGTCGATGGGCGTGTTCTCACCGGCGAATCTGGCCGACAGCAGCGACGTCTACAGCCTGACGATGCAACTGGCGGTCGCGGCCGGCATCACCACGGCCCTTTCGGGCAATGAGATCGGCAAGCTGACCTACGGCTCAGTCGACGACATGCTGTTGAAGAAAGAGGCGTATTACAACCTCGGATACTCCGCGCGCAACCCGCTCGAAAAGCGGAAACTTCGGGCGGATCTGGAGCGCGTCCGCGGCTACCTGCGCGACCTCGAACGCCATGAGATCGAAAAGCAGACCAACAAGGACGCCAAGCCGCCGGACAAGGAGTGGCTCAAGGGCCGTTACGAAGAGCTGCGCAAGCTGCTGGCGGGCGAGACCACGGCGGTCATCTCCGCGAGCACGGCGGACGAACTCTTGGACCTTGTCGATCTGGTCGAGTCATTCGGCATCAACCTCGTGGTGCGCGGCGCCCACGAAGGATGGATCGTCGCCGAGCACCTGGGCCGCGCGGGCATCGACGTGATGATCACGCCGCGCGCCGCCGTCGGGCCGGACAAGAACGCGAACCACCCGACCGGAAGCACGATTGAGAACGCTCAATTGTTGCACAAGGCCGGCGTGCGTGTGGCGGTCGTGCCGCTCGGAGCCGGGATTCAGCTTTTCCTGCTGGCCGGGCGCGACCTGCTCAACCTGAACATGGAGGCGGCGTTCGCGGTTCGCGGCGGCATGTCGAACGACGACGCGATCCGCACGATCACGATCGACGCGGCCCGCGTGCTGGGCGTCGACCATCGCGTGGGCTCGCTCGAAGTCGGCAAGGATGCGGACATCATCGTCACCGACGGCGATTTGCTGCACTACCTGACGATGGTGCAAACCACCGTCGTCAACGGCCAGGTGGTTTACGAGAAGTCGAAAGAGACGCTCTTCTCGCACATCCGGCCGAAGGGCAAGGTGGAGAACGCCACCTTCGACGATGTCTGGCCGCGCAAGCTGGAATGGCCCGAGGAACTCGCCCCGACGACAAGCTCGCGCCCGGCGTCGTCGGCGCCCGCATCGGCCACGGCCCCGGCGAGCAAGCCGGCGGAATGAGGCAGGCCTCAACGGCTCGATTCTTCATGCTGACAGGCCGCATTCGTAGGCGGTCAGCAAAAAGAACGTGTAGGGTGGGCTTGGCGCACCAAGACAGGGTGTTTGGCGGCCTGCGGATGGTGGGCTGAGCCCGCCCTACAAACCGAACTCACGCCACGAACTCGGGACAACGTAGCGGCCTGCGTCTCGCAGGCCGTAGGACGTCGA
>JACRLV010000205.1:0-715 GCA_016235145.1 Planctomycetota bacterium
CAAGGGTGGCACGATCAAGCCGTCGCGCCCGGTGGGTGTCGGGGCGAAAACGCCAATCGCGACGGCTTGGCCGTGCTGAGGCGCTGCAACAGGCATTCTCCGAACCCACGGCCAAGCGATCGCGATGGGATCGTTCGTGGAGCCCGGCGCCGTTTGCGCGATCGCTTGATCGTGCCACCCTCGACCGAGCACTTCTCGTTGCGTGGCGGGCAACGTCCAGCCTGAGGGCTCGGATTCCGTCGGAGAATCTCACTACACCCGGCGGATCGCGCCGGTCTGTCACGCGTGCGCGGTCTGAAAGGCCCTCTGCCGGTAGAGCAATTCGAACAGGTTGCCCTCGTGCGGCTGATCCCACGAGCGTTGAATCGTCGGGATTGGGCCGATGTTCAGGCGATCGACGTTGGGCGAGTGCATCAACGCTTCGATCAGTGCGCGGTCGGCGGTAATCGCGGAAACCACCAGCGATGGACCGATCGCCTCGGGCATTCGCTGGCACGGGCATTCGACGACGCTGGCGAAAGGAAAGAGAAATTCGCGATTGGCGAGCGGATGGTCGGCTGTACTGCCATCGCCCGGTCGGTCGCCGCCGCCGGCCGGGCCGCGTGACTCAATGTGCACGATCGTCGGCAGCAGGTAGGCAATGCGGCCATCGCGCACGAGGCGCCCGCCGCCCCGCAGCCGCTGCGTTACGTCCTCGGCGCCCGGCTCTCGCAAA
>JACRLV010000205.1:723-8820 GCA_016235145.1 Planctomycetota bacterium
TGGTCGCGGAGATCGCCTCCGCGACTTTCGGGTTTGCAAATGCCGCCAGCTCGGCCTGCGGATCGTCCGCGGGTCGGGCTGTGACTGGCGCAAGACGCCGTGCGAGACTCTCCGCGATGGACCGCCCGTTCCGCGGCGTCCAGATCGCCGAAGCGTTGATGCAGGAGCGTCCGCCGTTCGCGGCGATCGAGGCGATCATCAGGTCAAGGTACTTTTCCCAGTCATCAGCCGCGTCGTCGCCCAACAGCACTTTGCTGTAACCGGGGCCGTGAATCTCGATGCGCGGGTCGGCCCTCCAGGGGCGCGTCGTCGAGGCGTCGCCGAAGAGCATCGCCCGATCGACGCAGCGCAGCAGCTCGCCCGCGCCGGCGTGATCGGTCGGGTAGAAGCCGAAGGCCTCGCGCGGCGCGCCCGCGGCGATCAGCGACTCGATGATCCGCAGCGGCGTCCAGGGCTCTTCGCGGCCTGGCTTCAGGACGATCGGAGTCTTCAGCGCGATCGCGGGCGCCCAGAGGCTGTGAACGCCCGGCGAGTTGCTGGGAAGCACGGCGCCGAATATTCGGCCGCTTCGGCGGAAGCTGACGACGCGGCCGTCCTGATGCCCCCAGCCGCGATCGAGGATCTCAGGGGAAATGCCGCGCGTCAGACCGGCAATCACTGCGTGCATCTCAGACAGCACGCGGCGGATTTTCTCCGCGTTGGAGCGGCAGTACGCGTGCGGCATGCCGGTCGTCGCCGAGAGTTGCCGCACGTAGTCTTCGAAACGCTGCCGCGGCCCGTCGGGGTCGCCCAGCGGCAATTCCGCCTGAACGAAAAGGTCCGCCGCGTTGCGGCAGATTTCGAGCAGCCTTGTCGTCGGAATGGCCTCCAGCGCGCGATCATCCATGCGGTGAATGTCGCGGACGATCATGCCGCTGTTGGCCTGGCTGACCCTGGCGACGGGCTCGCCGGTCGCGTGGTGCGATATGTCAACCGCTTCCACGCTGCGGTAGGGTCGCCCGTGGCGGAGAATGGGAATTTCCAGCATGGCTGAGATTGTAGCGTCGGACGATGAGGCCCGACGCGAGAACGGCGGCCGTGAACCGGCGAATCGCTACGCCGGACTGGGCAAAGCCCCGCCGGGCTCGTCGGGACGCTCGATCGGCCGGGCCATGGGAGGCGGATCGTTGCGGCGTTGGGTTTCAGCCGCGATCAGGTCCGCGACGGTCGGCTTGTCGAGAATCTCGCCGGCGATCAGCCGCCGCACCTCTTCGCCGTCCGGCGTCTCATACTTGAGCAGCGCGTCGGCGATGGCGGTCAGCTTTTCGCGGTTGTCGGCGAGAATGCGGCGCGTCTCTTCGTACGCCGCGTCGATTGATCATTCGCTTGGCGAGGTTGGTCGCCTGGCGAATGTCGCCTTCGGCGCCGCTGTTCATGTCATGGCCGAGCATCTCTTCGGCGATTCGTCCGGCGCACAGGACCCGCAACGTCGCTTCGACGTAGCGGCGATTGATGGTCATGCGGTCCTTCTCAGGCAGCGAAAACGTCACGCCGCCATAAGGGCCGCGAGGAATAATGCTCACCTTGTGAACGGGATCGGCTTCCTTGATCAGCGATTGAACCAGGGCGTGGCCGGCCTCGTGATAGGCGGTCAGCTTGCGCTCGCTGTCGTCAACGACGCGGCTGCGTTTGGCGCGGCCCCAGCGAATCTTGTCGCGGGCCTCCTCGAGATCCTCCATCTCGACCCACTCTTTGCCCGCGAGCGTGGCCAGGAGAGCGGATTCGTTGATGATGGCCGCGAGGTCCGCGCCGCTGAACATGGGCGTCGCGCGAGCCAGCCGCTGGAGCTTGTTCTCCACGGGCGTCTGGAGTTTGATCTTCTTGGCGTGGACCTTGAGGATCTCGTAGCGCCCCTTTACGTCGGGCAGGGGAACGAAAACCTGACGATCGAAGCGGCCCGGGCGGACCAGGGCCGGATCGAGCACGTCGGATCGGTTCGTCGCCGCGATTACGATCACCATGTCGCTGGACTCGAAGCCGTCCATCTCGACCAGAATGGCGTTGAGCGTCTGTTCACGCTCGTCGTGGCCGCCGCCGTTGTAGCCCACGCCGCGGCGGCGCCCGACGGCGTCGATCTCGTCCAGGAAGATGATGCAGGGGGCGTTTTCCTTGGCCTGGCGGAACAGGTCGCGCACACGGCTGGCGCCGACGCCCACGAACATCTCGACGAAATCGGAACCGCTGATGCTGAAGAAAGGCACGTCGGCCTCGCCGGCGATGGCCTTGGCCAGCATCGTCTTGCCGCAGCCGGGCTCGCCGACCAGCAGGACGCCGCGCGGAATGCGCCCGCCGAGCTTCTGAAATCGCCGCGGGTTTTTGAGGAACTCGACGATCTCGTAGACCTCGTCCTTGGCCTCATCGATGCCCGCCACGTCGTTAAACGTGATCTGCGGCTGCTCCTTCGTGCTGACGCGGTGGCGGCTTCGCCCGAAGTTGCCGAGCATGCCGCCCGCCGCGCCGGCCTGCCGAAGCTGTCGGAAGAGAAAGAACCAGATCACGCCGATGATCAGCAGCCACGGGATCATGGGGATGAAGACGGACATCCAGAAGCTCGTGTTCTGCTTGATGTGAATTCGAGGAGGGGGCTTGTTCGATTCGGCCGCGTCTTTGCGCAGCTTCTCTTCAAACGCGAAGTAACTTCCGGCGCCTACCTCTGGAATATTGACGCGCACTTTGTCTACGTTCAGCTGAACGTGAGAACGGGTCAGCTTTGCCGTGATCCACGAGACGTCGGTGATGTCGACCGATTCGACCTGTCCGTTCTTCACCTCGGTCCAGAAATCGCTGACCGGGATTTCCGGTGCGCCGACCAGGTTTCGGCTGAAAAGCACGAGCCCCATAAACAGCAGGCCCAGCCCCAGCACCCAGCCGAATGTCCCGCGGGTCATTCGGGTGGGGGGCTTCGGCGGTTCGCTGTCGCCGCCGCGCATCGGGTTGTTCGGTCGTTCGTCGCCAGCCATGATCCGTCCTTCCAGCGCTGCCGGGCGCGTCTTCGGAATATCCTATGCCCGCGGTCACCAGTCGTCGGTCATCCGCATGACGATTTTCGCGGCGAGGTCCGAAATCGCCTTCTGCTGCCCGAAGCCCTCCGTCTCGCCGGCGGCGGGCAGATAATCGGTGGAAGAGAGCAGCAGCGGCTGGTCAAGCAATATCTGACCGGAGCGAACGTCCTTCCACTCCACGCGGCAAACGAGGTTGAGCTGCATGTCGCGCGGCTGGCGCGTTGCATAATCCGGCGCGAACGATGCCTGGCGCTCCTCGAGGATCTCTCCCTTCAGTATGGTATCCGCCTTCTCGCGCGGCGCGATGCGGTAGGGAGTGTCCGTCCCGATGCGTTTCTTCACGGCTTCGGTCAGCTGAAATTCCATGCCCCGGCGGAATTCCTTCGATTGAAAAACCTCCACGTGAACCGTGGAAATACCGGACCTGAACAGCTTGTCGGAGCTGTATCCGCAGCCCGTCAAGCCGCACAGGGCCAGGCTGAGCAGCATCCACGGCGTCGCCCCGCGTCTCATTGCTGTGGGGTCTCCTGAGTTGTCGGCGTTGCGGCCTCCACGCCGAGCGCCCGCAGCCGCCCGAGAGCCTGCGTCGATGCCAGCGTGCCGGGATAGTCTCGCAAGAGCCGCTTGTAGTAGAACTCCGCCGCGCCGGTTTGCTTCACCTTTTCGTACCACTGGGCGACGGCGTAGTCTTTCTCCGCGCGTTTCTGGCGGATGGATTCCAGGCGTTCGTCGACGTTTTCGCGTCGGGCGAAATCCGGATAGGCGTCCTGAACGTGCCGATAGCGCTCGTTCGCGTCGACCAGCGCCCGGTCGTCGTGTTTCACGCCGGGAAACGCCGCTTCGGCCGCCTCGGCAGCGCGGAGCATCGCGGCCTGGGTGTAGCGGCCGTTGGGATACTCGCGCGAGATCTTGACGTAGCCGTCTTGCGCGAGATCCAGATCGCCGTTTTCGAAGTGATAGTCGGCCTTGTGCTTGAGCGATTCTTCGCCCATCCGCGTGCCCGGCACCTGCTCCCAGACGCGACCGACGATTTTCACGCAGTCGTCGTAGGCCGGTATCCGGAAGATTCGCCACAGGATGCGTTTTTGGCCGGAGAGGAACGCGCGTGCGACGTCCATTTCGCGGCGGAGGGCTTTGTAGAAGAGCTCGCCGCCGGTGTTCTGCACGACTACGTCGTAGCTCTGATAGGCCTTGTAGAAGTCGCGCTCTTCGAAATACGACTCGCCGAGCAGAAACATGCCCTCGAGGTAGCGATCGTGGTCCGGATTGGCGGCGGTCCATTTCTTGAGCAGCCTGAGCGCCGCAGCCGACTTGCCTTGTGCCAGTAACGAGCGGGCCTCGTCGAGTTCGCCCTGGGGCGTGCCCGGTTGCACGGGTGCATCCACCCAGGCGTCGGTCTCGGGGTCGAGAACGTCCCGTTCGCGGTACTGCTCTTCCTGGGCCGGCGCCGTCGCGCAGCTCAGGACCATCGCGGGCAGCGCGTAGCGCATCCATCGCGGGAGAAGTGGATTATCCATCGGGGCGGATTATAGAACGGCGCGCCATGGGCAACAACGCGATTACTTGGGTTGGGTGGTCGGCGGGAGCTTGACCGTTACCACGGTCTGAGCGGTCAGGACGCGCTGGGTCAGGAAGTCCCGGAACGTCGCTCGAATGGTGATCTCGTCGCCGGGCGGCGGTCCGTGAAGCCACGGGCATTTCACCGTGTAGTGGTACGTGCCGATCTTTCCGTACCAGAGCTTTCGTGCGGCGTCGAGCGGAATGTCATAGCGCCCGATGAGGTTGTCGGTGGCGCGGGACAGGTCGAACAGCTCGATGCGAATGTCGCCGGCGACCTTGACTACGTCGCCGTCGCGGTCGATCGGGCGGATGTAGACGGTGACGCCGTCGTCGCCGGGCTTGCCGTCGTAGTTCTCGCCGCCGGTCAGCGAATCGAACGTGAGCTTTTCGGGGTAGAAGAGTTTGTCCAGATCTTCGGGCTTGATCGAGCGAGCGGCGAGGAGTTGCTTGTTCAGCTCGCTGATCGTCGAGAATTGTGCCGCCAGATCGCCGTCTTTCTTCTTCAGCTCCTCCTGCAACCGCGAGATTTCGCGGCGCAAGTCGATGTCCGTGTTGCTGCCGCAGCCGGAAAGAAGCGGGGCAAAGACCAAGCTGACGCCGAGAAGCGCCAGCGGCGCACGCTTTGAGCGGGTCGTCTGGTACATGGCCGCCATGTTACGCCAGCGTCGCAAAAAGGACAGTGCGCGGGGCGTGGCACGGTCAAGCCGTCGCGCCAAGCGGATTGCGTCGGCAAAAAACTCCATCGCGACGGCTTGGCCGTGGTTTGGTGCAGCAACGAGCGTCCGCCGGCCCCACGGCCAAGCGATCGCGAATGAGCCTCTCCAGCAGCGCCGCCTCGTTCGCGCGATCGCTTGACCGTGCCACCCTCGATCGAGCGTGATTTCTTGGGTTGCGGACTCGGATCGCCTGCCAAAATCCCTCGGCCCACCCTTGCTGTCAGCGATTGCTCGCTTCAGGCGTGGCCGGTGCGCTTTCCGATCCCAAGCCCTCGATCGAATAGGACACGTCCGGCGGCGGCGGCGCACCGCCGGGGCCTTTCAGATAATGCTCCATCCATTGCACGAGCCGCAGCGTGAAGTCGTATCGGCTCGACGCCTTGGCGAATCCGTGGCCTTCGTCCGGGTACCACACCAGCCGAACAGGCGTCTGGCCGGAGCTTTTGATGAAGCGATACAGCGACTGCGACTGGCTCGGATGCACGCGCGTATCGTCGAGGCCGTGGGCGATGAGCAGCGGCGTGCGGGCCTGCGTGGCGTAGGCAACCGGGCTGCGCTCGTAGTAAAACCCCGGTTCCTCCCACGGCCAGACGCGCGCGTGAACCATGTACATCTCGTTGGGAATGTCCGTTGTGCCGAAGGAGGCGTACTTGTCGCTCAGGCCGAAGAGCATCACGCCGGCGGCGAAGCGGTCGGTCAGTTTGGTCGCACACCAGGCAGTCGCGTACCCGCCGTAGGAGCCGCCCGTCACGCCGACCTTGGCCTTGTCCACCATTCCGATCTGGATCAGGTGATCGGCGGCGTCCACGAGATCATCGAATTCACGCCCGCCGTAGTCGTGCTGGCCAAGTGCGGCGAATTCGACGCCGCGCCCCGTACTTCCGCGATAGTTGGGCAGGAACACCGCGAAACCGCGCGCGGCCAGGATCTGCCCGCAGCGGCTGTAGGTCGTCTTCCAGCCGTTGCTTTCATGCTGCTCCGGGCCGCCATGCACGACCAAGACGAGTGGGTAGCGTGTGCCAGGCTTCTCGTCGAGCGGGTGTATCAGGATGCCCTCAAGCTCGAGTCCGTCGCGGGCGCGATATGGAATGACCTCCTGGTGGGCGAGCCGCAATTCGCGCAGCCACGGGTTGCTGTCCGTCAGCCGCCGCGGGGCCGCATCGCCATGCTTCATCACAAAGACCTCGGCGGGGTGGTTGGGCGAGTCGGCGACGAACGCGCCGCAAAGGCCGTCCTGCGCGAGGCTTACGGATTGGAGGATCGGTCCGGCGTCGGCGGCGATGATGGTCTTTTGGTTCTTCCGGTCGAGATCGATCTTGCAGAAGGCGGCGCCGCAACCCTGAAGCCCGACGTACATCACGGTGTCGTTGTCCTGCCAGGCCAAGTCGCTGATGTGTCCCAGATAGCCCGGCAGGAGCTCGACGGGCGCGCCGCCACGAGCGGGAGCGATGGACAGACGCCCCTCGCGCGGATCGTGAAAGCCGAGCGCCGTGATCAGCGCGAGCTGCTGACCGTTCGGCGAAAAGCGAAAGTCGCCGAGTTTTCCGGCGCTGTCGACGCGGTCGATTCGCTCGCACGTCTTCGCATCGAATACGTGGATCTGGCTGAACATCATGATGTCGTCGATCGACGGTGAGCGGGCGATTTTTACGCCGAGCAGGGCGCCGTCGGGGCTCCAGCGCACGCTGAGCGCGGAGCCGTCGATTTCCAAACGCCGCCCACTTGGAGAGCTCGACGATGCCGGGGCGCTGGCCGCCGGCGTGGAGGTTTGGCCGATTTCCGCCGGGAGTATGAACACTCCGGCGGATCGCAGTTCCTCCTCGTAGATCCGCTGGCGAAAGCCTTTCTCGCGTAAAGCAACACGCCGTTTGTCTTCGGGGTCTTTCGCGATGACCGCGAGGCTGCGGCCGTCCGGGCTCCAGGCGTAGCCCTCAACATCGGTTTCACGGGCGACCAACCGCCGCGATTCGCCGCCGTCGCGCGGAATCACATAGAGCGATTGATGCTTGTCGTCGCGGAGCCTGGCGACGAACGAGATTCCGCGGCTGTCGGGGGTCCAGTCCACGCGGCTGACGTTCACCGTTCCGGTGATAAAGGGCCGTGAGCGGCCGTCCAGATCGACCACGTGCAATTCGACCCACGCCGGTCCATCGTCTTCCACTCCGATCGCGCGCGGCACGCGCAATGTGTACGCGACGAGCGTTCCGTCCGGCGAGATGACGGCGTCCTGAACTTCGCGCAGCCGCGTGAGGTGTTCGGGCGTGAAGACCTGTGCGGACACGATCGGGCAAGCGACGATCGCGAGGAGCAAGGTGATTCGGATGCGTTTGAGACAGTCGAGACAGTTACACGTCAACATCGCGGAATTCTCCGAAATTCGTGAACGGCGCCCCCAAAACCGGGCCGCATGGTATCGCGCCGACGGATGACGTGGAGCGCCGATTGGCGCGCGGCCGATTGGGTGGCATGGTCAAGCCGTCGCGCCAGGTGGATCGCTTGGGAGAAGACGAAAATCGCGACGGCTTGGCCGTGTTTCGGCGCTGCAACGAGCGCCCTCCGGCTTCACGGCCAAGCGATCGCGAGTGAAACATTCGAGCAGCGCGGTCTTGTTCGCGCGATCGCGTGACCGTGCCACCCTCCCTTGACCGTGCCACCCAACGCCGTTAACCAACTCTGGGGGTTCCTTGCAAGTTCATCCGATTAATTTCGGTCTTTTCTTGCAGGGTGAGCCTGCGCAAAAACGGAGCGCCCGGCGGCTTTTCGCGTTTCTTGCGCGGGTA
>JACRLV010000206.1 GCA_016235145.1 Planctomycetota bacterium
GTGGCCAGATTGCTGTTGTGGACAGCGAGGAGTCGGAGCCCATCGGGAGACCATTTCACGGTGTAGACGCCGTAGGTTTCGGAGGAGTCCCCCGGCCCGAGCGTGCAGCGCGTCATGCACGTTGAGAGGTTCCAAATCCGGACCAGGCGATCAGCGCTGCCCGTCGCGAGTTCCAGACCGTTTGGCGAGAAGTCCACCGAGCGCACCGCTCCCTCGTGAGGCAGAATGCACTGTGCCGACGTCGTCAACGAGTTGGGCGCACTAATTGTCACGGCGAAGATGATCCGGCTGATAGCGAGGTTCGGCATTCGTCTCATAGTCAGTCCTCCAATCCGCGGGGCGCGTGTGCTGGGGGGCATGGGAAACACTGCCAAGCCTCCCAACACGAAGCGCCTGAGCATCTCTGCGACCACGGCCACGCGCCGAAGTCGGCGGGTTCTTTTTTCAATGGACAAACGTGCTCTACTTCTGTCTGGTCGCCGTCAGCGCCTGGAGCGTGACGCGCACACACCTTCAGCCAGGCCGACGTACGGTTCCTTGCTTCAGCGGGCATCGCCGACGCCAGATTGTCCAGATTGGCGGCGAGCGGTGCGCCGCGGTGGCCAGGGCCATGTGCCCCGCGCCGTGCCACGCCGCGCAGCAGGTCCACCTCCGCCAGCGGCAGCGCGCCGACGGGCGGGTGGCTGAGCTTCGGTTCGAACGGGCAATCCAGCCGGCCGCTGTTCGCCTCGGCGCGATCCAGGTGCGGCAGCGCGTCGGCGTACTCGCCCCGCAGGATCGCCACGCGGGCGTTTTCGAGCGGCTCGTAGAAATCCAGCCGCCGCTGGTCGGCGGCGAACGGGTTCGCCGGAACCGTCGCCAGCTCACCGAGAACCGCTGCGGCACCGTCGTAGTCGCCGGCGACCCGCCGCAGGCGGACCTCGTTGAACAGCCAGACGCGCAGCCAGCCGACGGGACGCCTATCCGGCTGGCAGCCGCCGAAGCGGGCGCGAAACTCGTCCTGTTCAGTGTCGGAGTATGCCGAGGCTCGTGGCTTTCGGAACACCTCGGGCTGCGCCCGGTACAGAGCGAGCAGCTCCGAGATGAGCTCATCGGCTGACGCGGCCCGTGGGTCGCGGTCGATCCGCCGGCCGCGGACGATTGGGAACGGAATCCGATTGGCCTCCAGTACGGAGCCGAATCGCACGCGCAGCGGGATACCCGCGCGGTGATGCCAGGCGCGGGCCTCGGGCAGGCCGTCGCGCCCATCGGCGCGGAGCACCGCGAGCCAGCTCAAGTCGAGGAACGGGGAGACGAGATTGCCGGCGTACGCGCACGGGTTCGGATCAGCCACCCAGAACTCATCGACTCCGCCTTCCGCTCGCGAGGCGATCGACTGCTGATGGGCGTCCCACGCGCCGTCGTAGTCGCCCATCCACTCGAGCGTCTGAGCCAGATAGTTCAGGCTGCTCTCGTACAGGCCCTTCCAGCGCATGCCGGCGGAGTTGTTCCCGTTGCAGTAGTCGATGGCGGCGTCGATCTCGGCGCGGGCCTCGTCCCAGCGGGTCAGGGCCCGCAGCTCGCGGGCGTATTCCCACCACGCGTGCATCAACTCAGTCGCGGGCACGATGGACTGGAGGTCTACATCCGGGTCGGAACCGTGTTCCGCAGCACTTGCGGTGACCGCTTCCAGCCACCGGTCGCGCTCCTGCCGCAGGCGTTCCAGACCTTCCTCGCGCGCCGCGAGTTGCCAGCAATCGACCGAAGCGAGGTATCGGCCGAGCGCCCCGATCGGCTCCTCCTGTCCGTCGCGTGAGGCGCCGACGTCGCCCAGACCCGGCACGTTCAGCTTGCACAGCGTAGCCTCGTCATCCAGCACGCTGTTCGTGGACATCGCTTGCGCTACGGCCGGCTCGATCAGCGCGGCGAACGCGCGGCGCTCCACCGCGCGCGACGCCAGCAGCCAGGCGATGACGGCGAGAGCCAGCGAAGCCGCCACGCCGCTCCTCGCGACCCAGCGAAACTGGCCGCGGGTGATCCGCGGCTGTGAGCGTCTGGCATTCGGCGCGGCCGTCGCGGGACCAGACTCGCCGCGGATCCGCTCGAGGATCGCCGCGACGCGACGCTCGTGCCGGCCGTCGTCGGGCTCGAGGTATGCGGACAGCAAGCCGTGCATGGCCCACTGCTGAGCGTCGAAGGGCGCTCCGGGCTCGATCGGATCGGGCTCTTGGCGATCCAGAGGATCCGACTGGTCAGGCGCGCGCGGCAACGCGGTCCTCCCTGCGAAGTTTGCCCAGAATGCAGTCGCGAAGGCGCTGCCGTACCCGCCAAAGCCGCTTCCTCAACGTTTCCCAGGTCAATCCGAGCCGCAGTGCGATCGATACAGCGGGCTGCTGGTCGCGGTAGGTCGAAATGATGGGCTCGCGCGCCTGCGGATCGAGCGTGCCGAGGCAGGCGTTCGGTGCCGAATGCGTATCAATCGTGCCATCTTGACTGTTGTCAGTGAGTGCAGTGTGCTCGTAATCAAGGGCCTCGGTATCCGCCGTGGAAATGCAATGCCTCGACTTGCTGCGCCGCAAATGAAGCGCAATCACGTTGCGAGCGATCCCCAGAAGCCAAGGCCTGAGCGACCGACCTGGGTCAAACTGATGCAAGTTTTTCCACGCCGCGACGAACACATCCTGCACCAGGTCATCAGCGTCGCGGCCGAGTCCGCGTGCCAGGACGTACGCCCGAATGGGCCTTTCATGCTCACGAACCAGCAACCCAAATAGCTCTTCACGCGAGCGCTCCACGGCGGTCTGGCTCCCAGGAGTTGCGTTCTTCTGAGTATTTGCGCGCCCGGCCCGCCCCGGGACACCTTCCGCACAGATTCCTTGCTGCGCGTGGCGGCCTGGCCGGCAACGATACCCTCGCGTTGACGAGTCGGCCGTTGCTACGGGCCTCTCACGCGCCTATCCGCTCGAACTCGGCGTCGATCAGGATGAACAGGGGGAAGGCCGGCTGCATCGTGAGGCTCCCGCGGCACGGGCTTACGAACGCAGATGCACCGCGACGGCACACCGCCGGCGCGGACGCGACATAGCAGATAGCCGCCGCGAAAGTACATCGATCAAACGACCGTACCCCGTCGGGCTAATTCGGTCCGGCGGGGTTCTGGTTTTGTGGGCCGGCGTCCGGGCGGCCGCGTCCGGAGCGACGCCGGCGGCGGCGGCGACGACGCGGGCCGCCTTCGCGCGGCGGACCGGCCTCGCGCGGCGTCTCGCTTCCGCCGGGCACGGAACGCGAATCGTCTGGAGGCGCTTGGGCCTCGCCCGCATCGGTTTCGTCTTCCACTTCCGCTGACGCCCCGACATCCGAATCGATCACTTCACTGTCCGACAGACGGCGGGAATCCCGGTCCTCTGCTTCACCCGCGGGCTCGCCTGGCCCCTTGGGCTCCGGCAGATCGCGTTTTTCCGGGCGGAAGCGGCCTAGCGGCTGCTCGACGGCAGCGCGATCCGGCGTTTCCTGGGGCGCCCCCCCCGCCGGCTTTCCCGGCTGCTCGCGCCGGCGATCGCCGCGGCGCGACTCGCCGCGCTGCCGCCCCGGCTCGGCCCCGGGTTCGACGGGCGGCGGCGGCGGAACGTTTGTGGCGCGAATCTCTTCGATAGGAACGGCCAGGTCGCGGCCGTCCGCGCCGCGCACGAGAACCAACTGCGTCAAGATCTGACGGTCGATGACCTGCGCGACGCCTTCGGCCGTCTCGACCCAGCTATTGACGCGCGGCAGCTTCTTGTCGAGCTCCTCGTAGCCCTCGTGCTCGTAGCGCAGGCAGCAACGCAGACGCCCGCAGCGGCCTGAGACTTTGCTCGGATCGAGCGTGGATTTCTGGAGCTTGGCCATGCGCATGCTGACCGGCCGCAGCTTCTTGAGGAAATTCTTGCAGCAGCATTCGCGCCCGCAGATTTCGTAGTCGGCCACAAGCCGGGCCTCGTCGCGGGCTCCGACCTGGACCATCTGAATGCGCGTCTGGTAGTGCCGCGCCAGCTCCTTCACCAGGTCGCGAAAATCGACGCGGCCCTCCGAGCAGAAATAGAACACGATCCGCTCGCCGCCCAGCAGGTGCTCAACCGTGACGATTTTCATGTCCAGGTTGAACTGCGCCGCCAGCAGGCTGGCCCGATCGATGTCCTCGATCAGCGTTTCGTTGAGCTTCTCGTGCTCGAGCAGATCCTGCGGATTGGCCTCGCGAATAATCCGGCCGGCGCGGAGCCTGTAAAACTCCGGACCGCAGTTGTCGATGTAGCGTTTGATCTGCTCGCGCGTGATGGAGCTGGAGCAGCCCTTGCACGTCAGGCTGACCTGCTCGCCGATCTCCACGCCGCGGTCGGTCGAAATGACGACTTTGCCGCCGCATTTGAAGACCTGGTTCTCGCGATAGCTGAACTCGCCGATCCAGCGCATCGCGCCGTAGCGCACGGCCGCGCTGGGGTAGATCTTCTCCAGACCATTGCCGCAAGAAGTACCGCACCCGCCGGCGCCGCCCTGGTCCCGGTGTGAATCTTCTTCGTGCTGAAATACCGGCAGTTCGGCCATCGCTCGTTCCGCGAACCGAGCCGCAGCCAGCCCGACCGCACGAACAACGTGCGGCGGCGGCGTGCCCCGGCGGGCTCGCTCATATGCGTACGGTGGATTGTGTCACGGGGAGGGAACATCGACAAGCTGGTTGAGCCGGCGATCGCCGCGAATCTCCCGCACGCCCATGTGCAGCCGGCGGATCGCCAGGTCGCGCGACCGGGTAAATACGTAGGTGCGGGACATCGACTCTCCCGCGCCGACCTCGGCGAAGATGGCCTCGGCGCGCGGCCGATTCGGGGCCGCACAGAAGCCCATGAAGCTCACCGGGCGGTCCGATCGGTTTCGCAGCGACTGTTCGACATACAGGTCTTCGCCATGCCACGAAGGCACGGTCGTCAACTCGATGTCGTTCAATCCGATGGTCAGACGCTCCGAAAAATCGAGCGTGGCGTCCTCGGGCGTACGGAGGCGGAGCTTCACCTGAAAACCGTGCGTGGAGGCCAATTGCTGCGGCGGAACCACGAACGAAAGCGGCTGCGTAAGCGATTCGCCGGGGGCCAGCTCAAAGTGCGTGGTGGACTCGACGATTTTCCAGTCCTCGGGCGGGCGGACGATCATGTCGCCGACCAGCGGCATCGAGTAGGGGTTGCGGAACATGACCGTCGGCCGGGATTCCGGATCGTGCAGTTGGAGATTCCGCGGCGCCACGCGGAAACTCGCCTGAAGCAGGGCCTGCGACGAGTGCAGCCCGGTTACGATCAGCGGAGCGGAGTTAACCTCGAGAATCGTGCTGCCGCCGGACATTCGGTTCGGCAACTGCGATCCGAGCAGGGTCGTCACCTGCGGCGATGGACCGAGGTACATTTCAACGCGGGTCGTCTGGGCGTCGGGCCGCCACGACCAGAGCACCATCGCGCTGTCCTCGGCGGAAGCGAATACGAGCGCGATCACGTCGGGCGCCGGCGAGAGCGTCGCCGTCAGCCGTTTGCCCGCCAGCGTGCGCAGCAACGTGCGCATGACGATGAATTCGTCGGTGGGCTCCCAGGCGCCGCCCGCCGCGCGGCGAAAAGGCGCATCGACGATCAGCCGGTCTCCGCCGCAGGCCTTCGCCATCGCGATCCGCTGCGCCTCGAAAGACCAGCGTGAGTCCCACGTTTCGTCCGTCGAACGCGCCGCCGCCGGAGCGCAGCCGGCCAGGCGAAGCCACAACGGCTCGCCCGCCTTGACGAAGGGTTCCACCTGCCGCGGCATCGCGCGAATCGGTACGCTCGACGGAATCCACAGCGAGCGGATCGCATCCGGCATGGCCCCCGTGTCGATGCACGAAATCGGCGCGACCAATTCCGGAACGGTGACGAAACGTTTCAGGTGCGCGCGGATCGTCGCCAGCGCTTCGGCGTTCCATGCGTCCGGGCGAATCAACTCCACTTCTTCCTGTCCAATCTGCCAGGTCGGGATCACGGCGCCCAGGTGGGCGAACGTGGGGCTCAACCGGTCCACGCCGTTGGCGGCCGCGACCAGCTCACTCATCGATTGAACCGACGCGGAGCCGCTGCGGACCTCGATGGCAGACAGTACGCCGACCACATCCACGCGCCGCTTGCGCATCTCCTGGACCAGCGCGCCGATCTCATTCAGCCGGCGAAGCTCCACTTCGGATTCCGCCGAGCTGAGCACAGGGACGCCGATGCGAACAGCGCTTCCGCCCAACTCGCTGACCGCCTCGATCAGTCCTGCCACGCTTCCGCCGCGCCACAAACCGGCGTCCACGCCGATGTCGCCCATCCGCAGGCCGGTCGGAGGCGCGGGCGGCAGAACCGCGAAGCGGAGCGTTCGTTCCAGGAGCGCTTCGCCGTCATTTATGACGCGCAGGTGCGCCTGGTACATTCCGGGCGGCAGGTCCGTCAGTGCGACGCGCTGCGGCTCGGCCGACTCCTCGGCCGACAAGGTCGGCGGATGCGCTTCATGGGAGGCGCTCGCGGTTCCGGCGAGCACCCGCGGGTTGCGATCCGTCGTCCCGATCGTCACGTCGCAGTGTTGCACGCGTTGCTGCTTGGAATCCAGCACTTCCACCTCGGCCTGGAGGGCGTGCGACGTGGCGTTGTGAACGTCGAGCAGGATGCTCTCATGCTTGCCCGGCAGCACCAGGCCCGCCGGGTTCGAAAAGGAAAAACGCGCCCTCGGCAATCGGTAGACGGCGAGGTCGTCAAACCAGGCCGAAACCTGAATGTCGTTTCGAATGATCGGATCGACCGGTCCGCCCGCGTTCAGATTCCAGACGCTGTTCTGGAGAATCCACAACTGAAGCCGAAGCGTGTGCGCCTGAGGAAAGGCGCCGGGAATGACCAGCTCAACGGATTTCCACGTCCCCGACACGCCGTCCGAGTCCCGCACAACGCGGCTGACGCATTCGCTTCCGGCAATGCGATCGCCGAAGCGATCAGCCAGATACGCCGCGATGAACGCTCCGGAATGGCGGATCCCCTCGGCACGAACCTGCGCGGTGACCAGGTAGTCCGACTCCGGTATGACCGTCAGATCAGGCTCGGCGTATTCGTATGCGACGTTTCCTGCTTCGAGCGTCAGCTTGAAGGACGGCGCCGCCGCCTGGCCCATGCAATCGTCGAACGCTCCCCGGCTATAGGCCGGCAGCCCCGCGCCGGAGAGCTTGTGCCAGTGCATGGGCACGTCTTCGTAATTGCCGCGCTTGCGCTCGTCGAAGTCGAACCGTTTGACCAGCCGATAAAGTTCCTCGCGCCGCAGGTCCTTTTCTGTCCCGCCGTCCAGGGCAAGCGCGACGTCGCCCCTGATTCGTGTTCCCTGCGCAAAAACTGCCGCACCGGCAGCCAGCAGGCCGATAGCCAGACAGAAAGGTCTGATTGATGGGCGCACGGACACTCCCGAGAAATACTCGCTATCTCTGTAAATCGGCTGGTTCGTGAGGATATTTCAGCCGGGAAAATGGTCGCCCGCGCGAATCCGATACGCCAGGCGACTGGAGCGGCCGGGGCTCCTGGCCGGCCCGAAAATCGGCAGCATTTGCACGCGGTTAGGATGCGGACGGGCCGATCCGACACGCATTCGGGTGAAATGTCCCGGCGGTCGCGACCGAATGCAACCGAAGAGTCCGCGGACGCCAATCGAACCGGGAAGACCACCCGGGGCGAATGAAAAAAGCAGCAAATTGGTGATCCCGGCCGAATTACCCGCTATCATGGGGTTTACACGAGGGGGGCGTGCGTTTATTCGGATCTGTCGCCTCATACCTAGTCAGTCCATTGGGAGCACACATGCGATCAATCCTTCCGGCGGGCGTCGGCCTCGCCCTGACTGTCGTTCCTTTGTCGCTCGCGGATGCCCCCCAACGTGCGGGCAGCCTCGAATCAAGCACCGCGGCCGCCGCGCTGCTTGAGCGTTATCCGTCGCTTCGGCAATACCAGTACGAAGACCGCACGCGGGCTTTCTACGGCGTGCCGATGACGGGCGGGGCGTCGGCCCAGGAAGCCATCGATGCCTTCTGGAAAGATTACGCCGACGCGTTTGGCGTGCCCGGGCTTCAGCTCATCACGCAGTCGATCCACGCGACCGACGGCGACAAGTTCACCGTCGGGATGTACCAGCAGCGAATGGCGGGACTGCCGGTCGAGTACGGGATCGGCCGCATCCTGGTGAACAACTGGATCGGCCGCGTGACCTACGCCGCAGGAATCTTCGCCGACGCACCGCCGGCGGGATTTGAGCCGATCACTCTGCCCGCCGAGGACGCCGTGGCGCAGACCGCCGCCCTGCCGGAATACAGGGCGTTCGACCTCTGGGGCGCGCCCGAGCTCGTCGTCTACGCCGGCACGCCGGACGAGATGGGCCTGGCGCCCGGGCATTTCGGACCGCCGGTGCGGACATGGAAATTCAGCGGCGGGTCGAGCGACCCGACCAACCCGGCCAGTTTCACCATTTTCGTGGACGCCGCGAACGCGCGGCTCGTGGCAACGCGAAACGAGATCTTTCACACCGACGTGAGCGGAACGTTGCGCGGCAACGCGACGCCCGGCGTATCGCCTGACATCGCGACAAACCCGCCCGCGCTGCTCAACATCCCCGATGTGCGGGTCACGATCACGGGCGGCGGCAACGCCTTCTGCGACCGCGACGGCGCGTTCACGATTCCGAACGCCGGCGTCGATCCAGTCACGCTCACCACCAACGTGAGCAGCGGGAAATGGGTAAATGTGAACAACAACGCGGGCGCGGAGCTCACGATCAGCCAGAGCGTAACGCCGCCGGGCCCGGCAAATCTTGTCTTCAACCCGACGCCGTCGGTTCCGACGACCGCCCAGGTCAACGCATTGATCCACGTCGACCTGATTCACAACTTCGTCACCGACCGCTCCACCTGGACCGGAATCGACAACGTCATTCCGGCGAATGTGAACGTCGCGGGAACCTGCAACGCATACTTCGACGCCGGCTCGATGAGCATCAACTTCTTTTCGGCGGGCGGCGGGTGCGTGAATGCGTCCTACAGTTCGGTTGTGACGCACGAATACGGCCATTACATCGTGAACCGGCTGAACCTCGCGCAGGGCGCGTTCGGCGAGGGATTCAGCGACTGTGCCGCGATCCTGCTCTATGACGAGACGCAGATCGCCCGCCAGTTTTATACCAGCGGGCAGCCGATTCGCGATTACTCACCGGGCATTCCCGAAGATCCCTATCCCTGCGCACCGAGCTGCGGCGGCGAAAGCCACTGCTGCGGCGAGTTGCTGGCCGGAACATGGCGCGACATTCGCGAGCAGATGGGCGCCTTCCAGGGCGAACCCGCCGGTTTCGTCTATTCGCAGCAGCTCTTCGTCGACTGGCTCCAGATCTCCACCGGCGGACAGGGGAACAACTCCGCCCACGCACAGACCGCGATCGAAGTGCTGACGGTCGATGACGACGACGGCAGGCTGGACAACGGCACGCCGAACTTCGCGCCGCTGCGCACGGCGTTCACCGCGCATCTGGTTCCGTTTCCGAATTTGCCGCCCGTGATTGTGGATTTCCCCAACGGCCTGCCGACGGTCTTGCTGTCGGACACGCCGACGACGATTTCGATGAGTCTTGTGCCGGGTTCGAGCACGGTGACGCCTGGTTCGCCTGCGCTGTACTACCGCGTGGGGGCGGGTGCGTTCACGACCGTGCCGATGCCGCTTGTGGGTGAGAACCTCTTCGCCGCCGACATCCCGGGCGAGCCCTGCGGCACTGCCCTGAACTACTACGTCGGCTATTCGACGCCGGAGACCGGACCGGTCGTTTATCCGCCGGGCTCGCCGGATGCGGCGGTGCCGGCGATCGCGGCTGATTCCACGACGGACGTGCTGGTTGATGACTTTGAAACGAATCAGGGCTGGACGGTCACCGCCGGCGCCTATCGCGGGAATTGGGAGCGCGGCGCGCCGGAATTGACGTCAGCCCAGCCGGGCGGCGACCACACGCCGGGAACCGGAACGCTGTGCTGGATCACCGATCGGCGGGCCGGGACTTCGGCGGCGACCTACGACGTGGACCTCGGAACGACGACGCTGACCAGCCCGGTTATCGATCTGGCTGCCCATCCGTCCGCCCGGATCGCGTACTGGCGCTGGTACTCAAACAGCGTCCCGCCGTACAACAATCTGGATGTTTTCGTCGTCGAAATCACAAACGACGGCACAAACTGGGTGAACGTCGAGACCATCGGGCCGACCGGCCCGCAAACCGCGGGCGGCTGGTACTACCACTCGTTCGGGGTTTCCGATTTCGTCACGCCGAGCGCGACCGTCCGGATTCGCTTCCTCGCCGCCGACCTGAACATTGATTCCATTATCGAGGCGGCGATCGACGACGTGCGCGTCTTCACCGCGTCCTGCGGCTGCCCGGGCGATCTGGACAACAACGGCGTCGTGGACATTGCGGATCTCGCAATCCTGCTCAGCAACTTCGGTACGCCGGGCGGAGCAACCGCGGAGATGGGCGACTCCGACGGCGACGGCGACATCGACCTTCAGGATCTCGCGACGATGCTGAACCGATTCGGTTCCGCCTGCTGATGGTCGCTACACAGCAGGGTGCGTTCGGGCCGGCGTGAGTGTGGCTCGAATTCGAGAGACCGTCTGGCGGCCCGAACGCACCCTACATCCCTTTTCGCCGCGCCGCGGCGGGCGCCTAGCTGCCGAAATTCGCCAGCAGTGTCGCGAGATCGCTCAGCTCGATACATCCGCTTCCGTCAAAGTCCGCGGCGGCGCTGTAATTGGGATCGCCGCTGCACGAGCCGAAGCTCGAAAGCAACAACGCAAGATCAGTCAGATCGACATGCCCGTCGCCGTTGACGTCGCCGGTGGTGCTGGGGTAAGCGACCGTCAGCACCGCGATCCCACGACTTGGGCAACTCATCCACAGCTCATAGCCGCCGGGGATCTCGCGCACTTCGACGTCGTAGATTTGTGCGTGCGGCAGTCCGCCCCACTGCGGCGACCCGCTGGGGATGGGTCCGGGAAACGAACCGACGTTTGTGCCGTCATACCAGCAGAGCCCGCCGCCCTCGAAAGACTGATACGTTTGGGTGTACGTCATCCACACGCGTCCGTCGGGCGTGACGACCCAAGGAGTCACATATCGACCGGGCAGGGGCCAGCCGCCTTCGTAGGTAATCAACGTGTACGTGCCGGTGTTCGCGTCGAGGCGAATCAGGCCGCCTCCCGAGCCGCCGATTCCCAGGTGCACGCTGCACCCCAGCCACGCGATACCACCGTGATCGGCGGCCATTCCCCAGATGGTGTCGCTCTGCGTCGTGAGCTGCGGAAAGTCGGCAATCGTGCGTGAGAAGCGGTACGCGCCATCCGTGCGCACGACTTCGTAACCGGCGTGCGCCCAGATCGTCCCCGACCGGTCGGGATCGACGCGAAGCTGCGAGCCCCACGCTGCAATGCTCACGTTGTTCCACGCTGCGCCTGTCCAGTATGAAAGGCTGAAGTACTCGCCGAGCTGCCAGAGTCGCCCCGTCGAATCCTCGACGTACTGCACTACGCTGCTGGAACCGCCGGGCAGGCTGCTCCAATTGCCGCCGACGAGCTGCGAGGTGCTGTTGAACATGGGGTTTACGACGACCGCGCCGCTGGACGGGCGCTGGTAGATCGCGCTGGAATTATCCGTGGGGAACGGCCACGGATGCCCAAGGCCGTATTGGTAGTCGTTGTAGCCAATCCAGCGCACGCCGTCGTAATGGACCATGCCGCCGTAGCCGGAACCCGCGTTGGCACAGGCCCACACGTCGCCGGTCGCCTGATTGACCGTCAGGTCGTTGTTGAAGAAATCGAACTGGCTCGTGTTGGTGACGCGGTATCGCTGCCACTGTCCGGTATTCGGATCGCGCTTGGCGGCGCCGCCGATTCCGCACGCCCAGACGGCTCCCGCGCTGTCCATTCCGAGGTCGTAGGTCCAGAACGAGTTGCCCCAGTCGCCCAGGCTGCTCCAACTGCTCCCATCAAAACGCCATACTTGCGAGCCGACCACGGCCAGAGCCTGCAATGGGCCGGTGACACGCAACACACTCGCTGCCCCGCCGGGCGGAGTCGGGACGCCGATCCACGTGCCGTCGGGGCGGCGGCAGTCCAGAACCGCGTTGAAATTGTCCGGCAGCACGCGGTAGATCCACATGTTGCCGGCGGAGTCGACGCACTTGTTCCCGGGCAGGTTGCGCGGATTCCCCGATGTGCTCGGAAACGTCGTCCAGATCTGCGTGGCGCTGTCGTATCGCTGCGTGGTGCCGATCGTACCAGGCGAATCGCCCGCCCAGACGTAGTATCCGCCGCCCGGCTTCGGCTGGATGGCAAGGTACTCAGGCCGCGAGGAACCGAGATAGGTCCAGGTGCCGCTGGCGGGGTGATAGCGCATCAACCCGCCGCCGCCCCACGCGGTTCCATAGCCGCTCGCCCAGATCGTTCCGTCTGGTGCGATCTCAACGTTGGTCACCCAGCCGCCGGGCCAGGGCGAGTTGTCCGCCCCATAGCGTTGCAGCGACGATGGCCCGACGGTCGGATTGAATTTCAGGACGCCGCGCCCCGTCCCCATCCACAGGTTGCCCTGCACATCGGGCGCAATGTCGCGGACTCGCGTCGTGCCCGTGTTGTCGGGATGGCCTATGACCGGATAGTCGACGTTCGAGACGTTGATCCATCGATTTTCCTCCTGAACGAACTTGGCGAGGCCGCCCTCCTCAAAGGACGGCTGGTATCCGCCGATCCAGGGATCGTCATCGGGTCCGATCCAGAGCGCGTCGCAATAATCGCCCTGAATTCCCGTGTTGGATGGGCGGTAATAGCGCCAGGAGTACGTCGGTTGACTCGGCTGCGCGAACGCAAGCCCGGTTGTGAGCAGGCTTGCGCCCGCCAAAAGCGTCGCGTAAGTGTTCATTTGAGTGCCCCAGTTCTCGCCCGATGGCGGAGTTCACCTCCGTCACGTTCCGAAATTCGCCAGCAGCACGGCCAGATCGCTCAGCTCGACGCACCCGTTGCCGTCGAAATCCGCCGCCGCGAGGTAGCCCGCCTGCCCGCTGCACAAGCCGAAGGAACTCAGAAGGTGTGCCAGATCGGAGAGATCCACGTCGCCGTCGCCGTCGATGTCGCCCGCGCAACTTCCTACCGCGACGGCGGCCTTTGTGATCGTCAGACTCCAGTCATAGAGCATCGCGATCGGCGAGCTGCTGAACGTCTCGATTTCCAAAGTCCACTCTCCGGAAATCGAAAGTCCATCGAGGGCGTTGAGCGGCGAATTGGGCCGGTAGCTCGGCGGCGAGACGATCGGATCGAAATTTCCGCCGTAGCTGCCGTGATTCTCGATGAATCCGCCCGTGCCTTCGTCGTCGAGGATCACGTTGTAGCCGAGTTCGCTGAATCCGATCCCGTACTGGCTCGGATAGCCGGCCCGATCGGTGAGCGTCACGGTCACGCCGGCGTGCCGGAGCCGGATTGCGACGTCGCCTACGCGATAGTCGTCATGGACACGTACATTCACGTCGGCGATGGCGCCCGAGCCATGCACGATTTCCGTGCGCGAGAGCGTCGTCATCGGGAAAATCGGCGTGGAAAGCGCCGGGTAGCTGAACGTGTACGTCGTAGTGGATGCGCCGTCGCATTCATCGGGGATGCCGTTCTGATTGCAATCGCGGCTCGTGCCGGCGGCGATGTCGCAGGCGTCGGGCACGCCGTTTTGGTTGCAGTCCGGTTCGCAGGCGTCGGGAATGCCGTCGGCG
>JACRLV010000050.1 GCA_016235145.1 Planctomycetota bacterium
TGGGCGATGATGGAAAAATTACGAATCCTGCTCTGTTCCATTCGTCCTAACTGCCTTGATATTCACGATTTACGCACCGCACCGCGTCGGCCGCCGGCGGGTTTCGCTCTCCGCTGCGTTTGGGGGCATTGTAGCGACACGTCGGACGCGGCGAAACCGGTAGCCGATACGCGCGCATGCGTGGCTCTCTTCACCGCTTGGCGTGAGACATCCCTTCCGACCGCTCACAATTGCAATTCTCTTTCACGCCGCAAGAGACTACTGTGGATTGAAACCAGCGCAGGAAAGCGGGCTGACCACCGCCGCGCAGATGTCTCGACCCCGCTTTCTCAAGAGAAGGAGAGGCTGGGCCAGTGTTTGGAAGCGACTGCTCCGGTAATGCGCCGGGCGCCTGGTTGCGTTTTCGCACGATGGGCTGAATTCTCATGGCGATGGCTGCGCAACCTCACGACTGTCCTTCGCATACGGCGCTGGAAGAGTTGGCAGCGGACCAGCCTGCATCGGAAGCCTTGCAAGCCCACGTAGCCTCGTGCCCGGCCTGTCGCGCGGCGATCGAGCGCATCCGCGCGGACAATCGCTTCCTGAGCGGCTTCGCCCTCGGCGGGACTTTGCCCGGCAGCAAGCCGACTGTCGAACCGTTCGCCGATCTCAAGATCCCCGGCTACGAACTGCTCGGAGAGGTTCACCGCGGCGGGCAGGGCGTCGTCTATCGCGCCATGCAACTCTCCACCAAACGTCCGGTAGCGATCAAGGTTATGAAACAGGGACCGTTCGCCACGCTGGCCGACCGGGCCCGCTTCGATCGCGAAATCGAGATTCTGGGCCGCCTCGATCATCCGAACATCGTCACCGTCCACGACGCCGGCGTGGCGGGCGGCAATCAATACTTCGTGATGGACTTCGTCGACGGTCCGCCGCTCGATGTGTTCGTTTACGCCCGTCGCCGGGCCGGCGGCGTGGAAGACAGCCACTGGCTGCGCGAAGGCGTGCTCGACGAAGTGATCTCGATGTTTGCGGTCGTGTGCGACGCGGTTCACGCGGCCCATCTGCGCGGCGTGATCCACCGGGACATCAAGCCCAGCAACATCCGCGTCGACGCCGAAGGCCGGCCGCACGTATTGGATTTCGGACTCGCCAAATCGACAGACGCGGAGCCCGACTCCGCCATGACGCGCACCGGCCAGTTCGTGGGCTCGCTCCCCTGGGCTTCGCCGGAACAAGTGGAAGGGGCATCGGACCGCATCGACCTGCGTTCCGATGTCTATTCGCTCGGCGCGTGCTTGTATCAACTGCTGACCGGCGCGCCGCCCTTCGACATCGGAAGCAACCTGAAAAGCGCCCTCGACAGCATCCTGCTGCGCGATCCGCCGCCGCCCAGCAGCGTGGTCCCGTTTGAGCTGCGCCAGCACATCGACGACGAGCTCGACACGATCGTCCTCCGCTGCCTCGCCAAGGACGGCGAACGGCGCTACCAGAGCGCCGGCGATCTCGCACGCGACCTGCGCCGCTACCTGGCGAACGAGCCGATCGAGGCCAAGCGCGACAGCGTCATGTACTTTCTGCGCAAGACGCTTCGGCGGTACCGCTGGCGCGTCGCGACGGCGGCGGCGATGTTGATTCTGCTCGTCGTATTCGCCGTCGTCATGGCGTTCCTGTATCGCCGATCGACGCAACTCGAGCGCGAGGCGTTTCAGTCCGCGAAGTCGCTGGCCGAGCTTCTTTCGCGCAGCAACATCGAGAACGGCCGCATGGCGGGCTTGCTCGGCAACGTCCCGCAGGCGGAGAACCTCCTGTGGCGCGAATTGCTGGGAACGCACGCGACCGCCGAGCGGGAAAGCCATCTGCACGTGCCGCCCGGTCCGCCGGAGGCCGCTTGGGCGCTTTGGGAGCTGTACCGGCGGCTGCCGTGTCTGGCGACGATCAGAAACATCGGCGAGATCAGCCTGATCTGCACGCTCGCGGATGACGGGCGGAGCACGTGGGTGGTGAATCTGGACGGGCTCGCTCGCAGGATCGATTCGAGTGGAAACGTCCTTGACCAGCAACAACTCGGGAACGGCGTGGGACGCTGGGCGCCGACGCTGACGGCGGACGGACGGCTCGGGCTGGCGGTCGATTCCGTCGGCGTGAGCATCTGGAATCGAAAGTTGAATTCCTGGAAGAGCATCCCCCTATCGCCGGCCCCGCAGCCGCTGATTGGCACAACCGATATCGCCAGGAGCGGCGCCATATTCGCCGCCGTCGTTGGGGCCGAGGTCGTGGTATATCGAACGGACGACGTCAGTCTGATCGCGCGTTTTGCCGATCCGGCGGCGGTTTACACGGCGGTGGCGATTTCCCACGACGAGTCGCGCGTTGCGGTACGCCAGGAATCCGGCAGCCTCCGCGTTTTTGACATCGCATCCGGTCGACTCCTTTGCGACTCCCGCTCGCCGCCGCCGGCGCAACCGCCGTCGCACACAGGCGGCCAGCTTGCTTTCTCGCGAGACGGCCGGTTCGTCGCCGACATGTGGCTGACGTTGCCGGGCCGCATCTGGGACATTTCCCGCGATCCGCCGGTCGCGGTCGAGCTTTCGGAGCGGCTGGGAATCAGCAGGCCCTCGAGCCTGAGCCATGACGGCCGCAAGCTCGCAGTGGGAGACCTGGGCGGCACCGTCCGCATCTTCGACGCCGCGACCGGACAGCGTATCAGCTCGTTCACCGGCCACGTTGGCCGGATCCGTGCCGTCGCCTTCACCGACGACGGTCGGCGCCTCTGGACCTGCGGGGAGGAGGCGGTACGGCTCTGGGAGGCCCATCCGGACGAGGGCGTTTGGACGCTCCATCTTCCTGATACGCCGCTGCACAGTGTGGCCGTCTGCCCGCAGGGAGACTGGATGGTCGCGGGCGGCATGCACGGCGGCCTGCACCGTATCGACCGCGCATCCCGTGCGCTGGTGAGCGAAGTGCTCGCCGAGGGAACCACCATCTCAAGCGTTGCCGTGTCTCCCGACGGCGCGTGGATCGCGGCCGGCACCTATGGGAACGCCGCATATCTCAAACCCGCCGACGGCGACGACGGACTCCGGCGGCTCGATCACCCCAACCGCGTGAGCAATGTCTGCTTTTCGCCCGATTCGCGCTGGCTGGCGACCTCCGCGGACGACGCCGTCATTCGTCTCTGGCGCGTGGAGGATGGCGGCCTGGTTCGTGAGTTTCGCGGACCCGAGACGCGGATTCCGCAGATTGCGTTCGACAACGCCGGCGTGCTGCTGGCCGCCGCGGTGCGCGATGGGACGTTGCGGGTTTGGGGCGTCGACACGGGCGTGTGCCTCGTCACCGCGCCGGCGGAGAAGAACGCCCTGCGAAGCGTCCGCTTTTCGCCGGACAGTCGGCAGATCATCGTCGGCGGCGACGATCGCGCGCTGAAGGTCTGGGACTTGCGCGAGAACCGGTACATCGCGAGCATGGAAGGCCACAATCAGGAGATCTTCTGCCTGGGGCTGAGCCCGGACGGGACGATTCTCGCCTCAGGCGACAGCGGCGGAACGATTCGGCTTTGGCATCTGCCGACGCGCCGCCCGCTGGCGACGCTCGATGGGCACACCGGCTCGATCATGTCGCTTTCGTTCGCGGACGATGGGAGCACGCTCCTGTCGGCCTCGCTCGACGAGACGCTCCGAACCTGGGATCTGACCTACTATCGCCGCCACATCGCCGGGCAGATCGAGGCCCAGCTTTCCGCGCTCCCGGACAACATCGGCGACGAGGATACGGTCTCGAAATGGCGCGCCTGGGCGGAAGAGAACAAAGTCAAACCCTGACCGGCATCCGTGACGCCGCTCATTCTTCAATGTTTGAAATGCCTCGTTCCGGTGAAGATCATGGCGACGCCGCGCTGGTCGCAAAGGTCGATCGTCTCCTGATCGCGCTTGCTGCCGCCGGGCTGGATCAAAGCGCTGACGCCGGCGTCAATCAGGATCTTCGGTCCGTCCGGGAATGGGAAGAATGCATCCGAGGCGGCGACGCTGCCGGGCAGTTTCTCTGAGTGCCCATTCTCCCTGGCCAGCCAGGTCGCGATGCGGCAGCTCATCACGCGGCTCATCTGTCCGGCCCCGCTGCCCAGCAGCATCCCGTCCCTGCAAATCGAAATGGCGTTCGACTTCGTGTGCTTGCAGACCAGCCACGCCAGTCGCAGATCGGCCATTTCGGCGTCGGTCGGCGCTCGCTTGGTTGCGACTTTCCACTGCTCTTCGTTCAGGCCCAGTATGTCAGGCGACTGGACCAGCATTCCGCCGGCGATGCTGCGATATTGCAGTTCCTTCGGGTCGGGCGCGGCGCGCATGTCGCCTACTGCGAGCAGCCGCACGTTTTCGCCCCACTTTTTTTTCGGCGGGTTCTGGATGATCGGCTCGTCCGCGCTCGCTGTCGGTTCCGCCGGGTCGTACCGTCCTCGGATAATCCGCACCGCATCATCGCTGAACGCCGGCGCGATCCAGACCTCGACGAAGAACCCACCGGGCGCGAACGCCGCTCCCGCTTCCTTCAGCGGCCTGCCGAGGCGGTCGTACGTTTCCATCACCATCGCGGCGAATGCCGCGTCGACCGGAAAATTGCACGCCAGAATCCCTCCCATCGCGGCGTTCGGGTCGCCGAGATACGCCCGCCGATACGCCTCCATCGCATCCCCATCAACGCCAACCCCGCAGGCGTTGGTGTGCTTGATAAAGACGCAGGCGCACGGGCGTTCGACACACTCTTGCTCCGGCGCGTCCGCCCTCGGGGGTTGTGGCGCCTGCGCGTCTTCTCGGGCGTCGGCCGATCGTGTCTCGCCTGGTGTTCCCGAAACGCCTTCGCCGGAAAGTGTGGAACCGGCCAATGGCCGGTTTTCTTCAGCACCGCCGGCAACGCTTCGTGTTTTGGAACCACTCCGGACCGCTGGTGTCTTTCGCACCACTCGATCGATTCGCGAATACCAAGCCCGCTCCCCGATGCGCGGCGCCCAAAGCTCGTGCTTCAAGTCGATGCCGGCCGCCCGAGTCGAAGCATCCCATCCCGGCGCGGTCTCCAGCACCACCCACGGATAATGGCTCGACGATTCGAGCCCCGCGCGCAGCGGGTTCGTCCGGATGTAATCGATTGTCTCCAGCAAATCCTGCTCGTTGCGGACAATGTGATCGAACGACTCATCCTGGAAGACGGCTCCCGGTCGTTTTCGATGCTCGGCGACCAGCCGACCGATGTTGCCCTTGATCGAGTGCATGACATCGGTCAGCGACCGCCACTGTCCGGGGCTCGTCTCCAGCGGCGTGAGCAGCAGGTGAACATGATCCGGCATGCAGACTGCGGCGTGGAGGCAGAACAGCTCGCCGTCGGGGAAATGCCTTGCTCCGGAGCCGTGCGGAAAGTGATGAAATAGCTTGCGCCCGGGCGCTGGATGTGCGGGAGGTTGCGGCGGGAGAATCTTTCGTCGGTGATCGGCTTGCGGGCGGAGGCGAAGCCGGGTTTGGGCGGGGTTGAGTTCTTCGGCGCGGGGGCGTTCTTCGAGTGGGCGGGGTCTTCCGGCTGTGCTGAAGGAAAACCGGCCATTGGCCGGTTCCACACTTCCGAACGGGCGCCCGTTTCAGTTTTGGGGGGGGTCGAGGGTGCTGGGGACACTTCCAGCGCGGAGCCTTGGCGCATCAACCGGTTTCCTGCCCGCGTCAACTCCGCGCACAGCCCCAACGCCGCGTCGGCGTCGACGAAATTGTTGAACGACATGCGCTCCTGTTCGTCGATGCCCTCGCCGCATGTTGCGTGAATCAGTTCCAACTCCGGGGCAGCGCGATTTGCGAGCAGCCTCGCCATTTGATGCGAGTTCTCGCCGTACCGAACTCCGCCCCAATCCTTCAGCGCTAGAAAGTGCGGATGCGGCCACGTGTTCGCGGCTTTCGCTTGCCACTCCGCTATGGACGCGTCGTAGCCACTCGTGATGAAGAATGCGCCGAATCCAGCGAGACAATGGCCCGGAAGCGGTAGTCCTGCCGCCGGCTGCCGAAACATCGCGATTGCGGGCCCGTATTCGTCCGGCGTCCAGATTGTGAGCACATGCCGCTCGTTCTTCGCCGCCGCGCGGAGCAGCGCCACGCCGCCGATGTCGATCATTTCGATCGCCTGCTCGAAGGTGCAATTCGGATCCGCCACCGTCTTTTCGAACGGGTAGAGGTTCACGACGACCAGGTCGATCGGCTTGATGCCCGCCGCTTCGAGTTGCCGCATGTGCTCGGGGTTGCCGCGGTCGGCCAGAATGGCCGCGTGAATCGCCGGGTGCAGCGTCTTCACCCGGCCGTCGAGCATTTCGCCGCAGCCGGTCAGCGTTTCAACCAGGGTCACGGGGATGCCCGCCTCGGTCAGCTTCTTCGCCGTTCCGCCGGTCGAGATGATCTCGACGCCGAACTCGTCGTGCAGCGCGCGTGCGAAATCGACGATTCCGGTCTTGTCCCAAACGCTGATGAGAGCCCGACGGATCTTCATTGAGGTCACGTCCGAAATAGTACACCGTTTGCCGCGGCGTTCGAACATTCTCAAGAAGATCGTCAACGCGTCCATTCAAGCACGTCCGGCAGACTCTGCCGCCTGGAGGCCTCGGCTTGAAACCAAACTCCGCTCAAGGCGAAGGTTGCCCGCAGCCCAACGAGAAATGTTCGGTTGAGCGTGGCACGGTCAAGCGATCGCGCTAAAGGGGCCGCGCTGCTCGAACGATCCAAACGCGATCGCTTGGCCGTGGGGTCGTGGGACGGTGATGCAGCGCCGCAGCACGGCCAAGCCGTCGCGATTGCCGTTTTCGCTCGGACGATCCACTGGGCGCGACGGATTGACCGTGCCACACTTGAATTCGCGGCTTCCCCCTGGAACGCAGAGAATTGTCTGGAGATGAACTAAGACCCCGCGCTTCCGCTCGCGGATGCTCTATTCGCTCGCCAGCTCGATCGCCATGATCACCTTGCGATCGCGGAGGTACGCCCGACCGTCCACGAGCGTCGGCACGGTCCACGCCGGCTCGCTCAGCAGCGGCTCCTCACAAAGGATGTTCATGCCCTCCGCCCCGATCGTCGCAACCGCGAGTTTGCCGCCTTCATCAATCACAAGCAGTTGCTCGCCGACAACCAGGAACGTCGCCTTGCGGAACGAGCGGTCCTTCCATTTCTGCTCGCCGGTCTTCGCATCGAGTTTCGTGAAGAACGCCGGGCCGATCATGCCGACGGAGCCGTAGTAAGAATCCCCGATGCGCGCGATCGCGCCGTGGTGCACGCCGTTCCGCGTATTCGACCACAACTCGGTCGCGTCGATCTTCTCCCCCTTCCGCGACAGCTTCAGCGCCCGGCTGCCGGTCGCGTACGCCGAACTGATCAGCAGCGTGTTGTCCGGCCCAATCACCGGCAGTGCGGCGTTGACGTCGTACATCGTCTTGTGTTCGAACGACCAGAGCTCCTCGCCCGTGCGCGGGTTCATTCCCAGCACCGCCGAGCTCATCAGCACAACGACCTGCGGCTTGTGCTCGAAATCAATCACGATCGGCGATGAGTAGCCGTTCTGATTTGCACCGGCGGTCCACACCACCTTGCCGTCGGTTTGCTGAAACGCGACGACCGCCTTGCCCTGGCCGCCGGCAGGCGCGATCAGCAGGTCCTCCCAAGCCAGAGGACTGGGGGCGTAACCCCATTGCGGCAGATTCCCGCCGAATTCGTCGAGCAGCCGATGAACCCAGATGACCGCGCCGTCGTCCTTCGACAGGCATTGCAGCACGCCGGTAATTCCGGCCGCGAAGATGCGATCGCCGACGATGACGGGCGTCGAGCGCGGGCCGGGGCCGAATCCGCCCGCGCCTTTCTCGGCGTCGGGAACGGGATATTTGTGCTCCCAGACGGTCTTGCCGTCGGCCGCGTTCAGGCAGATGACGATTTCCTGACCGTCCTTGTGATACATGGTGTAGAGCCGTCCGGCGTCACAGAGGATCGACGAATAACCCTCGCCGAGATCATGCTGCCAGACGATCTTGGGGCCCTTTGCGCCCCAGTCCTTGAGCGGTTTTTTCGCCTGAACTCGAAAATCGCGCGTCGGCCCGGCGAATTGCAGCCACTGTGCTCCGGCCTGCCCAACTGAAAGCATCAGATAAGCTCCGAGCGTAAGCTGCCCAAGGCGGCGGATTCGCGGCACGGTATTCTCCTTTGCTGATTCGACCCGGCCGCCATCTTACCGACGCCGATCCGGACGTGCCCGTTCGAAAATCAGGACGCGATTAGAATGAGACGCACGACGAGCAGCGGTTACGCTCTACAGAGACGCGGACCGCGAATCGGACAAGCGGGCTGCACACACGGGCAACCCTTGTGTTGGGAGGCGAACGTGCCCTCGAATTCGTCGAACTGGAAAGTGCTTCGGCTGATCCTGCCGATCATGGCGCTGGCCGTGCTGGCGTTCGCCGCGATGGCCCATTGGTTCGGGAAATTCAACACGCCGCTTGATGACCAGGCCGTGAGGGTGCTTTGGATCATTCTCGGAGTTCTGGGAATCAGCCTGCTGCCGATTGCGTTCGTGCTGCGCCCGCAGATCCGGAGCGGCGTGAAAAGACGATTCGACGCCGGCGTTTCGGAGCAGGCGGGCGCGTCGCTTCTGGGCGCCGGCTTCTTTTCCATGACGCTAATCCCGGCCGCGATGGCTGAGGCGTTCGGAATGTTCGGCGCCATCATTCTTTTTCTGACCGGCGATACGAGAGCGGTCGTCGCTCCGATCCTGGCTGCCGCGGCGATTTTCGCGCTGCTGCCGACCGACGCGCGTTATGGCAGCTATGTCAATAGCGTGACGGGCCGCTGGCCCACGAGCTAACAGGCAAGACGACGGCCGATTTGGCCGGATGACATGCAGAATTCCGTCATTGCGATTCTCGGCTGCACTGCTTCGGGAAAGGCCGAGCTTGGCCGCGCCCTCGCCGCGCGAATCGACGCGGAGATCGTCAGCGTCGATTCGATGAAGGTTTATCGCGGCATGGACATCGGCACCGCCAAGCCCAGCCGCGCGCAACAGGCGGCGACGCCGCACTGGCTGATCGACGCCGTCGATCCGTGGGAGCCTTTCAGCGCGGCCCGCTTCGTCGAACTCGCTGACGAGGCGATCCTGGACATTCTTGGCCGCGGCAAGCCAGTAGTCGTGGTCGGCGGAACCGTGCTCTACTTCAAGGCCCTGTACGAGGGGCTCTTCCCCGGGCCGGCTGCGCAGCCGGAATTGCGAGCGGAGATCCGCCGACGTGCCGCCGAAATCGGCAGCGAAGCATTGCACGGCGAGCTGGCCGCGGTCGACCCCGTCGCGGCGTCGCGCATCCACCCGAATGACATCCGCCGGATCGAACGGGCCCTCGAGGTGTACCAAGTCACGGGCCGCCCGATCAGCAGCCATCAGACGCAATGGGCGGATGCGACGCTGCGTCGCCCGGAATGGAACTGGCGGCTGATCGGCCTGCGCCGCCCGCGCGAACTCGCCAACCGCCGAATCAATGACCGCGTCCGCCGCATGGTCGCCGCCGGACTCGTCGAAGAAGCTCGGCGAATCTGGTCGGACCCGCGCGGCGTTGGCGAGCAGGCCCGGCAATCCGTCGGATACGCCGAGTTGTCCGAGCATTTCGAAGGCCGCGCGTCGCTCGAAGACGCAATCGAACGGATCAAGATCGATTCGCGCCGCCTCGCCAAGCAGCAGCGAACGTGGCTTCGGCGACTGCCGGGCGTAACGTGGTTTGAACTCGAAGATAACCCCGCAACCGATCTGCTGAACGGAATCCTGACGAGCGCATCGCCCGGCTGAATCTCGCCGCGCGGCGTGAAGAGGAAGGAAGGCGCCGAAATGCCCGCACCAAGGATCCCATACGCTCTCCCGGCCCGAGACCAAGCCTGGCAAGCCCAGCGCGGCGACGAACTGCTCGGGCGGATCGCCGCCCGTCGCTCGTGCCGCGAATTCTCGCCTCGCCCTGTGCCGCGGGGGATATTGGAGAAAGCGCTTGCCATCGCGCATACGGCGCCCAGCGGCGCGAACCGAAGACCTTGGCGTTTCGTCTGCATCAACGATCCGGAAATCAAACGTGAGATCCGCATCGCCGCCGAAGCGGAGGAAAAGGAGAGCTACGAGCGGCGGATGCCTGACGAATGGCTTGAGGCGCTGGAACCGATTGGAACGACCTGGCAGAAGCCCTTCCTGGAAATCGCGCCTTGGCTCGTGGTTGTATTTCAGATCAACCAGGAGGAGCGGCCGGACGGATCGCTGCACAAGTGCTACTACCCGGCGGAGAGCGCCGGATTGGCTTGCGGGTTCTTCTTGTGGGCATGCCATGAACTCGGCCTGGCCACGCTCACACACACGCCGAGCCCGATGAACTTCCTGCGCGATATCTGCCGTCGCCCGTCGACCGAGCGGCCGTTCCTTTTGATTCCGGTCGGATACCCCGCGCGCGATGCCACCGTGCCCGACTTGCCGCGAAAGCCGCTTTCCGATGCCGTACAGTGGAATCGATAGGCCGCCGCCGGCGCGCCCCGGACACATCGAGCAATGCGAGCAGCTCTAACAGGAGAAGTGCGCCGCGAGCAGCGTCATGTCGTCCGCTCGGGGGGCTCCGTCCATGAACTCGCGCAGCGCCGCGCGGGCCGAACGAATCACGCCGTTCGTCGAGAGATCGTGCACCTCGCTGAGACGGGTGACGATCGAATCAAGCCCCATCAAATCGCCGGCCGGGTTGGTCGCCTCGACAAGCCCGTCCGTATAGAAGAGCAGCGTGGTCGGTCCGCCATCAAGCGAAATCCGCTGCACGGCGAATGTCTCCGTCGGGTCGATGCCGAGCGGCAACGAGTTGTCCGGATTTTCGGGCTGCGCCCGCGGCCCCTTCAGAACCAGCGGACCCGGATGCCCCGCGCTGATGTACTCGACCGCCCGTGACGCGACGTCGACCACACCCATGGCCGCCGTAATGAACACGTGCGAATCCGTGTTCTCGCAGATGAGCCGGTTGATGCGCGCGGCGAGGTCGGACAGCTCCGCTGGGCGGCTCAGCGCGACGCGAATCGCGGACTGGAGATTCGCCATCATCAGGGCCGCCGCCAGGCCATGCCCCGTCACGTCGGCGATCACGAACCCGATGCGGTTCTCATCGAGCGGAAAGTAGTCGTAGTAGTCGCCGCTGACCGCAGCCGACGGTTCGTTGTGCCCTTCGAACGTGACGGGACCCAACGTGAGGGCTCGATCCGGCAGCAGCCGCGTCTGTATGCCGCGGGCCTGGTCAAGCTCGGCGAAGAGCTTCTGGGCCCGCAGGTATTCCTGAAACATCCGCAGGTTGGCGATGCCGACGCCGACCTGCTGCGCGATGGCCGCGAGAAAATCGACGTCGCCGGGCTGATAGGTCGCGGCCTGCGTCACGCGATCGCCGTAGATGACCCCCAGAATCTCCTCGCGAAACAGGATGGGCACGCACAAGGCCGAGCAGATCGGAAAGCGCACCAGGCTCTCGGTGATGTTCCCGACGAGGTCGGTCGCGGGATTATTGACGATCGCCCGCTCGCCGTTCACGAGGGCTCGATTGATGAGCGTGCGGCTGATCTTGAACGCACCGGTCTCATCGACGCCCACATTCCGCGTCACCGGCATCTCGGGATCGCCGCGCTGCGTCTTCAGCGCGATCAGGCCGCGCTCGAAGCCCAGCGCCTCGCAGCACGCGTCGAGCGCCTGCTCCAGCAGCTCCTTGCGCTCGAAGACGCCGCCGATCCGCTCCGTGAGCTGGATCAGCAGTTGCAGGCGCTGCGCGTTCAGGTCGAGCTTGCGCGTG
Source organism: Planctomycetota bacterium (assembly GCA_016235145.1). Classification (GTDB taxonomy): domain Bacteria; phylum Planctomycetota; class Phycisphaerae; order UBA1845; family Fen-1342; genus JACRLV01. The sequence continues at coordinate 11,819 of JACRLV010000050.1, forward strand.
CTCGGGAAAAACTGCGTGTCGCCCACGCGGGTCGCGTTGTCGGGCACAAAGCGGATGCGGTCGTCGCTGGACGGCGTCGTGGCCGCGCCGACGATGCGCAGCTCGTGTTCGCCGATGCGGATGGATCGATACGCGTGGCGTTTGGCGCCGCGAAACACGTCGCCGTCATCCACGCGCGTGCCGTTCTTCGAGCCGCGGTCGGCGACGACGATGCGGCCGCGCTCGTCGATCCACACTTCGGCGTGCTCGCGCGACACTTCCGCGTCGTCATGCAGAACGACGTCGCAAGTGTCGGCCCGGCCGACCTTCACGGTCTTTTCGCGCAGCTCGACCGTCGATTGGCGGCCGTCGGGCGTGTGAATGACGAGTGAGGGCATCGCGACGGCTCAATCCAGCAGGTTCAGAAATCGGCGCGACGTCGTCGGCCCGAATGCTCAACATCATGTCCAGCCCGTTCTCGATCGTCGCGAAACAGCCCCCCGCAAGGAGCAGCCCCGCCGCCGACAGGACGCGGACCCAGCCCAACCGTTTTCGACCCATCGATGGCTCCTGCTTGCAAAGTCGCTTCCGGACAATGTCGTGGAGATTATATCGCGCGTCCGGCCTGCGCACAGCGCGCCGCCGTGCGTCGCTTGTTCGCCGAATAATCGCGCGATACTCTGCGCCTTCGCCGGCAACCGGCCTCAGATTGTGCAAGGAGCCCTCCATGTCCGATCGTGCGTTCGTTCCTGTCAGCCAACTCGAACCGGAAAAACTCATCGGGCTCGACCTGGTCCGTGCCTGCGAAGACGCCGCCCTGAACGTTTTTCAGTGGATCGGAAAAGGCGACAAGGAATCCGCCGACGCCGCCGCCACCGACGCCTTTCGCGGCATGCTCAACGAGATGGAGATCTGCGGCACCTGCACGATCGGCGAGGGAATCAAAGACAAGGCGCCCGGCATTTTTGTCGGCGAGCGGCTCGGCGTGTGGAAGGCCGGAATGCCTTATTACGCGATCGCGCTCGACCCGATCGACGGCACAACGCTCACCTCCAAGGGCCTGCCCGGCGCGTTGAGCGTCGTTGCGGCGGCCAAGACGAATTCGCATGACGACCGCGGTCTGGCCGCGGTGCCCAGCGTCTACATGGAGAAGATCGCCGTCGGCCCGAAAGTCCGCGAGGGAACCGGCACCATTCGCTTCGACGCGCCCGTCGAGCAAAACCTCGAGCTGATCGCGCTCAAGCTCGGCAAACGCGTCCGCGACCTGGTCGTCTGCCTGCTCGACCGCCCGCGGCACGAAAAGCTCATTCTCGCGATCCGCAAGACCGGCGCCCCGATCCGCCTCATCGGCGACGGCGACGTGGCCGGCGCCATCGCGCCATCGATGCCCGACAGCGGCGTCGATATGTACATGGGCATCGGCGGATCGCCCGAGGCCGTGCTCGCCGCGGCGGCGATCAAGTGCCTGGGCGGTGAAATCCTCTCCCGCATCTGGCCTCGCGACGAGGCTGAACTGAAATCGCTCAGGGATGCCGGCCACGACGACGCCGCAATCCGCAAGGTGCACATGACTGAGGATCTTGCGAAGGGCGACGGCATCGTATTCGCCGCAACGGGCATTACGGACAACGCGATGCTGCGCGGCGTTCGCGTGGACGGACACGTAGCGAAGACGCACTCGATCGTCATGCGGTCGAGGTCGCACACGGTGCGCTACATCTCCGCACTGCCCGACCTGACCCGCAAGACCATCCGGCTGCAAAGCCAGCCGCAGGAAGTGAAGCTGTAGCATCCCGCTAAAACGAGCGCCAACAGCCACTTGCGCGGCATCGGGCGTTGGCGTTCAGTCTGGAGTCCAAGGGTACCTACGAACCCTTCGCGGGGTTTCCGCCCACCCCCCTGCAACCCAACTGAATTATTTGCTATTGCGTTTCGCCAAACGTCCACCTAATCTACCGGCCGCGGAGAGGTTGCGAATGCTCCCTCGCAACGCGCACATCTAAGCTTCTGTCGAAGTTCGGGAGCGACAGTCAGGGACGATCGAAACGGAAACACGTCGGAAGGTCGCATCGGGCGCAGGAGGGCGCCGCGGTTTTCCGGAAATCATGTTGGTTCGGGCGCCAACTACCTTCGTTCAGGGACGCCCATGGCGGCACGGGGTGCCATCCCGAAATCCCCGCACATCGCAAGGAGCATTCGCATGTCCAGGATTCGGATTCTGGGTCCGGTC
>JACRLV010000207.1 GCA_016235145.1 Planctomycetota bacterium
GAACCCCGAGCGCCGCCGCGCGGGGCCAAATCAGCAGCCGAGGGCGGCTGCGGTACATCAGAACCGCGAGCGCCGGCGAGCGGGGCCGATTCCGACGTCCCCTCCGCGAATCCTCCGCCGCAAAGATGCCGTCCGAATTGCAGCGTGAACTGCCATGACGTGAGACCCACTTGGCCGGGCGTGAACGCGCCGGGCCAGCCGCGCAGCGAAACGGGAATCTGCACGCCGAGCCGCGCGTCCGCGAAAATCCACGGCTCGCCGGGGCGGCCGTCCGCCAATTCGCTTGTGGAACCGGCTTGCAAGCGTTTCTTGTTGGCGTCATCGGCCACGGGCGAGACGCCCGTACCACCCTTTGTCCCTGGGCCGCCGGGCAGGATGCCCGCTCCACCCGCAGAGTTGAAATGCCAGCCGTGCGCGATTTCCGCGTAGGGGTGGCACTTGCCGCAGGTCATCTTCGGCGAATAGGGCTTGGCCTCGGCGCTGGTCGGGTCGATCGCCTCGCCCGCGTGGTCATAGAGCGTCAGGCGATGCACGTACGGCGCGGGCGAGTCGGTTCGGAGCAGCCTGGCTCTGGCGGGTTCACCTTTCTCGAGGTCCGGCGACGCCGGCGGCTTGTCCGTTTGGGCCAGCACCGCCACCGATGCGGAAATTCCCGTCAGAATCAGCAACGCAATGAACGTGTTTCTCCTGCGCATCACAGCAACACCCGAAATCCGGCCTGGCGGAAGTGGCGGTCGGAGGTCAGCGCCTCGCGGATGTTCTCGGCGCGCATGATCGCGAAGGAAATGCAGTCGATCAACGACCAGCTTTTGTCCTGGCATCTGCGGTACAACAACTGAACCGCGTTGAAATCCGGCGTGTTCGCATCTCGGATTTCGAACCGCCGATCTTCCTGGAGAGCGTCGCACAGCGCGCAGAAATGCCTGCGGTATCGCGCCGCGGACCAGTTTCCAACGTCCGCCAGAACCCAGTAGGTAGTCACAATGCGGCCGGCCAATTCGTCCATCGCGCTGCGCGCCGCCGAATGCGCGTCGTCGCTCTTGTTCAAATACGCGACAAAGAACGACGAATCGGCAAATGTCACCTTCATCGGCGTTTCTTCTTCGGCGTTCCGTAGAGATAGTGATCGAGGTTGTACGAAGCGTCGCTTGGAGCGTCCTTGATGATCCCCGCCAGGCGTTGCAGTTCAGGGGATGCGCAACTCTTTCGGCGCCGGCTTGCCGGACGTGTCTTGGGGGTCTTTCTCTTTTTGGACGTCTTCCCAGCGAGCACGCGCACGCTGACGCGCGTTCCGTCCGGCGGCGCATCGTCGCCTTCCAGCCGGACCACGCCGTTTTCGACGAAGCCCTCGAATTCTCGCTCGGCTTTCATTCGCGTTCCTTCTCGCCGCGCGATGGTCGGCCTTGGACCTCCACGCACATCAGAATCGAAGTCCTGATCCGCAGGTGCCGGGCTGATACCTTTCGCCAGCGACCGGCCGCTCGGGCTAATCTCTCGCGTCTCGACAGAGCGAATAATACGCCCGGTGTTGCAGGATCGTCGCCCATACGAATCCAACGAGCACCACGCCCGCGGTCACCTTCGCATCGCCCGGCCAATCCAGTTTGGGGCTTCGAATGGCGAATGTGTGCCCCATCGCGATGAGCCAGAGGATGAGGTTGACCTCGATCGCCCAGAACAACCGGCGGTTTCGATCGCGCGTCGCAACCGCCTGCTCCTCGTCCGTCGGCATCGCGCTCATGTCAGTTCCTCAGACGACGAACTCCTCCGGCTTGAACTCAAGCCGTTTCTGAGCCGCCACCGCGTCGTTCACCTTCATCACCGTCACGCACGTCTCGTACGCCAGCTCCGCCGGGCAGGACAGCGGCGTGCCGTGCCGCACGGCGCTGAAGAAGTTCTCCAGGTGAAGCTGGTGCACCGGCTTCTTGACCTCTTCGAGCAGCTTCTGGCCCTCGGCGGCGGGCTTGCCGCTGGGGTCGAGCGTCTCGCCGATCTTGAGCGTGAAGGCCTGCTGGCCGGCTTTCTCCGTCGTTTCGCTTTCGGCTTCCCAGTCGTGCTTCTTGGCGGTCGGCTCGCGGAAGAACTCGCCGATGCGCGAGTCCTCCGAAATGGTCATCGAGCCCTCATCGCCCATGAACGTCTCGTAGAACCCGCCATGCCCGGTGGTGTTCAGGATCTGGTACGACGCGCGGACCATGCCGGCCGGCGTCGGAAACTCGTAGATGCACATGACGTTGTCGTACCACTCGGACTTGTAGTAGTCCGTCCCGCCGCCGGCGATCACGGCCCCCGGCTTTGCTTTCGCAAACCAGCCGAAGATGTCCACCTGGTGCGAGCCGAGATCGCACATCGGGCCGCCCGAAAGCTTGCGATACCAGCGCCAGTTGCGGTGCTGGTGCATGCTCTCGAAACCGTAGCGCTTGAGCGTATCGGCGTCGAGCTCGTCGGCTTTGGGCCAGTCGCCTTCGAGCAGCCGCGAGCGGTTCCATTGGCCGTAGCAGTGCGTCATGCGGCCGAGAATCTTGTCGCTTTCCATCAGCTTGAGGGCGTGCAGATAGCGGGGGTTGCTGCGGCGTTGATGGCCGATCTGGAGCAGCTTCCTGGTTTCGCGCGCCGCCAGCACCATCTGCCTGGCGCCGTCGAGCGTGTTCGACATTTCCTTTTCGCAGTACACGTGCTTGCCGGCCTTCAGGCAGGCGATCGCGTGCTCGGCGTGCTTGAAGTCCGGCGTCGCGACGATCACCGCGTCGAGCTGCTTTTCCTTCGCCAGCATCTCCTGGTAGTCCGTGTAGCCGTTGGCCTTCTGCCCGTTCTTTTCGAGCAGCTTTAGCGCGCGCTTCTGCCAGAACGGCCAGATATCGCAGACGGCGACGAATCGGACTCCCGGGATCTTGAGCGAGCAATTCAGCAGGCTGTTGTAGCCCTGGCTGCCGACGCCGATGATCGCAACCGCCAGCTCGGGCTCATTTCCCGCCGGCGCGGATTCGACTTTTTCCTGGGCCCAGGCTTGCCAGCCGGCCCAGAGTCCGGCGCTGGTCAAAGCAGCGCTTTGCACGAACGAACGGCGGGAAAGTTCGGGAAGGAACTCGGGGGACTTCTGGCTCATTGCGATCTCCGACGGCGGCGACGGCGCCCCGGTCATACGCTCGCCGAGGCACAAGAGACGCGAATGTAGCGGTGGCGGAATGCGGGCGTCAAACGAAAAGCCCTGCTCGAATCGGCGTACTCGCTCGGCGTACGAAATTCGCTGGTCCGGCCCGCCCATCGCGGCCTATGATGCGCATAAGCACAGGGGTCCGCTCGAGTCAGGTTTTCGGGGTGCGGTCCTGCCTGCACCCTCGCCCGGTACTCCGGGAGAGGGCAGGGTGAGGGCCCGCCGCCCGGACGAGAAAGGCGTCTCGTCGTTCGGCCACGCCGCCGGTCGTGTGCACTGAACTGGCCAATTGATTTGGGACGGCGATCGCCGCTGGGCAGCCGAATCCTGGACTGATCCGCTTTCATCCCCCGCGCCGAGAAACAAGACCGTCAAGCCGCGCCGGCGGGTACAATCCGGATCGAAGACGGCGGGAGGGCGAGAACGAAATGCAGAGCGAAAATAGGTGGCTGTCCCCGGGTTTGCCCCGGGTTTGCCCGTGGCGTCGCGATTGTCGATATAAACCTCGATGGATTTCCTGACGTCATTACGGCCAATTGCGGACGCCTGGACACTGATGATGGCTGGGAAGGATTTAGTGTCCTGCTGAATCGGTCCGAGTAGAAAACCGACCGAGGAGAGCGCCGATGCGCAACAACAGACGGCTTGTTGCCGTACTTTTCGTAGTAGTCGTACTCGTAGCAACCCTGGAGGCCGTCGCCGAAACTCGCTACCTTGTGCGCGCCTTGCCTCGGCTTTCCGCCGGTACGCAGATTACGGTGCCGACGGATATTCGCGAGGACGGAGCGGTGGTTGGTTGGGGAGATCGTGGCGCAACCCCTGTGTACCCGTTTCTGTGGCGTCCCGAGGATAATTCGATCACGTTGTTGGGCTCTCTCGCAAGCTGTGAAGACGAAGGCGCGAGGGCCGAGGGGGCAAGTGACTCCGGTTATGTTGTCGGTTCGGATGCGGGGGTGAATTGTGAGGTTGAGGCCTGGTGCTGGACAGCGGAAATTGGAATGCTGGGACTAGGCCGATTGCACCCGTCGCACAACTACTCCGATGCCTATGCCGTAAACAATTTTGGGCAAGTGGTCGGCGAGAGTAGCTCCGGCATTGATAGCCAGTGTTTTCTATGGTCCGCCGCGACCGGCATGTTCGGGTTGGGCCGAATCAACGAACTGGCGAGTTGTTCCGCAGAGGACATCAACGATTCAAGTTGGGTGGTTGGGTACAATGGCCGAGCATTCCTCTGGACGCCGCAGGACGGTATGCGCCCCTTGGGCGGCGAAGGCGGGATCGCCGGTCCGCCGGTCTACGGCTCGGCGCAGGCGATCAACGAACTGGGCCAGGTGGCCGGACTCTATTCCGCCGGCAACACATACGAAATGTTCTACTGGGACGCCCAGATTGGGATGACGCTCTGCGGACGCCTGACCCCGGCTTCTTCCGCCGATAGCACACGCGCCTACGATATCAACAATCGCGGGCAGATCGTCGGCGTCGAAGGCGGAAACGGCTCGTATTGCGCCACGATCTGGGACGCGGAGCACGGCGTGCGCGACCTGAGCACGCTGGTCGATCCCTGCTACTCGTTCCTGCCGCCCGGCATTCAATGGTTCTATGGCGCGACCGCGATCAACGACGCCGGTTGGATCACCATCGTGCGGGGAGGTCGCGGCGCCGTGCTGATCCCTTACATACCCGGCGACCTCGACGAAGACGGCGATTGCGATTTGCAGGATCTGGCGTATCTGCTGGCGAATTTCGCCCGCACCGGCGACGCGACCTACGCCAACGGCGACCTCGATTGCGACGCCGACGTGGATTTGCAGGATTTGGGGATTCTGCTCGGGAATTTTGGGGAGACGCTGCCATAATCGCGGGCAGTGACGCCCGCGCCACCCAACAGTAACCGGCTGGAAGCCGGTGCTACCCAATTGCGC
>JACRLV010000051.1 GCA_016235145.1 Planctomycetota bacterium
CAACCGAGATGACGAATCCGGCAACGATCGCGAGGGCCGCAACGACGACAACTTGCCGCAGCATACGAGTGATTACATTATCAAGTCTCTTCCGGTTGTCAATGACAAAACAGGTATTATTCTAAATCATCAGATATCGAGCGGCCTCCTGCCATCTCCAAGCCCGGGGACTACGGGTTGCCCCCTAGGCAATTCCCGCGGTACGCGCGATCACTCCCTACACAACGCTAATGCACAAAGTGCGTGCGAATCACGCGGGCCGTCGGGAAGCAATCGCGCAGACCTTCCACGTAGGCGAACTGCTCATCGGTATCCCGATCGATGATGCAGAAGAACGCGGAGCCCGAGCCGCTCATGCAAAACGGCAAGCCGCTCACCGTGCGAAGACGCTCGGCAAAGTTCCGCAATTCAGGGTTGACCTCAAACGCCGCTTCTTCGAGATCATTGAACAAGCTGCGCATCAGCTTCGCGCCATTAATGGTGATGGACGGCAGCTCGCGTTCGCCCGCCGACGAGGACTTGTCGCTCCCGGCCGCATCGTCATCCAGCCCCATCAGCATCGCTGCGCTGGGCCGTTCGGATCGCCGCCCCGCCGCGGCGAACGCGCGATAGACCGCGACGGTGGACGAATGAATCTGCGGCACGATCAGCAGCAAGACGCCGCCGACGCGCCGATTCACCGGCGAAACGAGTTCGCCGCGGCCGCGCATGATCGTCAGCGGCCAATCCCGGCAGAACACCGGCACGTCCGAGCCGAGCCTGCCGCCCAGTTCGACGAGTTGATGATCGCCGAGTCCAAGCGACCATAGTTCATTAAGCAATCCCAGCGTGGCAGCGGCGTTTGAACTGGTACGCAACCAGCGATTCCAACTCGTGAAATCCGTCCGGCCTCCGCCCGCAGACGTGGAGCGTCAGGTTGATCTTGGCCCAGGATGGAGCGCGGAGCGACAACACGCGAGGCAGGATCAGGCTCGGCCGTCAACCGGTCAAGGGCGCTGGCGCGCAGGAGGTTTCCGCGCCCGCCAAAACGGCCGCTCTCCCGAGCACATGGATTTTCGGTCTGAAACTTGACAATCGCCCGATCCCGCTTCATAATGTAAGTAGATACTTACTCAATGGGAGTCTGCGTGGCCCGCCCGAGCCTGATCGCCGAGAAACGCCGATCGCTGGCGCCCATCGTCGCGCGCGTATTCGCGGAGCTGGGCTACCGGCGGACGACCACGGCGGAGCTGGCCAAACGCTGCCGCGTTCGGGAGAACATCTTGTACCGCCTCTGGCCCGACAAAAAGGCCATGTTCATCGCCGCAATCCGCTACGTGCACGACTTGTCAATCGAGACGTGGACGCGTCTGCTGGATCAGCGAAGCAACGGCCGCACCGGCGCCGAGACGCTTCTGGATTACGAATCCAGCCATCACGGCGAATTCAAACACTACCGAATCATCTTCGCGGGTTTGAGCGAAACGGACGATCCGGAGATTCGGGCCGCCCTGGCCGACATGTACCAACGCTACCAGCGATTCGTGCAGAAGCAGGTTTCGACGCACCAGAGCGAGCGGCGTTTGCGCCCGCAGGCCGATGCGGCGATGGCGGCGTGGGCGCTGGTCGGTCTGGGCACGGTGGCCAGCATCGGCCGCGAGCTCGATTTGCTGAATGAACGGCAGCGGCGCAAGTTCTTTGCGGAAATGGGAACGCTGCTGTTGGGAGGTTTGTCGGACTGAGAGAGTTCCAATGTACCTTTTTTTCGCGACACTGTAAGTGAACACCTACTGAATGGCGTTCAAGAAGGAGACCGAAATGTTGAAACGCAGAGCACCGTGGATCCTGGTCCAGTCCGCCGTCGCGGTCGCCGCGCTCGTCGGCACGTCGGCGGCCCAAACGGAGAAGCAACCCGCGGCGAGCAAGGCCCTGGCCCAATTCAAAGCCGCCGGCCGGGACGCCTCGCTGACCGTTTATCCCACGAGCCTGATCGGCCGGCCCGTGCGCCCGGTCGGCGACGTTGTCGCCCTCATGCTGGAGAAAGCGGGGATGAAGAATCTTGAAGTGGACGCACCGGAATTCAAGCCAGCGGAGAAAGCCGACCTTGACGCCGTAACGAAGGCGTTCGGCGAGTTCGTCAAGGCCAACCCGCCCAAGACGGACTACGCGCTGTTCAACGAATTCCTCGGCTCGCATGAAAAGGGATTTGAGGAGGTCCGCTCGATCGTCGTCACCAAGCAGGGCGAGCCGGTCTGGCAGGATCGCCAATCCCCGAACGACGCGGACTTCAAGAAGGTCGCGCCCAAGGAGCCGATGGACTGCTGCATTCTGGTTGCTCAACGCCTGCGCCCCGTGCTGGGACTGGGCGACCCGACTGGCGCATCGGAGACCGAGGGCAAGATCGCGAAGCGCTGGAGCGAGAAGTCCGGCGTGCCGGACAAGACCGAGCAGGCCGCGATCGAGCAGCGCCAGAAGGCGTTCAAGAAGGCCGCGTCCGGCGCGACGATGATGATCTATCCGTCGCGGGCCGAGGGCGCAGCGAGCAAGGAGAGCGCCGCCAATCTCGGCAAGTTGCTGGGCGCGGAGAAGTTGACGAAGGCCAGCACGGCGGACGAAGGACCGAAACTCGAATTGAAACGCGAATCGAACGAGCAGAAGACGCTTTGGGACATGGCCCGCGGCGTGCGCGAATACGTGCGCGCTCATCGTCCTGAGACGGATTACGTGCTCTTCGCCGATTACCTGATGGGCACGGACGACAAGGGCGTCGTGCACGTCGGCGGCGTGCATTTTGTCGTGTGCGATCGGGACGGACAGTGGGTGATCGTTGATTTCCAGAACAGCCATCACGACGATTTCAATTCGATCAACCCGAAATCGCGCGAGGACTGCGACAAGCTCGTTGCCAGGCGGCTGGCAAACTACTGCCGGTAGAACGGCGCTGCCGGATCTTTGGGGTTCGTTCGCGGCGCCACCGCTCTCTGAGTCGCCCGTCGCTTTGAGAGGCCGCTGCCGCAACTGAACCGGCAGGACGGGCCGTCTCGACGCGCGACTCGAGCGCGTGCGCCGCGAACGTCGCCGATCAGGTCGGACTCGCTGAAATGAAGTTGGCGAGCGGCTCAGGGCCAGACGGTGACGCTGACCTCGTCCGAGGAGATCGCCTGTCCGTCCCCAACCGTCAGACGAAAGGTCAGCACGGTGGTGCTCGTCACGGTCGGGGCGAAGAAACGCGGCGCGGATGAGAAGCCGTCCACCAGCGTGACCTTGGGAGATCCCGAGACCTGCCCCCAGATGAACAAAAGACGATCGGCGTCCTCATCCGCGGTGCTGGCGCCGTCAAGAACGACCAGCTCGCCGGACAGGACGCCCACATCCGCACCGGCGGCGGCGACCGGAGCGTGATTCACCGCCACATTCGTCGCACCGTCAACGGTGTCTGCTCCATTGAAGAATCTACGCATTTGCGGCACCTCGACGCGGGGTTCAGGCCGCCACGCGGATTGAATCTACGCTCACCCGCCAGGCGGCTCGTGCTATTCCAGGATTATCGGCAGGTGTGGATCGAAAATAAACCCCGTCCCGCTGGCGACTGGCCCAGCGTACGGTCCCCGAACCGCCGCCCGCGGTTCTTGTGCCGAATCACCGATCAGATTTTGGAGATCAGGGCAAGATCCACCACGTCATCAGCGCGAACAGCGGCAGCAGGATCACGCAGGCGTAGCCCATGTAGCCGAAGAACGAGGGCATCTTGACGCCGGACTGCTCGGCGATGGTCTTGACCATGAAATTAGGGCCGTTGCCGATGTAGGTGTTCGCGCCCATGAAAACCGCGCCGAGACTGACGCCGATCAGGAGATTTTCGCGCACGTAGCCGTCGCCCAGCAAGGCGATGATCCCCGGGCCGCCTTCGGGCGTCAGTGTCTTGGCGAGCTCAAGGAAGACGACGTATGTCGGAGCGTTGTCGAGGAAGCTGCTGAGACCGCCGGTCGCCCAGAAGAACTGGGCCGGCTTTGTGACGTTCAACTCGGCGCCGCGGGCGTGCAGGATTTCCAGCGGCACCTGCATGGTGACGAAGATGCCGACGAAAAGGCACGCGACCTCAAGGATCGCGCCGTAGTTGAACTGGTTTTCCTTGCGAAGGCCGCGCGTGGTCGTCGCCAGCGACAGCCCGGTCAGACCCAACAGCACGCCCTCTCGGGAAAACGGCCACGGGTGGATTTGAGTGAACGGTATCGGCTTGTTCGGATCCAGCACCGCCACCGCGACGACCACCAGCACCAGCCACAAAATGTTCAGCAGCCCCGCGGCGTGGATCGGCTCGATGCGCGTCTGGTCTTCGCGGATGGCGCGGATCGTTTCGTGCGGGTAAACGATGCTGTCCCAAATGAAATAGATCACCAGAAGGGCGCCGCAGAGCAGCGCCCACTCGCGCCACAGCACCAGCGTCCACAGGAACGGCACCCCGCGCAGGTACCCAAGGAACAACGGCGGGTCGCCGGTCGGCAACAGAGTGCCGCCGATGTTGCTCACCAGAAAGATGAAGAACACGACCGTGTGAACGACGTGGCGGCGTTCGCTGTTGGTCTTAAGCAACAGCCGGATCAGCACCATCGACGCGCCGGTCGTGCCGATGAGGCTGGCCAGCACGCTCCCGATCGCCAGGATGATCGTGTTGTTGAGCGGGGTGGCGAGGATGTCGCCGCGCACCAGGATTCCGCCGGCGATCACGTACAGGCTGAAAAGCAGCAGAATGAACGGGAGATACTCGTCGAGCAGCGCGTGATGCAGAACCTGCAACACGGTCGGCAATCCGGGCTCGGTGGTCGCCTCTCCGTGCGCGACGCCGTAACCGCGCAGCCAGTAGTAACCGAGCGTCACCGTGCCCAGCACCGCCGCGACCAGCAATTTGCTGGAATTATGGTGCCACCAGCGCTCGACGCCGCGCAGGAGCGGCAGAATCGCGATCGCAAGCAACAGGCCCACGAACGGCCACACCCAGAACAAGGCGGGCACGATGGCGGATGACGCTGGTTCGGCGGCGAACGCAAGAACCATGGGAGCTTCGCGGAATCAGGCCAGGCCGTTTTCGATTGCGGCGATTTCGTATTCCTGCTCGGTGTCTTCGAGCTGGACGCGAGCCCGTTCACCCACCCGCAGCCCCATGAGCTTCTGGCTGACAGGCGCCTTGTAGTTGTAATGGCCGCGGTCGATGTCGCCGTCGAACGGGCCGAAGAAGGTCACGGTGAGCGCGCCGCCATCGCTCGTTCGCCGCAAGGCGACGCGCGACCCGACGCCGACGCGATCGGTCGGCACTTCGGCGGGCTCGATAACCTGCGCCATGGAAAGCTCGTTGTTCATCTGGGCGAGGCGGGCCCGCAGCAGGTCGCGCTCCTCGAGGGCGAATTTGTACTCGGAGTTTTCGCTCAGGTCGCCGAGCTGCGCGGCCTCGCCGATGCGGCGGGCATTGTCGCGCATCGTGACGTTGATGAGCGTGTCGCGCTCCTCGGTCTTTCGCTGTAGGCCGGTCCGCGTGGTCCAGAGCACGTTGGGATCCTCCCACTGCTCGATACGCCTCTCGACGACCCGCCACAACTCGGGGTGCACGTCGCGGAGAAGATCGAGCATGCGGGTGGGCGTGTTGTCTCCCAAACCGTCCAGCCAGCTCAGTTGGTGCTTGAGCGTGATCGCGCGGTCCGCGGGCGTCTGCTGCATGCACTGGCGAACCTGAGCGAAGTCGCGAAGCTGCAATGCGGCCTTCATGCGCGCCCGGAAACGCTTCGTCACGTCGATCGGCTTGTTGAGCTTGCGACCCAGATCGCCGAGGACCTGCACGATGCGCGTGAACAACTCCACCGGCGTCGGAACCACGAGCCCTTCCGTCTCGCGCGACTGCTTCCACAACCAGTAGATCAACTCGGAATACTCGACCGGGTCCGCCAGCGCGGCGTCGATGTGCGTCTGAACCTGCGGCAACAGCGAGCCTTTGCGCGCAAAGCCCACCAATGTGTCGAGTTGGGCGGCCGGCGCCAGCGGCAGCAGATCGGCCGCTCGTTGGGCCAGGTCGGCCGGCCGGGCGACCGCGAGCGCGGATAGCGCCAAATCCCAGAGATTGTTGTCTTCGAGCCTGGCGACCAGCGGAACCGGATTCTCCGCCGTGCGGAGCATGTCGATCGCCAGCTCGCGCGATTCCGCCTCGTTCAGCCCGGTTTCCTGGTCGATCCGCTCGGCCACCAGGGCGCACGCCAGCGCCTCAACCGGACGCTTTCCGGCGGCCGAACGGACGTAGTCCAGCATGTGCTGGTGGCAGCGCGTGAGCAGCTCGGCGTCGGGCGCCGCGCGGTCGCGTTTCTTTTCGCGCAGGTAGCTTTCGACCAGCGCGAGCTGCTTGTTCGGCTCGTTGAGAGACGCGAATGACTGCCAGGTCTCTTCTTCGAGCGTCATCGCTTGCTTGGTGTAGCTGAGGATGACCGGCGAACGGCCCTCCAGCACGACGTGCGGGTTCTTCTTCAGCGACTGACGCACCTGGGTCCACCAGCCGGACCACTCCCGCTCGCCGATGAAACGCGGAACCAGCTCGTGCTTGAGCGTGTCCTGATCGAGCTGATCGCCATGCACGTGCAACAGCCCGATGACCACGCCGACCGGATCGTCCTGAATCATCTCGGTGAGCTTTTGCGGACGAAGCTGCCGCAGGACGCGGAAGTCGTCGCCATTCACGCGCTGATATTCGCGCGAGAGTTCGATTGCAGTGACCGTCCTGGGCCGGCCTTCGCGCCGCACGGTGTACAGATTGCCCTGCTGGTCGACGTCGATCACCTCAACCGCGACGTCTTCGGTGCGACTGATGAGCACGTCGCCCTTGGCGATGTTCAGGCACAGCTCCAGCAGTCGCACCGCGTTTCGGGCGGGACGGCCGGCTGTCAGGCCGGAAGCTTCCAGCAACGTGGCAAAGCCGGGCGTATCGTGATAAACAGAGTGATAGAGCGCGGCACAACGCGAGCGCAAATCGGCATTGCTCGGATCCGCCAGCAGCGCGATCCGGGCGATCGTCAGGGCCGCGCGGGGATCGGCGGCAGAGTGCGTGTTTTCAAGCACCAGCTGCCCGATGTTGGCGACCCGCTGCGCCTCTTTCGAGCCTTCCAGCGCCTGAAAGGTCGGGACCAGTTCGCAAAGTGCAACCTGCCCGCCGGTCAGCGCTTCCAGGCAGCGCGTCTCAATCGAAGCAAGATCACCATTCACCGCCAGCCTAAGTAGTTCATTTGCAGGCATTCCGTCCTCGGCGATTTCCCAAGAAAAGAACATTCGCCGTCGCCCACCAAAGGCCGACGGCGAATGCCATCCCACTAGTTAACGCGCCCGGGCGAACAGTTTCGAAGGGGCTTACCCGCCTCGGCAACGCCCCG
>JACRLV010000237.1:0-1719 GCA_016235145.1 Planctomycetota bacterium
AGCGCCGACTATTACCGAGCCGTCGAAAGAAACGTCCCTCGCTTCAGTTCCCCGGCCGATTGGACTGTTGAGGATTTGATACCCCTCACCGTCGGTCCAGCGGAAGGCCCGCTGAAGCTCGGGAACCCAACCTACGACCGTAGAACCATCGCCTGAGATTGCGGTCGCGATGACATGCGACGCCCCGCCGGGCGGACGATCCAGAATGCGAAATGTGGGGACAGCCAAAGCACACGCCGCACATGAAAACACAAGTGCCAGCGCGCCAACCCTTTCACCCATTCGTATCATGACAGAATCCTCTTTCCGACAAGCACCGCTTGCTCCACCGACAAAGCCGCAGCGCAAGCGTGCACCGGCGACGGGCGCTCGCTTGCACTGCGTGCTTCAACTTGCTCTTACGGCGGCAGGTGGATGAGCTGCCCCTTGTGCAACACAACGCTGACGCTGTCGCGGCCGTGATTAGACGTCACGATGTCCCCGTAGCCGTCCTGGTTCACGTCCATCACCAGCAATTGAATCGGAACGAGCATCGGCCAGCCCGGCTCGCCGATCGTCACGTGATATACGTTTAGGTCGTTTCTGTACTGGAATGTCCCGTCGCCGTTGCCGAGCAGGAACGCCACTTCCGTGTCGGTGGTTTCCGCGATCAGGTCCGGCTTTACGCCGCCGTTGAGATGCCCGACGCCGATCGTCTCGATTCCCGCCACACGCATGCCGCAGTCACGGAGGAGGTAACTGTCCGTACCGTTGGCGCAGTCGTGGGCCGGGTATCCGCGTTGGCGCAGTCGTGGGCCGGGTATCCGGCGGGCGTATAGTGAAACACCTCGATCCAGCAACCGATCCTCCCGGCCACGTCATCCATCACGCTGCCCATCCGGAAGCGCCCGGCGACCATGTCGAAGAATTCCCAGTTGCCGCCGGTGCAGGGATACGGCTCGGTTTTTGTGGAAACGACGAAGTCCGGCTGCGGCGGGTTGTAGTTGGTTCCCAGCGAGAAATCCCAAGAGCCGGGGTCGGCCAGCGCCTTCCAGGGATTCGGGGCGGTAAAGTCCAGCAGCAGGCCGCTGCTTCCGCCTGGCCGGTGGAATTGGCCGATTACCACGTCGTTCGGCGGCTCCGGCGGGTCCGTGTCGTAGGTGCTGCGCAGCAGATCGATCGGCGTTCCCATTCCGGGAATGGTGCCACCGAGATTATAGCTGACGAATACGATGTCGTAGCGCTGTTCATCGGCGGCGTAGAAGTAGGGGCTGTTATACCATTTCCACCAGTAACCATCTGCACTCATCAGAAAATCGGGCTCTTGCGTGGATTGACCGAGGTTTGCAACAGCGAGCCCGCGTACGGGACGCGTGGCGGCGCCGAAGCGCAGAGTAGAGTTGTCGAACGTGCCGTCTGCATTGGATTTCAACGCAAACACGCCGTCCATGCCGCGCGGGCGGTACCCAAGTTCCGGATCCAAGTAGATCCCGAGGCCCGAGGACACGGCGATATCGTCGTCCCCATCGCCGTCCAGGTCCGCCACCGCGACCTCCGCCGGGTGCGGCACGAAGGGAAATACGCAATCCGGACACAGGTCGATCGTAGCAACCGGCGTGCTGTCGAAACCGAGCCATTGGTTGCCGTCCACACCGAGATTTCGAAGGATCACGAGGTTCCCAGGCGTAGGGAACTGCGCGACCACCGGATAACTCTCCAGGTCCGTCCCGCTGTTGGCGA
>JACRLV010000237.1:1787-14942 GCA_016235145.1 Planctomycetota bacterium
TACCAGTTCCGGGAAGCCGTCCGGCGGGCTGCCGGGCGTAACCCCGGTAAAGTCCCCGGCAGCGATCCCGTATGGCTTGGGGCCGCCGCTCGAGTATTGCACGTAGGGGAAAAAGATCGGCAGGTCTTCGGCGTGCAGGGTCGGAACGACGAGGCGATCGAAACTGAGCGGAGCGAGCATCAGCAACAGGAGGCCGGTCCTAAGACGCCGCCCCCCCCCCCATTGCAAGGACTGTGTAGGATACAGTGTGTCATCATGCTGTGTCTCCCTTTGGGCCACGGCCTGGGCCGGGCCGGTTCCAATAATCGAAGCGAATTGGCGACACCGCGGGTGTCTAACCAATCAATAGGCGCCGCGTGAATGGAAAGTCAAGCTTAACCGCGAAGCCCCGCCGGCCGTGCGGGTGCAATAGCGACCCAATCGGCCGCACCGCCGGCGGCCGGCGCCGGCGGTTCGCGAGCCCGCCGCTTCGCTCGTAGAATCGGCTCATGGCACTGCCCGTGGTCGTCATTGTCGGTCGTCCGAACGTGGGAAAAAGCTCCCTGCTGAACGCCTTGGCCCGGCGGCGGATCAGCATCGTCGACGCGCGAGCCGGCATCACCCGCGACCGCGTTTCGACGCTGCTGGAGCATGAAGAACGGTTCTTTGAACTGGTCGATACGGGCGGAATCGGCATCGTCGACGACGATCACCTCGAAGCGCACGTCGAGCAGCAGATCCAGTTCGCGATCGGCAAGGCTGATGTCATCCTCTTTCTGCTCGACGCCCAGCAGGGAATCATGCCGCTGGATCAAGCGGTGGCCGAACGGCTGCGAAAGCTCAACAAGCCGATCATCCCGGTCGCCAACAAGGTGGACGCGGACACGCACCGGGCCGAGACCGGCGAGTTCCTGCGGCTTGGGTGGCCCGCCATCCGACGAAACGCCCGAGCCGCCTGCGATGAAGCTCGCGATCGTCGGGAAGCGAAACGCCGGCAAGAGTACGCTGGTGAACGCCCTGGCCGGCGAGGAACGCGTGATCGTGAGCGAAATCCCGGGCACGACGCGAGACGCGGTCGATGTCCGCTTCGAAAAAGACGGCCGGGTCTACGTCGCGATCGACACCGCCGGCGTCCGCAAGAAGCGGAGCATGAACGACGTCGATTTCTACTCGTTCACTCGCGCTTTGGCGTCGATCCGCCGGGCCGACGTCGTGCTGATGCTGATCGACGCCACGGTGCCGATCGGCGAGGTGGACCTGAAGCTGGTGCGCGCGATCGTCTACGAGCACAAGCCGGTCGTGATCGGCATCAACAAATGGGATCTGGCCCACGAAAAAACGGATATCGAGGCATTCGACGAGTATCTGGCGAAGGCCGTTCCGAATCTGGTCTATGCGCCAATCGTGCTCCTGACTGCTCGCGACGGGAAAAACGTCGACGCCGCGATCGACGTCGCCCTGGCCCTGCACAAACAGGCACACGAGCGCATCAGCACGGCGAAGCTGAACGAGACGATGGAGCAGGTCGTCGGCGAGCGCGAGCCGATGCCCAAACGCGGCACCAAACGAATTCGCATCTACTACGCGACGCAGGTGGCCACGGCCCCGCCGACGATCGTCTTTTTCTGCAACAACCCCGATCTGGTCACCGAGAATTACCGCCGGTTCATGGAGAATCGGTTGCGCGACCTGCTGCCGTTCAAGGAGGTTCCGATGCGGCTCGAGTTTCGAGCCAGCGGGGCGAAGCGCACCGGCGAAGGGCCCCCTCGGTCCGCAGCGTCCAAGGACTCCCATACTTCCCGTTAGACGCCGGAACCGCTTCCGATGCTCGGGTGCGACACTTGGGAGGATTGTCTTCCAGCAGAGGATATTATTGGAACGCGGGTCGGTTCCGACCTGCACTGGTTAGGCGTCGGATAGGGGCCGGCGCCGGCGCGGATGCATACCGGGATGCATTCATTTCTCTAACCCCTTCTCTGGAGCAGAATTATGCGCAAGTTCTGGTTGCCCGGACTGATCGGCCTGTTCCTGATCGGAGCAACAGGCGGCTGCCCCAATGACTCGGCAAACTACCTCGAAGGCGCATACAGCCCGCCGCCCGAAACCGGCGCCGCCGACACCAACCCCGAAGCAAAGCAATCCCTGACACAGGTAACCCAGATCCTGTACGCGATGGCGAACTATGAAATGGCGGTGTCCGTCTCCAGCGGTGAGGCGGCGGACATCTCCCAATCGACCGAAGGCTCGGTGGACTGGAACTTGATCTACGTGTCCGATGGAGCCAGCCGACCGACCGACACGCCCCCGCCGGGTTCCGGTCAGCCGCCTCCACCGCCTCCGACCGACCCAGGAAGGGGTGGCGGCAGTGGCGGCAGTGGCGGCGGCGGGGGAGGCAATGGGGACGACGGCCTCATGGGCGGGTATAGCCCGCGCGGCGGCGTGAGCTACACCGGAGGTGTGTCGGGCACAGACTATGAGGTTATCGTTGGGTGTTGCAGCGCTACGTTCTCCGCAAGCAAGGGCGCTACGGCGCACTTCTCATCCGACGGCACGCTGGACGCCCTGTCGCTCCC
Organism: Planctomycetota bacterium; assembly: GCA_016235145.1. Classification (GTDB taxonomy): domain Bacteria; phylum Planctomycetota; class Phycisphaerae; order UBA1845; family Fen-1342; genus JACRLV01. The sequence goes on from JACRLV010000237.1 coordinate 4,340, forward strand.
GGGATTCGCCACGCTGCCCAACTTGTTGGTGCAGGTCGGCGGGGCCGGCGCGAGCTTCACTTACGATGGCGTCGATTCCATCGGACTGACCTACACGATTACGGTCACCACTCGAAGCGTGCAACAGACCGACAGCGGATTTGATGCCACTCTTGACGTGCGGCTGCGCGCGGCGGGAGGTTCGCTCGTTGAGACCGGCGACGCCGTTCACACGGTGTCCGGAACGATCAGCGGAACCACGCTCAATTGGGCTTCGACCACGCACTACGACGTATTGATGGCCGCCAGCGCGGCCGGTCAGCCGGACGTCGGCCTGGACGTGTCCCAGGAATGGCGATTGAGCGGTTTGCTTTCGCGATAAAACGGGCTTGACCGGTTCCGCGGCAGTTTCGAAATTCCAACGCTGCGCCGCACGGCGGATACCGTCGGACTCGGAGGTCCGACGCTACGCGGTCCGACGGTACGCGGTGTTCGCTGGCAGATGCTCACAGGTTCCGCTGCATAAACTCCCGCCGCAGGTCGCGCCAGTGCCGCGCGCCGTTGCCGAAACCATGTCGGTCGGTGGGGTACAGCATCAGGTCGAATTGCTTGCGGTGCTTCTGAAGCTCGCGGATGAACTGGGCCGTGTTCGCCATGTGCACGTTCTCATCCATCACGCCGTGCGCGATCAGCAGGCGGCCGTGCAGATTCTCCGCGGCCGTCACGGCGCTGCCGCGGTCGTACCCCTCGGTGTTGTTCTTCGGCAGGCGCATGTAGCGTTCGGTGTAGATGCTGTCGTAGTTGCGCCAATCGGTCACCGGTGCGCCCGCGATTCCGCAGCGGAACATCGTGCTGTGGGTGAGCGCGTAGCACGTCATGTATCCGCCGTAGCTGTGCCCTTCGATCCCGATGCGCCCCTCGTCGACTCCGCCCTGGGCGATCAGCCATTTCAAGCCGTCTTCGATGTCCGCCAGTTCGCGCGGCCCCAGGTTCTCGTAGCAATGCCAGGTTTCCTTCGAGCTGTTCCCGCTCGCCGAACGCGGATCGCATTTCCAGACGATCGTCCCTTCCGTCGCCATGAGTTGATCGCCGAGACTGCCGCCGGCCCAGGAGTCCTGGAGCGTCGGCGAGTGCGGGCCGGCGTAAATCGGGCACCAGACCGGGTACTTGTGCGCGGGGTCGAAATCCGGCGGGCGAATCACCACCGCGTTCAGCAGAAATCCGTCGCGGGCCGGGACGCGGACGAACTCCGGCCGTCCGATCGCGAACTCCTCCAGCGTCTTCTGCGGATTCTCGCTCACCACCCGCACCAGCGAGCCGTCGCCACGCCGCAAAGTCACCCGCGGCGGCGTCATCGCGTTGCTGTGCGTGTCGAAGAAGTACGCGCCGTGCGGCGACACGCGCACGTCGTGGTTGTAGCCGAGTTCCGTGAGCCGTTGCGGTGGGCCGCCGGAGAAGGGCACGCGGTACAGGTGCGCCTGAAAGGGCGTTTCGATCTCCGCGGTGAAATAGACCCATCCGCCGAGCTCGTCGATCGCGGCGAGGTTTCTGATTTCCCATGGCCCCTCGGTCAGCCGGCGGATGAGCTTTCCGTCGCGCGAATAGAAATAGGCATGGTTGTATCCGTCGCGGTCGCTGAGCCACACGAACCCATATCCGCCGAGCCAGTGGGGCGATTCCGTGTTTTCGACGTACGCCTCGTTCTGTTCGTGGAAAAGCGTAACGGAGCGGCCGCTGTCGGGGTCGGCCTCGTTGACGTCCATCCAGCGCTGCTCGCGATCCTGAATGTAGAAGATGAGCTTGCCGTCCGGCGCCCAGCAGATGTGCGAAATCAGGAATTCGATGTCCTGGTACTTCGACAGATCAACCCAGACCGTCCGGCCGTCGCGGGCCCGAGAGACCGCGAGCTTGATCAACGGATTCGGATCGCCCGCCTTCGGGTAGCGCCAGCGCTCCGGCGATTGGCGATAGGGAATCGGATCGATGACCTCGTAGATCGGCACGGGCGATTCGTCCAGCCGGAAATGGCCGAAGTAGCGATCGTCGTCGCGCCACCAGTACGCCCGCCAGTTGCCGCGGCCGTAGATCTCCTCCTGGTAGACCCAATCGAGCACGCCGTTGAGGATCGTCTCGCTGCCGTCGCGCGTCAGGCGACGTGTCGAACGGCTGCTCGTGTCAACCAGGTACAGATCGTTGTTTTTGACGTAGCTCAGACGCGTCCCGGACGGGCTGAGGGCGATCTCTTTCCAATCGTCGGGAATTTCCGTGACGCGCGTTACCGTCTTGTCCGCAACGCGGTACACGTACGCTTTCTTCTCGTGGCGAATCAACGCGGCGGAGCGGTCGCGCGTCCACGAGCCGGGCGCGTTCTTCAGCCGCTCAGCGGTCTCCTCGTTGAATTGGCCGCTCGCCAGCAGCGCCGCCTTGATCGCCTCGGCGTCGAGCATGGGCTGGCCCTGGTCGCTGAGTGCGTCGACCCGCATCAGCTTGCCGTCGCGATGGTGCGAAAAGCTCGCGTCATCGATCCAGTTCATTCCGCTCGCATGGGAGCCGGAAAAGTCGTAGCCGCCTTCGCGGTCGTAGACGATCCCGGGCGTCAGCCGCTTTTTCTCCGCCGGTGCGGAACTCGTGGCGGGTTCGCTCGCCGGCCGGCTTTGGGCGAAGACTCCGGCGGAAACGCCGGTAGTGGCCAACAGGAAGACCCAGAAGCTGGCGTTCATCTTTCGAACCCAAGCGGCAGGCGACATATCGACGGTTCCTTTCTCGGATCGGCTCTGATTGAGTTGAAGATGGTACGAGACGCCGGCGGATTCCGCGACGGCCGTCAGGCAGGCCTTCGCCTGCTCGGCGGCGGCGTTTCCCTCGCTAGTGTGGCTAGTCAGAAATAGTACATCACGGGTGGTACGGGCGTCTCGCCCGTTGTCCGACCCGGGCGGGACGCCCGGACCACCCTGTTAAGATGCAAACAGCGCGACTAAATACACTAGCGCGTCGGGCTCTGAAAATTGCCGACCCTCCAGGTACGGTGCGTTCGGGCCGGGCGGAGTGGCTTGCGTTCCAGGAAATACCCTATTCGGCCCGAACGGACCCTATGAACCACGAACCTGAAAACGCGGGCGAGACGCCCGCACTCCCCAGACAATTCTCAATCAGATCGTCAACCTGCCGGCAGCACACGGCCGCTGCACTCGCCGAAGCCGACTCGGTAGCCCTCGCCCTGGCACCAGCCGGCGATGCTCAGCCGGTCGCCGTCCTGAAGGAACGTTCGCGATTCGCCGTTCGGAAACGCCAGCGGGCGCTCGCCGCGCCAGGCCAGCTCGAGCATGCTGCCGTAGGAGTCGGGCGTCGGGCCGCTGATCGTTCCGCTGGCGAGCAGGTCGCCGGGCCGCATGTTGCAGCCGCCGCTCGTGTGGTGCGCGAGCTGCTGGGCCATTGTCCAGTAGAGGTACCGGAAATTGGAGCGGCAAATCGCGTGCGGCTCCGGCATTCTCTCGCCTTGGAGCGTCACCTCCAGGCGAATGTCAAACGTCGAACGCGCCGGCGAATCGGCCGAGGCTGCCAGGTACGGCAGCGGCGGCGGATCCTGCGGCGGCGGGGCGCAGCGGAACGGCGCGAGCGCCTGCATCGGAACGATCCAGGGCGAGATCGTGGTCGCGAAGTTCTTTGCCAGGAACGGACCGAGCGGTACGTATTCCCACTTCTGCACGTCGCGAGCGGACCAATCGTTGAGCAGCACCATTCCGAAGATGTGCGCTTCCGCGCGGTCGATCGGAATCGGCCGCCCCGGTTCGTTCCCGGTTCCGACGAAGAACGCCATCTCCAATTCGAAATCGAGCGTGCGGCACGGGCCGTAGATCGGCGGCGCCTTTTCATCAGGGCGAATCTGCCCGCAGGGCCGCCGAACATCCGTCCCGCTCACGACGATCGAGCTCGCGCGGCCGTGGTAGCCCACCGGCAGCCACAGCCAGTTCGGCTGAAGCGCGTTGTCTTTTCCGCGGAGCATGATCCCGACGTTCGTGGCGTGCTCGCGACTCGAATAGAAGTCCGTGTAGTCGCCGATCTCCGCGGGCAGGCACATCGTCACTTGAGAAATCGGCGCCAGGGCCTCGTCCCGCAGAGCCGTGTCGTCGCGCAGGGTCGGATTGTCGTCGCGCAGCAGGTCGGTCACAATTCGGCGTACCATCGCCCACGCGGCCGGCCCCTTCGACATGAACTTGTTCAACGACCACTTGCAGAGCACGTGTTCGTCGCCGAACACGCCGCGGAAAAAGCCGCGATGCTCGATCACACGAAGGTCGAGGACAAGATCGCCGATCCGCACGCCGCAGCAAGGCTTCTCCGCTTCCGGCCGCTTGAACACGCCGTACGGCAGGTTCTGGATGGGAAAATGCGAGTCCGGCGAAACGTCAATAAACGATCTCATGGGGCTCTCCGTACGAAAAGGCACTGGCGAAAATGGCATACCGGGCCGGTTGCATGTGGGGCCGGCCTCCGGCCGGTCTCTTTGGAAGCAGACCATTGTTGGGTGTGGAGATCGTCTCCGCCGAATAGAAAAGCCAGAGGGATTTCCAAGAAGAGACAGGCCGGAGAGCTTGTGAATTTTTTGGCAAGCTCCAAAGGCGATCGCCGTTTCTTGCTTGAAAACGCGGGCGAGACGCCCGCACTCCCCAAAAAATTCACAAGCTCGGAGGCCTGCCCCACAAAACCCAGGCCAGGGCATTCCCCAGAAGAGACAGGCCGGAGGCCTGCCCCACAAGATTCAGGACTGACCGGCGCGGTGATTCCGGTCAGCGGCATGCGGCCACGTTCGCTGGTTCGGTGGACTGACGCAGCACCGGCTCGGTGGATTCGCCCAGCATCCAGCGGGCGACGGACTCGGCTGCGTGCGGCCGTGCAATTTTTAGCGCGGCCTCGGCCATCGTCTGCCTGCGTTCGCGGTCCGCCAGGCGCTCCAATGCGGCCAGCAGCGGGCGTGCAGTGGTCGTCGTTTCCTTCGTGTCCTCAACAAGCATGGCGGCGCCCGCATCGACCAGCACCTGCGCGTTGGCGTGCTGATGCCGGTCGCGATGAAACGGATACGGGAGCAGAATCGAGGGCTTCCCCAGGGCCGTGAGTTCCGCCAGCGTCGAAGCCCCGGCACGCGAAACGACCACGTCCGCCGCTGCGATCGCGTGCCACATTTCATGTGTAAAAGGCAGCACGCGCGCGGATGATTCCGCGATCCCCGCTTCGCGATATGCGCGGCGGATCTCGTCCGCGTCCGCGTTGCCGGTCAGGTGCAACAGTTGCCAATCCGGATGGGACGCGGAGAATTTCGGCCAGATCGCGGCCGTCGCCTGGTTCACGGTTCGGGCGCCTTGCGACGCGCCGGTGACCAGCAGCACGGGGCGGTTCGGCGCGAGGCCTAACGCCCTGCGTCCGCCGACCGAGCGGCTCGCCTCGCCCGTGTCCCAGAGGGCCTCCAGCACGGGAACGCCCTTGATCGTCGCGCCGGAGGCGCGTTGTGCGCTCGTGAACGCTGCGCGAATCGGGCAGCCGAGAGGGCGGCAGTTCGCCCGCTCCGGGAAATGCACGCGCGAGACGTCCCACTGAAGAACCACCATGTCCGCCCGTGGTGCGAGATATCGATTCGCGCGGCCGGGCACGGCATCCGGGTTGAGAATCGCCGTTCGTATGCCCAGTTCGCGAGCCGCCACGACGCCGGGCCCGGCAGCGAAACCGCCGAGCCCGAGCACCGCCTCCGGTCTTCGCTTGGAATAGAGCTCGCGAGCCTGGCGCACGCTCTCGCGCCACGCCCGCCAGAACCCGAGCCAGTGCCACGGCCGGCTCGAGAACGGCCGGACCGATTGCGGCGTCTGCTGATAGATCGTCTTGTCGAGCAGCTCGCGATCGAGCGGGCGGCTGCTGGTCAGAAACGTCACCGCCGCGGTCGGCGAGAGATGCTTGAGCATCTCGGCGACGGCCAGCCCGGGATAAAGGTGGCCGCCGGTTCCGCCGCCTGCAAATACGAAAAACGGTGCGTTCATCACGTTTCAATCGTAGCTTGTCAGGCGGATTTCTGCGACCGCGCGCGGCGTTTTGGCGCGCCGTTATCATCTGCTGCATGCCGTCGCCCGCTGAAATCCGCGCCGGTCGCCGCAGGCAACGGCTTGCGCTGCTGGCGCTCGTGCTGTCCGCTTGTCTTTGGAGCTTGAACGGCCCGCTGATCAAGCTGCTGCGTCAGCCGGAAGGCGATCACGTTTCAGGAGCTTCGGCGGCGGCGATCGCGTGCTATCGATCCCTCTTCGGCGGCGCGTTCTTTCTCCCGCTGGCTCTGCGGCGCGTGTCCAGTCTCCGCCAGGTTCGGCCGATCTGGCCGATCGCATCGGTCGTCACCTTTACCTTCATGACGACCTGCTTCGTGATCGCGACGACGTTGACCTCCGCCGCGAATGCAATTGTGCTCCAGTATCTGGCGCCGCTGGTTGTGTTTGCGCTTTCGCCGCTCATGCTCGGCATCCGGCCGCGCTGGAGCGAAGGCGGCGTGCTGCTGCTCTCGCTGGTCGGAGCGGCGATTCTGTGTGCGGGCGGCCCGGCGGGCTCGGGTCACGTGAAGATCATGTTCGACGTGAGCGGCCGGGTCTCGTCAGCGGTCGTCGACGGCGGTCCGTTCCCGGGCACGGCGGTGGGCGGGTGCATCGCCAAGCAGTTCCGCACCGCGATGATCCCGCCGTTCTGCGGCGCCGACCGTTCTGCCGGACGCATCGCTGCGGCTGACGCTGCGGCAATTCGGGCTGCTGGTGCTGATGAGCGTGGTTCAATTCTCGGTTCCCTATGTCATTTTCTCGTGGGCGCTGCGCCACGTCGAAGCCCATCGCGCGTCGCTGATCAGCACGCTCGAGGCGATCCTCAACCCGATCTGGACGTACCTTGCGGTCGGCGAGGCCCCGCCTATTGCGACGCTCGTCGGCGGCCCGCTGATTCTGCTCAGCGTGATCGGATGGGTATGGCTGACCTGGCGGCACGACGATGAAAGTCTGGCAGCGACGCTGCCGACCTCGTCCCATTAGCGCCGGCTCTCGGGCGTCGGCTCTAAATCGGCTGGAAGATCCGGCTGGACTCGGAGTCTTGCGTCGCGGGGTGCGTGGCAGTCTCGGCGGGTTTGCAGTTTAGCCCTGGAAGGGCGCAAGAAAACAGCCCACGGCGCGAGCCGTGGGATGCGGTTACTCGATGTCCGAAGAGCCGCGGAGCGGCGAAAGAAAGGGCCCGCGCCGCATTTCGGTAATTCTGTCGCCGCTCCGCGGCTATCTGGGAGCGGGCGGGTGCAATCCCACGGCTCGCGCCGTGGGCCAACGTCTTCCGCCGCTCCGCGGCTGAAATGATGCCGCTCCGCGGCTAATCGAGATGCAACGCCGCGCCGGTAATCCAACCGCAGCCGCCCAGACTGTCACGTCCCCGCGTCGCGACGCGCGTTGCGGCAAACTGGAACGGTCGGCTTGCCGACGATAAAATGCGGTTTTTATGTCCGCTGCGCTGCGGCAAGTTGCAGCCGCCGGACGATGTGGAGCTCTTCCGGAGAAACCCTTGAGTACGCCCCTGACGTCCACGCATCCCGGCCGATACGGCCTCGACGCGATCGGCCTGCACCACGACGGCAAGGAATACTGGAACCTGAGGCCCGCCGAGCTGGTGAGCGCGGCGCTGCGGCGGGGCGAAGCGACTCTGTCGGATCGCGGCGCCTTGGTGGCGCGCACGGGAAAGCGGACAGGACGATCTCCCAGGGACAAATACGTGGTTCGCGAGCCGTCCAGCGAGAAAAACGTCCACTGGGGCGACGTGAATGTGGCGATCGAGCCGGGAAACTTCGAGGCGATCAAGAAGTGCATGTTCGGCCGGGCCGCCGGCCACGATTTGTACATCCAGGATCTTTACGCCGGCGCGGAGCCGGAAAACCGCCTGCGCGTTCGCATGGTCACGGAGCGGGCCTGGCACAGCCTTTTCGTGCGCAACCTGTTCATCCGCCCGGACGGCGAGGAAACAGCCAACCATCCGCCGGATTTCACCGTGGTGGATGTGCCGGAGTGTCCGTGCGGCACCGAACTGGGAATGCGTTCCGAGGCCTACATCCTGGTCCATTTCGCACAGCGGCTGGTCCTGATCGGCGGAACGCACTACGCCGGCGAGATGAAGAAGGCCATCTTCACGATCATGAACTACCTGCTCCCGCTCAAAGGCGTGATGTCGATGCACTGCTCGGCGAACGTCGGCAAGGGCGGCGACGTGGCCTTGTTCTTCGGGCTTTCCGGAACGGGCAAGACGACGCTCTCGGCCGATCCGCAGCGCGGCCTGATCGGCGACGACGAGCACGGCTGGAGCGACCGCGGAGTTTTCAACTTCGAAGGCGGTTGTTACGCCAAGTGCATCAACCTGTCGGAGAAGTACGAGCCGCAGATCTACAACGCGATCCGCTTCGGCTCGGTGCTCGAAAACGTCGTCCTTGATCCGGTCACGCAGGCCCCGATCTATGAGGACGCTTCGCTGACCGAAAACACGCGCTGCGCGTATCCGCTGAACTACATCGACAACGCCATCGAGCCGTCCGTCGCCGGCCATCCGCAGAACATCGTCTTCCTCACGTGCGACGCGTTCGGCGTGCTGCCGCCGGTTTCGCGGCTGACGCCCGAACAGGCCATGTATCATTTTCTCTCCGGCTACACGGCAAAAGTCGCCGGCACCGAGGCGGGAGTGACCGAGCCGCAGACGACCTTCAGCACGTGCTTCGGCGCGCCGTTCATGGTGCTGAACCCGGCGGTCTACGCCGACCTGCTCGGCAAGAAGATCGCGAAGCACAAGTCGCGCGTCTGGCTGGTGAACACCGGCTGGAGCGGCGGGCCGTACGGCGTCGGCAGCCGCATGAAGCTGCCCTACACGCGGGCGATGATCACCGCCGCCCTGGGCGGCCAGATCGACGAGGCGGCGTATGAGCCGCACCCGATCTTCGGCGTGTCGATGCCGAAGACCTGCCCGGGCGTGCCGGCCGAGGTGCTGAATCCGCGAAGCACGTGGAAAGACGCCGCGGCGTACGACGCGAAGGCCAAGGATCTCGCGGGCCGTTTCGCGAAGAACTTCGAGAAGTTCACGACCAGCCCGGCGATCAAGGCGGCGGGGCCGAAGGCGTAGTATTTCACGGAAAATGTACCGCAGCCGCCCTCGGCTGCACTCTCGCTGCGAAGCTTGCGCCCACTTTCGTGCGGACAACGGCGCGTCTCAATGGATCGGCAGCGCCGTCGGCGCGGAAGCCTCATTCCCGTGAGGGCCGCGCTGAGTGCGCCCATCTCCCGCGCGTCGCTGCGCCAATCCCAATCGGCTCACGATGCGAGCCGCTATCATCTGACTCCAGCAACTTGGGTGCTCGGGAGATCGGAATGGGTCGTGTTCGGACCGGCGGCGGCTGGCCGGCGCTGGCATATCTGCTGAAAACCGCGTGGCGCGTGGGCGGCATCTGGCCGCTCCATCGCGCCCTGCGCTCGAAGAACGCCTGCAAGACCTGCGCGCTCGGCATGGGCGGACAGCGCGGCGGAATGGTCAATGAGCTCGGCAGCTTCCCCGAAGTCTGCAAGAAATCCATGCAGGCGATGGCGGCCGACATGCAGGGCCGCATCCGTCCGGAATTCTGGGCCGCCTACAGCATCGAACAATTGCGGCAAATGTCGCCGCGCGAACTGGAGCACATGGGGCGGCTGAACGACCCCGTGTACGCCGGCCCGGGCGATACGCACTATCGTCCGATCTCGTGGGAGAACGCGCAGACCCTGTGCACGGATTGGCTGAAGCGGACGCCGCCGGAGCGGAGTTTCTTCTATTCGAGCGGGCGCAGCTCGAATGAGGCGGCGTTTCTGCTGCAACTGTTCGCGCGGCTGTACGGCACGAACAACGTCAACAATTGCAGCTACTACTGCCACCAGGCCAGCGGCGTGGGCCTCAAGAGCGCCCTCGGCACAAGCACGGCGACCGTCACGCTCGACGACCTGCGCCACTGCGATCTCGTCTTTCTGATCGGCGGCAACCCGGCGAGCAATCACCCGCGGCTGATGGAAATGCTGACGAGGCTGCGGCGGCGCGGCGGGCACGTGGTGGTCATCAACCCGATCAAGGAAACCGGTTTGGTGAATTTCAGCGTGCCGAGCAACTTTCGGACGCTCCTGTTCGGGCAGGAAATCGCGAGCGTCTACTTGCAGCCGCACATCGGCGGAGACATTGCGCTGCTGACGGGAATCGCAAGAGCGGTTTTGGAAAGCGGCGAGAGAATCGAGAAAGATGTCCCTGCATTGGGTGGCATGCCTGCGGCCGTTGGCAGGCATGCTCGCTCGGACACTGGGCACGGCCGCCGACAGCCGGGGCCCTGCCACATCGCTGAGCACATTGGCGACGGGTTCGAGGATTGGCGCGACGGTGTGATCTCGATGTCGCCCGGTGAACTTGAAACGGCGGCGGGCATTCCATATCAAGACATGCGTCGCGTCGCCGACTACTACATCGAATCCAAAGCCGCCATCTTCGCCTGGACCATGGGCATCACTCATCACACGCACGGCGTGGACAACGTGCGTGCGATCGTGAATCTGGCGCTGCTTCGCGGCATGGT
>JACRLV010000238.1 GCA_016235145.1 Planctomycetota bacterium
ATGTTGTTGATCGAGCAGCCAAAGTGGTCGGCGGCGACCTGATCGAGCATGTGCGCCTCATCGACGATCACCAAGTCGTGCTCGGGCAGCACGCTCGCACCGGCCCGCCGCAGCGCCAGATCGGAGACCAGCAGGGCATGATTCACGACGAGCAGCCCGGCGGTTTCGGCCCGCCTGCGGGCGCGCTGATAGAAGCACGAGTCGTAGTGCGGGCAGCGCCGGCCGAGGCAGTTGCCATGCTCGCTGCGGACCTTCTCCCAGACGTCGATCGGCGGCGGCTCGGGAATGTCGCTGAGCGAACCGTCGTCGGTCACATACGCCCAATCCTCGATCGCGTGCAGCACGGAAAGCTGCGTGCGGTGCGAGAAGAGCGATTTTTGCTTGGCGCTGGCCTGTTTCAGGCGGCGCAGCCCGAGGTAATTCGTCCGCCCCTTCATCAACTCGAATGAGAAATCGACTCCGAGTGCGCCGCGCAGGAAGGGAATGTCCTTCTGTACGAGTTGCTCCTGCAATGCGATGGTGTGCGTGCTGATCACGACGCGCCGCCCGGCGAGGGCCTGCTCGATCGCCGGCAACAGGTACGCGAACGACTTGCCGACGCCGGTGCCGGCTTCGACCGCCAGGTGGCGCTCATGCTCGAAGGCGTCCGCGACGGCGAGGGCCATCTCGCGCTGCTGCTGGCGCGGCTCAAAGCCCGGCAGCCTCAGCGCCAGGGGCCCATCGTCGGCGAGCCACTGCTCCACGAGCACGAAAGAACTCCGATCAGGGGGAAGTGATCTGCGCCAGAAAGTCCCAGGTGAATACCGCGACCGCCGCCGCAGTCACCAACACGACGACGGTTCCGAACACGACGACGAACGTCTGGCCGCGCACCCATCCATCGCGCATCGTGGCCAGAATGTGCGGCCGCGCCAGAACGAGCATGCTGACGAGCATCGCCGCCGACGTGACGAATACGGAGATCGAATGCAGATAGCTGTAGACCCACAAACCAGGGCGAACCTCGCGCTCCTGTCCGTTGGGGTCGCGAATGAAATGACCGCGGACGAAGTACGCGGCCCGCGGTCCGGTCGGCGAGTCGATCATCCGCCGCTCGCCGTTGTGCGCGTCGCCGCCCAATACCGCGTAGCCGACGGTATACAGCAGGAAATTGAGCAGGCCGATGTAGATGATCCGCAGGCAAAGCCGATTGCGCCGCACGGTCGGCAGGCGATCGACCGGGCAGGCCGGCGCCTCGGCCGGCAAGCCGCGCCCGCCCGCGGAGTCCACGTCTGCGATGGAATGTCGCCTCGTTGTCATCCGACTGCAGTTTATCGCCAACCGCGCGGTTCGGTAACGCCGCGCGAAATTCGATCGATCCGAGCCCGACGCGCGAGCGAGGGCCATTGATCGGAGCCCGACGCGCAAGCGAGGGACCCACCATCGCGGCACTGGTCAATCCCTCGCTTGCGCTTCATTCATCTCGGGAAAAATCCTCGCGGCGCGAGGAGATTTTTCGAGCGGCGACTGGATCGCCGATGCACGGAGCGAGGTAGCGGCCTGCGTCTCGCAGGCCGTAGATCGGGAACGACCCCGATCGTGCCGAGTCGACGATCTACGGCCGGCGGGACGCCGGCCGCTACATTTCCTCCGACCGTCAAGCGCTTGGGCTGCGGGCAAAGCCCGCGCTGAGGGCTCGGACCCATCGTCGCCCTTATGCCGGTTGCTCGAACAGCGCGGTGGACAGATAACGCTCGCCCGCCGAGGCCAGCACGACGACGATCATCTTGCCTTCGCTTTCCGGCCGGCCGGCGACCTCGTTGGCGGCGCAGAGAGCGGCGCCGGAGCTGATACCGCAGCAGATGCCCTCTTCCCTGGCCGCACGGCGAGCCCAGGCGAACGCATCGTCATTCGCGACGCGCACGACGTCATCCACCACGTTGAAATCAAGGNNNNACCGGCGCCGATTCCCTGAATCTTGTGCGGACCCGGCTTTCGCTCGACCCCGGCCCGCGTCTGCGTCAATACCGGCGAATCGGCCGGCTCGACCGCGACACACCGAAACGACGGCTTGCGGGCCTTGATCACCTGGCCCACGCCCGTGATCGTGCCTCCCGTGCCGACGCCCGCGACCAGAATGTCCGCCTTGCCGTCCGTGTCGTCCCAGATTTCCTCGGCGGTGGTCCGGCGGTGGACTTCGACGTTCGCCGGATTGCTAAACTGTTGCGGTATGTAGGAGTTCGGCGTGGCGGCGGCGAGCTCGTCCGCCCGTTTGATCGCGCCGCGCATCCCCTCCGGCCCGGGCGTCAGCACGACCTCAGCGCCCAGATGCCGCAGGACGGCCCGTCGCTCGACGCTCATTGTTTCGGGCATCGTCAGCGTCAGCTTCAGCCCCATCGCGCCGCAGACGAACGCCAGCGCGATGCCGGTGTTCCCCGACGTCGGCTCGATGATGTGCGTGCCGGGCTTGATCAGGCCGCGGGCGATGCCGTCCTCGATCATCGCCGTCCCGATGCGATCCTTGACGCTCAGCATCGGGTTGAAGAACTCGAGCTTGGCGTAGACCGTCGCCTTGGAACGGATGGTGCGATTGATTCGAACCAGCGGCGTGCGGCCGATGGTGCGCGTTGCGTCTTCGAACAGGCGTGCCATGTGTTATCCCTTTCGCCCAGTAGAACGGCCCCAGAACGGGGACTATTGTTCCGCCATGGACCATTTGCGTCAACGAATCCTCGACGGCTTTGTCGCACTGGTCCATTTCGCGGCCGCACTGGTCGCGTTCGGTCTGCCGCTATTGGCAATCGGGCGGTCGATTTTCGGAAGCGATCACGGCGATCCGCCGGATGTCGGACTGGCACGCTGGCCCAGCCTGTTGCGAAACACGCTGATCGTCAGCCTGGTCGCCGTCGGGTTGAGCACGATCGGCGGCGCGCTTGCGGCGATTCTGACCGCACGAACGAGTTGGGTCTGCCGAAAACCGCTGTTCGGCGTTCTGTCGCTGGTTGCTTGTTTCCCGCCCTTCGTGGTCGCCACGACGATCTTCGCCGAGACTCCGCCATACGCCATGCCTTCCTCGCCCTGGATGTGCGGGCTGCTGATGGCAGTGGCGTGGTTGTCGCCTGCGTTCCTCTTGATTCATGCGGCGTTGAGCCGGGTCGATGCGGAGCTGGAGGATGCCGCGCTGCTGGACTGCACGCGCGGCGGCGTATTCCGGCACGTGACGCTGCCGCTCGCATGGCCTGCGATCGTCTCGACCGCATTGCTGATCGCCGTGTTGAGCGCGACGGATTGCGCGATTCCCGACCTGTTGCAGGTCCGGACGTTCGCCGAAGAGACGTACACGCAGTTTCAGCTTCGACGAGCGCCGGCAGGGCCGCTATTGACCGGCCTGCCGCTGCTGCTGGTCTTGTCCTCATTGCTCTTGCTGGCACAGCGGCGCTGGCAGGATTGGCAACCTGTCGCTTCATACGAAGCCGGCCGCGCACGACACGGATTTCAGCCGGGAGCGGCGGCACAAGCCGCGATGGCGATTGGCCTGGTCGCGGTCGCCGTGCTGGCGGCTCGCTTTCCGTTCGCGCTGCTGCGGCGTATTGAGAGCCCGGCCGGTTTTTTTGACTCTCTGGCGGGCGTCTGGCCTGAGCTGCGACGATCGCTGGTCTATTGCGGGTTCGCCGCGACGCTGATGGCCGTCCTGGGAATCGGCCTGGCCCAGATTGCCGTTCGCACCCGCTTCGGCCGACTGCTGGGCGGGCCGCTCGTGGCGCTGGCGATCGCGACGCCCGCGCCGGCCGCCGGCGTCGCGCTGATCGCCGCGTTCAATCGGCCGGGACCGCTCGGGGCGATCTATGACTCGCCGGCGATTCTCATCGTCGCGTATCTTGCCCGGTTCTTTCCGATCGCCGTGCTGCTGCTGATGCCGGCTGCGGCCCGCGTGCCGCGGGAACTGGACGACGCCGCCCGAATCGACGGCGGCGGCTGGACGCAGCGCTTGCTGCATGTATACGGCCCGATGGTCCGCGAGCACGCGGTCGCGTGCGGGTTGATCGTGTTCCTGCTTTGCTTCGCGGAGATCATCTGCACGCACCTGGTCAGCCCGCCCGGAACGCTGGTAGCGTCGGTGCGGGCGTTTTCGCTGCTTCACTTCGGCGTGTACCGCGACTGGGCGACCCTTGCCTTCGCCGGCGCGGCGATTGCGGCGCTGATGTGGTTAACGCTTCGCTGGCGGCTGCGAGCCGCGCGGCAAATTTGATCGTCAAGCTGCCCGCACTCCGGGAAACGTCCCGCCGGAGCCACGAGCAAAGCCGTGCAGGTATGGAATGGCACGGAGAACGCGCGGCCAATGGTCATGGAATTACGCTTCGCGGCCGCAACTCCGCCTCAGCGCGAGACCGTGCGCGGCACGCGCAGCGTGATCCGCTGGCCAACCGACGCGGCCAGCGTGCGCGCCGCGTCGTCCAGATTCCGGGCGAACTCGATGTTGCCGGCGGCGTTGCCTAGCGCCAGGTAAGCGCCCTTCGGCACTTCGCTATACGTGCGCTGCCAGGTGCAGCGCTCGGTCTTTCCTTCGTAGGCGATCTCATAGGCCGTGCCGTACGGGGCGCCTTCCATCCAGCTCGCGGGGATGTTGCTCAAAAGGTTGCCGTAGTAGTCGACCTGGAGAATCGTGCCGGTCACGCCGTCTCTTTCACGGATCGCCGGCTGGATGTCGAGATGGACCCAATCGGTGCGCAGCGGCCCCGCCTTGGCCGGGTCCACGCCCGCGCTCATGTGGCCGGCGACCGGCGCGAAAATGTCGCGGCCGTGGAAGGTGCTGGACATCGTGCCCGGCCGCAGCAGGGCCGGGTTTTCGATCGCGTATACCGCCGCCGCGCCGCCGCAGCGCGCGATCGCCGGATCGAACAGCCCGTTATCCGGCCCGACCAGGATGTGCCCGGTCCGCGTGACGACGACGATGGGCGTGCGGTCGCTGCCGACGCCGGGATCGACGATGCCGAGAAAGACCGTGCCCGGCGTGAATTCGGTCACGGCCTCGGCGAGCGTGAACGCGCCCTCCATGATGTTGAACGGATGGATTTCGTGCGTGATCGCGACCATCTTCGCATTCGGATTGGCCTTGAGCACGTTGGCCGCCAGGATCGCGACGTAGTGGTCGCGCGTGCCGTAGTCCGTCAGCATGACGACCGTATTGCCGCCGCCGGCCGAGCAACCCGAAAGCAACGCGAGCGTCAGAACGAGTCCGGTGATTCGAAGCATGTCGGCATCCTTACCCGAGAGAAGCAGTCGCGGCGCTCGGTTCCGATTCGAGTGCGGCACGCAACCGGTCCGCAAGTGCGAGCATGGTAATGCGGGAATGCAGCCCGAAAAAGTACTCCCGGCTGGTGCGGATCGGCCATTCGCTCGCCAGCCGCGCCTGCCGCCGCCATTCCGCTTCGATCAGCCGCAACTCGTCCGGCGCCGCTCTCGCGATCGCGGCGTTTGTCGCACGGATGGCCTCCCAGTTCGCCCGCCGCGCGGCTCGGTCCAATCTCTGCTCGGTTCTCAGGCGGATACTGTCGGCTATCAGCCGGGCGCGCAGGTCGCGCAGCTCCGGCGGGGTCGAACGCAGAGCCCGCTGGGGGTTGTATCGCACCTCACGGCGGCTCGGCGGCAGGGCGCTTTGCTCGACGGGCTGCATCGCCGCATCGAGACGCACCGTGGCGGTCACGCACGCACGCGGCGGCAGGGAGATTTCCAGTCCGTCGCGCATGAATGCGTCCGTCGCCTCATCGTAATGGGCGCCGCCGATTCCGTGAATGAACACGTCGGCCAGGAAGCCGCGGAGAAAAGCTGACAGGGTCAAAGCGCGCGGCCGGACGCGCCACCCGGACCGCTCCAGCTCCCAGGGCGTTTCATGGTTTGCGAATCGACTCAGGTGAACGAGGCTGGTTTCCCAAACGCGCTCACGCTCTGCAAAAAAGAGTACGCGATCGCGTTGCACCTGCACGAACAGGCGGCTGCGCGGCGAGCCGGCACGGCTGATCCAGAATGGACATTCGGTCGGCGCTCCGATGTAAAGCGGCGGTGCGGGCCGCTGGGGCGTGCGAATGCGGTGCCGGCGGCGATAGTGGGGGAGGGCTTCGTTGTAGCGGGCGGCGAAGCGATCGGCGTGAAGCGTCCAATTCGCCACGAACGCTCGAAACGCCCGCGTGCCGCACAGTTGGGAGATTCGAAGCACGCGGGCGGGGCGAAGTCCGAGTTCGCGCTCGACCGCCGCCTGTCCGCTGGAAACCACATCCGCCAAATTCATCGTCGGATTCGCCCGCAGCCCCGATGCGAATGACGAGAGGAGTCGCTGCGTCCCGTCGCCCATACCCCGGGTGGCGGCATCAAACAGCTTCGCCCACTCGGCTGGTTCTGCCGTCGGCTGATCCTCGACCGTCAGATCGTGCCGCACTCGCGGTAGCGGGAGCTGCATCAGGCTCGCGCTTTCCTCCCGCAGTACGGGAACCGCCAGTGTTCCGGCCTTCGCCAGATCGGAATCGACGAGCACGAAGACTCCGGTCGCGTCGAACCGGGCGGCCAGCAGATCAGTCGCGATCGTCTTGGCAAAGACCCCGGCGTGAAAAAACTCGGCCTGGTGGCCCGTCGCGACGACGCGCTTCCGATCGAGGCGAAAGTGCGACAGCAGATCGCCGCGCACGTCGCCGAGCGTCACGTCAAGGATTCGGCTGTTCTTGAAATGGGTGATCGAATTCGGATCGAGCCGCCTGGGCTCGACCAGCACGCCGAGGTGTTGCGAAGGAGCAATGAGCCGCGCGTTGTCCATCATTCGGAAAGTTCGCAGACGCAACGGGAGGACGCAGCGGGAGCGAACCCGTCGCTTTCGGCCCGCCGCATCGCCCGCAGCAGCACTTCGAGATAGTGCCGCAGCCGCTGGGCCGGATCGTCCAGCGTGCCGCCGAACGTGCGGCTGCGATCGCGGTAGATCCGCGGGATCGCCAGCTCGCGTATCGTCAGCCCGGCCCGCACGCACTCCGCCCAGAATTGGAGCGGAAACGCATATCCCGGTTCGTCCAGCAGCAGCCGCCGCATCGCCGTCACGCGATGAGCCTTGAACCCGCAGAACGAATCCGTGAGCTGAAGGCCGAAGAGCTGGTCGAGCAGCAGCGTGATGGTGTTGTTGATTCGCCTTCGGTCCGGCGGGGCCGGGTCATCGTCCGCGAATTTCCGCAGGTAGCGCGAGCCGCTGATCACGTCGGCCTCGCCGGCGGTCGCGGCCAGGAATTGCGGGATGCACGCCGGCTCATGTTGCTCGTCGCAATCGATGGTGATGACCCAATCGTAGCCGTGCCAGTCCGCGAAACGCAGCGCATCGATCACGCTCTGCCCGTAGCCGCGGTTTTCGGCGTGCGTGATGACGTGAATCCGCGGCCACGCCGCCAGGATGCGGCCGCTCCCGTCCGTCGATCCGTCGTCGACGATCAGGATGTCGTCCGCGTAGGCGGAGATCGCCTTCAGCACGCGCGGCAAGTGGCGCTGCTCGTTGAATACCGGCACGGCTACCAGGTATCGCACGCGAATCTCCGCGATATAGGGATGGACCTCGCCCTTTGACGCCGGATTATAGCAGCCGGCCCGTACGCGGCGCGGCAAAACGGCAGCCGCGGAGCGACGGAAGAAATCAGCCCACGGCGCGAGCCGTGGGAGCCATCAGCCAGAGCCTCGAATAGCCGCCACAGCATCCCCACGGCTGACGCCGTGGGCTAGCTTCTGTCGCCGTTCCAGGGCTATCAAATGTGCGATGTTGCCTGTCCCTGTCAGTCCGTTGAAAAATCCGTTGCGACCCTCCGCGATCGTCGGATTCTTCGAGAAACACAGCAGCCGAGGGCGGCTGCGGTACATCCCTCAACGGACTGCTAACCAATTTCTTCCGCGGAGGCCGGCGCATTCACCGGGCAGGCGACCGCGTGGCCATCGCCGAAGGGCGCCAACTCCGGCCGCACCACCGCGCAGGACGCAATCGCGTCCGGACAGCGCGTGTGAAACGCACAGCCCGGCGGCGGAGCGATCGGGTTCGGCGGCTCGCCGGGCAGAATCCGCAGCGCCGCGCGATCGCGCGACGGCACGCGCGGGGCTGCGGAAAGCAGAGCCCGCGTGTAAGGATGAATCGGATGTTCGATCACGTCCGCGGTCGGGCCGCTCTCGACGATTCGGCCCAGGTACATGACGGCGATTTCGTCGCAGAAGTGCCGCATCACGGAGAGATTGTGCGCGATGAACAGATACGCGAGGCCAAACTCCGCCTGAAGGTCCGCCAGGAGATTCAGGATCTGTGATTGGATCGAAACATCCAGCGCGGACACCGGCTCGTCGCAGATCACCAGCCGCGGACGAAGCACCAGGGCTCGCGCGATTCCGATGCGCTGCCGCTGCCCGCCGGAGAATTCGTGCGGAAAGCGCCGCAGATCGTCGGCCGCGAGGCCGACCCGTTCGAGCATGCTCGCAACGGCGGCGTCGCGTTCGGAGCGGCTGCGGGCCAGTCCGTGAATCGAGAGCGCCTCGCCGACGATTTCGCCGACGGTCAGCCGCGGGTTCAGGCTTCCGGCGGGATCCTGAAAGACGACCTGCACCTGACGGCGGTATTCGCGCAGCGCGCCGCCGCGCAGGGCCAGCACATCCGTGCCGTCGAATTGAATCCGGCCGCTGCTCGCCGGCGTCAATCGCAGGACCGTCCGCGCCAGCGTGGACTTGCCGCACCCGCTTTCGCCGACGAGCCCGAACGTGCGGCCCGCGCGAATTTCGAACGAGACACCATCGACCGCACGAACCACGCCGCGCCCGCCGAAAGGGCTGCGGATCGGGAGCAGCGTGCGGAGGTTGCGGACTGCGAGCAGCGGCGGCGCGACGGACATGGCCGTAGCATGCCGCACGATCTTCGCGCTCGTCAACCCGATTCGGCTGTGCGAAAAGCCCCGATCGGGTATTCTCCGTTCGTGTCGGCTCTGAGCCTTTTTGCCGTCCAATACCAAATGCCGAGGTTGATCATGCCAAGCAGACTGCACCGCCCGCTGGCGGCTCTTTTTGTTGTTTCATGCGTGTTTTCGTGTGCCTTTCCGGCCGCCGCGGATTCGGTCGTCTTTGCCCGCGACTTGGCTGTCGCGCCCGACGGCCGAAGTTTCGCGTTCGCCTGGGCGGGAGACGTGTGGACCGCGTCGATCGACGGCGGACAGGCCCGCCGCCTGACGGTTAATCCGGCGGACGATTCGGCGCCCGTCTGGTCGCCCGACGGCAAGCACATCGCGTTCGTATCCGACCGCAGCGGCAGCGATTGCATCTACACCATGACGGCCGGCGGAGAGGACGTCACGCGAATCACTTTCGGCGACCGACCGGAAATGCCGTCCGGATGGTCGCCTGACGGCGGCACGATCTACTTCCATTCGCGCAAGGCGGGCGAAGTCCCCTTCGAGCCGCGGATGTACCGCGTGCCGGCGGCCGGCGGGCAAGCGTGGCGGATTCTGGAGTGCGTCGGCTCGTGGGCGCGGCAAAGCCCGGACGGAAAGCGGCTCGCGTTCACGCGCGGCTGGTCGCCGTTCTCGCGCACCGGCTATCGCGGCAGCGCAAACCACGACGTTTGGATCCATGATTTCGATACGGGCGCCTTTTTGCGGCTAACGGATTTTGACGGCACCGACGTGCGCCCCGTCTGGGCGCCGGACAGCCGCGGGCTCTACGTGCTCTCCGATCGCTCCGGCGCCGTCGCGGCCGGCCAGAAGCCGGACCCGCGCGGCACGCACAACGTCTGGTACGTCCCGCTCGGCGGCGGCAATTCGCGGCAGATCACGTTCGCCGGCGGCGATCGCGTGCGCGACTTCTCCGTCTCAGGCGACGGGCGGACGCTCGTCTACACGCAGTGGGACAAGATCTACACGCTCGATCCGTCGCGTGACGGCGCGCCGCCGCGCGAGATCACGGTTGTCGCGGGCGAGGACTCCGTCCGCCGCCCTGTGGAGCAGCGTTCTTTTTCGCGCGAAGCCGATGAAGCCGAGGCCTCGCCCGACGGCAAAGAGGTCGCCCTCGTCGTCCGCGGCGAGATCTTCGTGATCAAGACCGAGCCGGATAAGCTGACGCGCCGCGTGACCAATTCGCCGGCCCGCGATCGCGACGTGACCTGGTCGCCGGACGGCAAGGCGCTCTATTTCGTCTCAGACAGCGAAGGGCAGGAGGACGTGTATCGCGCCGTTTCCGCCGAGCAGCCCGCCAAGCCGCTCTCCGACTCGCTTCGCTTTCGCATCGAGCGCGTCACCGACAATCCGGAAATCGAACGCGGCCCCGTGGTCTCGCCGGACGGAAAGACGCTCGCCTTCGCCCGAAACCGAGGCGACCTGATCCTGCGCGACCTGAAAACCGGCGGCGAGCGCAAGCTCTTCGAAAGCTGGAACCAGCCGACGTTTCGCTGGTCGCCCGACAGCAAGTGGATCGCCTACGAGCAGGAGGACGAGGAATTCAACGCGGACATCTGGATCGTCCCGGCCGACGGCAGCGCGGCGGCGGCCAACATCTCGCAACATCCCGACAACGACACCAATCCGCAATGGTCCGCCGACGGGCAGATGGTCGCATTCGCCTCTCGTCGCGCCGGAAACGACGCCGACATCTATTTCACCTTTCTGTCGCCGCAGTTGCCGGAAAAATCGACGGTCGATCTGAACGCGTACTTCGAGAAGGCCGGTGAGAAAGCCAAGAAGCGCAAGCCGCCGGCCGATTGCGTCGCGAGCGGACCGATCGTGCTGGGAACGCCGCCGGCGTCGCAGCCTGCGAGCGCATCGGCGCCCGCGAGCGCATCGGCGCCTGCGAGCGCGCCCGCAAGTCAGGCAACGAGCGCCCCGACGAGCCGGCCGGCCTGGCTTGAAATAACGCGAAAAACGCTGCGCAGCCTGCTGCTCGACGAAGAGAAGAAGGACAAGCCCAAGGAAGCGGAAAAGGAGAAGGAAGCCGAGAAGGAAGAGTACGCCTGGGATTTGAAAACGGCCTTTCGCCGGCTCCGCGCCGTCGCGACATTGCCCGAGGACCAGACCGGCTTCGCCATGTCGCCGGACGGAAGCTCGTTTGCTTTCGTCTCGTCGCACGAGGGCTCGCCCGCCCTCTTCTTCGTCAAATGGAACGGCGAAGATCGCAAGAAGGCGATTCCCTCCGGCGTCGGGGGCCTGCATTGGACGCTGGACGGGCAGCGGCTGTTCTACCTGAAATCCGGCGTTCCAAGCTCGTGCA
>JACRLV010000264.1 GCA_016235145.1 Planctomycetota bacterium
CCATGCCCTGCGGCTGCGGCGGCATGACGCCCTTTTCCTTGCCGCTGCCGCTCAGGTCGGCGGCCCGGCCGATCGTCTTCTTGGCGTCGTCGAACATCTTGTTCAGCGTCTCAGCCAGTTTCTGGGCCTGAGCGTGCTGCAAGACGAATGACTTGACGTCGATCTCTTCGCCGACCGGCAACGTGTCGAACGCCTGCGTGATCGTCTGCAACGCTTCCAGGTTCTTCTGGCTCGAGTAGATGACCAGAGCGTTCCGCGCCTTGTCCGGCAGAATCTTGATCGGACGATCCAGATCCAGCGGCGGCAACTCCTGTCCGTCCGGCGTCTTGATCATCAGCCGGCGGACGATGCTCTCGCCCTTGGCGCCGGCTGATCCGCCGCCGCCCGCTGCGCCGCCCGCGCCGCGATCGACCGCGATCAGGTCATTCAGCGTCTTCGCCAGGTCGTCGGCGATCGCGTTCTTCAGATCGACCATCTGAATTCGCGCGGCGGAGAACGACTCCGTCGGCGGAATCTCGACGTCGATCGACTTGAGAATCTCCTCCAATTCTGAAACTTCCGCCGGGTTGCCGATCAGCATGACGGCGTTCGAGCGCTTGACCGGCTGCACCGACGGAGGCGGCGTCTGACTCTCGCCGCGAACAGCTTTGATCTGTTCGATCACCGGCTTCAGCAGGTCCGCCGCTTCGGTCGCCTGGATGTTCTTCAGCGCGACCAGACGCGGCGTTGCGTCCGCAATCTGCTGGTCAAGCTGCTCGACGAGGAACTTGATCGTCTCCATGTTCTTTTCGGAAGCCGAAGCGATCAGGGCGTTGTAGCGGCTCTCGGCGATAATGCTGTAGCGGTCGCCGCGATCCGATCCGCCGCCGGCCGCTTCGAGCATCGCCCGCATGGTCTGGTCGATCGCCTGCTGGATTGCGCCGGCCTTCGCGTGCTTCAGCGGGATGACCTCGATGACCGGCGAAGGCGCTGAGGCTTCGAGCAGCGACAGAACCTGCTCGATGAACGCGACGTCTTCCTGGTTGCCGGTCACCACGATGGTCTTGCTGTCCAGCGGCGTGGCGACCACGTCGCCGCGAAGCTGGCCCGTCAATCCGGTCAGCGAAGTCGGCTGCGAGTCCGCCGCCGTTTGCATGGCAGTCGGCGGCACGGGCGCGTTCGGCGTCTCCGCGACGCGACGCACCGGCGGGCGGCCCTCCGGCAGCGTGGTGGGTCGGCGCGGCTGCGTGCGCGGCCGACTGGCCGGCTTCTTGTCCTCCTGGACGGTTTTCGCGGCCTGGTCGGTTTCGACGGAATCCGAGCCGAAAAGCACCGGCAGCACTTCGGAAATTCCACGCCGCGGCGCGCGCTTCTTCGAATGCTCAGCCGGAGCCGAGTCCTGCGAATCGTCGCCGAAGATCGCGCCGGCCGGGAAATTCCCGCCATAGAACGTCAGCAAGAACGGTTCGCCCTTGTAGCTGAGAATCGGGCCGCGCATCGAGTGCGCATCGCTCGACGGCCACAGCCAGGCGCCCTCATCGCCGCTGTGCGGGTTAGCGCCGCGGCCGCCGCCGCCGGTGGGCTGGCGACGCGGCTGATTCGGCTGGCCGGTGGGCCGGTTGCCGCCCGCGCCCCGATTCGTCGGTTGACCGCCGCCGGGCCGGTTGAAGCCGCCCGTTCCGCCGGTTCCGCCCGGCCGATTGAAGCCGGCGGGTCGGGCCTGCGTGCCGGAGCGTCCGCCGAGCCGCCGCTGCTGGAGGTCGTTGATGATGTTCTGCGCGTCCTGGGCCGAAAGATTGTCGAGCTTGAGCACGACCGTGGACGGCTGGGACGGGCGGATTTCGAGCACCTGCTGCACGACGGCCTTGACCATGCCGTACAGCGACGGATCGCCGTAGACCATCAATGCGTTGCTGTACTCGTTCGCCGAGATGGCGATCTCTCGGGCGATGCGGCCCTGCTTCTGGGCTTGCGAGCGCTCGCCGGTGTTGACGAGCTGCTCGATCTGCATCGCCAGCGCGTTGATGTCCTGTCCGACCGGAATCGGAATGATCTCGATCGGGTTGTCCACCAGCGTCGGATCGTCGAACTGGGCGACGAGCTCCTCGACCTTGCGGATCTCCGCCGATGTGCCGCGCACCACGATGTGCTTGGCGTTGTCGTTCGGAATGACGACCGGTCCGCCGGCGGTCATGCCGCGCTGCCCGCCCGGCCGGCCCGCCGCCTGCGAAACCGCTTCTTCGATGAAAGGCTGGATGAAGCTGACGATCTGCGACGGGTCGGCGTTCTTGCACGGCAGCGCCTTGACCTGCTTGGCCAGCGTCGTCTCGAGCTTGTCGATCACCATCTTCTCGATGACGTCGATGTCGCTCGGCTTGCCGAACACCAGGACGGCGTTGTTGTCCGGGTCGGCGGTCGCCTGCACGTTCAGCGTCTGCCCGCCGAGGCTCGCGCCGCGCATCATGCCCTGGAGCGGATTGCCGCCCCGGCCGCCCTGACCGCCCGCGCCGCGCCCGGCCGGAGCGGCGGCCGCAGCCTGCCCGCTCGCAAAAGCGTTGATCGAGTCGGCGACGGTTTGCGCGTCGGCGTCCGTCAGCGTGAAGATGCGGAATTCCTTGGCCTGATCGGCCGGCGTCTCGACGTCGACCACCTTCAGCAACTGGCCGACGAACTGGAACGTCTGCTCCGAGCCGACGACCATGATGCTGTTGGTGCGCGGGTCGGCGAGGATCGTGAACGCGTCGAAACTCGTGTCCTGGCTGCCGCCCTGGCGCGCGACGGTCATGTATTCCAGGAAGGCGGCCTTGACCGAATCCACCAGCGTCTGCGCGTCGCCGTGCTTGATCGGGAAGAGCTGCACCTGAAGGCCCGGATCGGGCTGATCGAGCGCGACGCACAGCTCGGCCATCTGCTCGAAAATCGGCTTGGGCGCACGGATCAGGATCTTCTTGGAGATCTTGTCGCCCATCACCACGATGCGGCCGGAAATCTGCGAGAGGTCCGCCCGGCCGCCGCGCCCGCCCGCGCCGCGCCCGCCGGCCGCGATGTTCGAACCGCCGACGCCGCCGAAGACCGCCAGCAGCTTGTCAGCCAGTTTCTCCGGATCGGCATGCACGACTTCGATTTCCTGGATGTCGCGTTTGCTGCCCTCGTCCAGTTGCTTGATCTGATCGAAGACCTTCTCGCGCATCTGCGGCGATCCGAACACGATGATCCGGTTCGTCACGGCTTCCGCGGTGATGCGCACGTCGCTGGTCACGCCGGCCGCGGCGCCGCCCGCGCCCCGTCCGCCGCCGCGAGCCCCGCCGCCGCCGCCGCGGCTGCCGCCGAAAATGTCGCTGACTGCCGGCGCGATGGCGGTCGTGTCGCCGTATTGGCACGCATAGGTTTCGGCTTCCGCGAGGTCGCCTTCGATGTCCATCAGCTCGATCTGCTTCTCGATGATGGTCAGGTCTTTCTGCTGCGCGGACACGATCAGCGTGTTGTTGCGCGTGTCGCCGCGCACGGTGACCAGGCCGAGCTGCGCCGGCGAAACCGCGCGCTGCCCGCCGCGGCCGCCGCCCTGGCCGCCGCGCCCGCCGGAGGTCGCGTCAAAAATCTCCTGAAGCAGCGGCTCGATGTCCTCGACGCGGGCCTGCTTGAGTTTGTAATGACGGATGACGACGACGTCCTGGCCCTCGAGGTTCTCGAGTTCGTTGATCACCTTTTCGATGATCGAGACGACTTCCTTGGGGGCCGAGAGCATGATCGAATTGCTGATCTCGTTCGGCACGATCTGCACGGAGTCGATCTTCGCGCCCTCGCCTTCCAAGCCGGGCAGCGAGACCATCTGCTGGGTAAACAGTTCCATGAACTGGTTCTGCATGCCGCCCATTCCGCCCATGCCGCCGCGGCCGAAGGGAGACCCGAAGAATCCGGCGTTGCCGCCCCGGTTGCGTTCACGCGATGCGCGGGCTTCGGTGATGCCGAGCACATCGCGGATGTTGGCCGCGGTCTCGGTCGCATTGAGCTTTTTGAGCTGGATGACCTTGACCTCGACGTTCGCGGGCGGAATGTCGAGTTCGCGCAGAAGCTGGCGAATCTCGGGCAGATCCGACTCGTCGCATTTGACGATCAGGTAGTTGTGGCTGATGTCGGTTGCGATGCGCAGCCGATCGCCCTGCGGCTGTTGACCGCGCGATGAACCGGTGCGGCCGCCGCCCGCGCCGGTCATGCCCCGCAGCGTATCCATCAGGCCGCCGCCGCCGCCCGCGCCGCCGCCGCGCCGCCCGCCGCGACCGCCTTCTTCGTCGCCGCGGCGCTGTTGCTGCTGCGCCTGCTGCATCTGCTGCTGCATCATCTGCTGCTGCTGCTGCATCATCTGCTGAATGCCCGCCGCACCGCGCATCTGCGCCGAGGCGTTGAACATCATCTCCAGAATGCGGGCGGCCGCCGTCACATCGCCGAAGCGGAAGCGGAAAATGCGGATGACCTCGCCCGCAGCCAGATCCTCTTCCAGCAGCGAAATGGCGTCCTGAAGGTCCTCCACCTTGCCCTTGTCGCCGGAGATGATGACTCGCCCGTCAGGAAGCGCCGTGATGCGGGCCTCTTTCCCGCCGCTGACCGGCGCCGTCGACGGCTGCGTGTCGACCGCCGCGACGCTGCTTTCCGGCAGCGTTTCCTGCTCCTGCGGACGATCGCCGCGCAGCAGTTCGTTGGCCAGCTTGCCGGTCCAGTCCTGCTCCTGGCGCGGATCGTCGATCAGCATCGGAAACATGAAACGGATGTCGCCGGCGGGCACGACCTTGCCGGCGGGCTGCGTGCTCGACTGCTTCACTTCGATCGCGGGCTTGCCGCCGATCGAGCCGCGCAGCTTGTTGATATCCTCCGCCTTGGTGCCTTCCGGCCAGAGATCCTCGATCAGCGTGTCGGTCGGGCGGCCAACTCCGGGCGGTGCGTCATCGATCTTGAGATTGGATCGCCCTTGCGCCCGCAGGATGGGCAGATACTTCGCCGCTCCGCCCTTGGGCTTCAGCACGATCGTCTTGAGCTCGGGCTTGGCCCGCAGGTCGTACTCGCGGATCAGCTTTTCGATCTTGGGGTATTCCGACGGGCGGCACCAGACTTTGATGTAGTCGCCGTCAAACGCCGAATCGATCCGCGGCCCGCCTTCGGATTCCGGCGGGAAGTGGTCGGCGACGTCGAAGGCGATGTCCCACGGGTCGCCGCGCGTGATGTCGATGAAGTAGATCTCGCGTCCGCCGACCTCTTCGGCGGGGACCACGTCGATGACCTTGATCATCTCCTCGACCTGCCGCATTTTCCGCTTGTTCGCGGTGACGAAGAGGCGGTTGTAGAACTCGTCCTCGCGCACCGTGACGGCGTCGAGCGGGTTCTTAGGCTGGGCGGGGAAGATGTCGGCCAAGGCGTCGGCGACGCTGATGGCCGAGCTGTTCTGGATGGAGAAGATCTGAAGCTCGGGCGTCGTGTTGTTCAGCGGCTCAAGCTCGTTGATCAGCTTTTCCGCGTCCGCGACGTCCTTGGGCATGCCGGACAGGATCAGGCAGTTGCTGCCGACGTCGGGCACGACGTTGACCTGCGGCGCGCTCTTTCCGCTTCCGATCCGCCCCTTGACCGTGTTGGCCATCTGCGTCGAATCAGCCTGCTCGAGGTGCACGATGCGGACGATTTCGCCCGATTCGCCCTGGGCGTCGACCATCTTGAGCAGCGCGCGGGCCAGTTCGTGGTACTCATCCGGCGCCCAGACGAACAGGCGGTTCGTGCTGGGCTCGGGCAGCACCTTGAGCTGGATGCGGTCGTTCTTCGGACCTTCTTTCTCGATGATCTTGGCCTTGAGCATGGCCTCGACGTTCTGCGCGACCGTTTCCGCCCGCACGAACTGGAGGTTGTACGAACGCGGCTCGCCATGTGCTCCTTGGGCGCCATCACGATCAGGGTGTTCGTGGTCGGCTCGGCGAACGCGCCGGGCCGCATCTGGCCCTTCTTCGGCGTCATGCCCAGGCCGCCCAGGAACAGGTTGATCTTGGCCTCCAGCTCCTGTGCCCGCATCAGCTTCAGGTCGAACATCTCGACCGCCAGGTCGCCGCGATCGACTTCGATCTTCTTGATCAGCGAAGCGATCTCGTCCTGCGCTTTTTGCGGCGCGCGGATGATCAGCATTCCGTTGCCGATGCTGACCTGCGGCTGCTGGCCCTGGTTGCCCTTGCCGCGATACAGATTGTTGATCATCTGCATCGTTTCGTTCGGGTCGACGTACTTGAGGTCGTAGGTGACCGTCGGCCAGTCGCTGCCGGGCAGCGTGTCGAGCTGCTCGATCAGCTTGGCGATCTCCTCCAGCTTCTCCGGAGGAGCGGAGGCGACGATATTGCTGGTCGCCACGACGGTGAAGGTGGGCTGATTGGCGTTGATGATCCGCACCCCCGTGCGAGGCTGATAGCGCGAGTTCAGAACGCTGACGATCTCCTGCGGCACGCCGTTCTTGATCGGGAAGACGCGGATTTCGGCGCCGCGCGTCAGCGTCGCCTGGTCCAGGTCGCCGGCCCACTTCTCGATGTCCTTGAACAGCGGGCCGGTCGCGCCCGACACGAAAATGGTGTTGCTCAGCGGCTCCGGCACGATCCGCAGCGACTTGTTCGTCTGCATCTGCGGTTGGAGCAGGTTCGACAGGATCTGCGCTACCGTCCCCGCATCCGCCTGCTTCAGCGCGATGCCCTGCACCGGCGGCAGCGGCGACGCTTCGTCCAGCAGCTTGACGTACGCGGCCACATCCTCCACGCGGTCCTTTGGCACGACGGCGACGATCTTCGTCCCGGCGACCACGTTGAACGTCATCGCCGACTGCCGCCGACCGCCGCCTGCCTGGTTGAAACGCTGGTTCAGGCTGTTGAGGATCTCCCACGGATTGATGTTGATGATCTCAAAGATGCGCGTCTCCGGCCGGTTCGCCAGGGCGTTCGCGTCGATCTGCTCGGCCTGCTTCTTGATTTCGTCGAAATCGCCCTTGTTCGCGCCGGCGACGAAAATCGTGTTGCTGAGCGGCTCGGCGGTGACCTTCAGGTTCTTGTTCAAGCGCAGTTTTTCGGCGAGTAGGTTGGAAACGGTCTGCACCGCGCCCTGCGCGTCCGCATACTGCATCGGGATCGATTGAATCTCGCCGCCGGTCGTGACCTGGTCAATCTGCTTGACCAGCTCCTCAACAAGCGGAATCAGATTCGCCGGGGCGTACACGCCCAGCCGGTTCAACCGCGAATCCACAACCGTCTTGACCTTGTCCGCGACCGTCGAACCGCGGCCGGGCGAGGAGCGGGCTTGAAGAAGCTGGCGCACCTGGTCGGCCACGTAGTTCACGTCGGCGTGCTGAATCGGGATGAACTTCTCGATCAGCTCGACGTTGCCGGCCTGGTCGATGAACTGCTTGAGGACCGCGTCCACCTCCGGCAGCGCGTCCTTCGGCACCGTCATCACCAGCATCGAAGTCGTCAGGTCGGCGCCGAAGCTGAACGTCAGCCGGTCCGGCCGCTGCCGGCCGCGGAACATCGTGTTCATCATCTGGGCCAGGTTGTTGATATCCAGGGCCCCGGGCACCGGCCGCAACTCCGTCGTCGGCTGCGGCAGCGGATTGTCGATGGTGTTGATCATCGTCTCGATCGCCGCGAGCTTGTCCTTCGGCGCTTCGACGATGAGCTGGTTGGCGCTCAGGGCCGCCCGTACCTGGGTCTTGGGCCCCAGCCGTCCGCTGCCCGTGTTCACGAAGAACTGATTAACCGCGTTGAGCACCTGGTCCGGCGAGGCGAATTTGATCACGAACGTGCGCTTCTCGGAACCCTGGCCCACCAACTCCTTCTCGTAGTCCTGGATGAACTTCCGGGCGATCTCCAGGTTTTGTTTGTCGCCCTGGTAGATGATCGAATTTGTCGCGCCGTCCGCATTCACCACCGGCCCGCGCCCGCCCCGCATGCGGCCGCCCGACGACTGAAACTGCTGAGCGAGAAGCTGCGCAACGGTGTTCGCGTCCGCCGCGGCGAGCGGAATGATCACCACCGGCGTACCGCCCGACTCCACGTCGAGCTTGGCGACCAGCCCTTCGATCTCGTCCAGCGCCGGCTTGATGCCCTGTACAACCAGCTTGTCGCCGGACAGGTCGGTCAGGACCGGCTGCTGCCCGAGGATCGGGTGCCTGTAGTTGCGGTAGAGATTGCCGATCGTCTGAAGGATCGCGTCGGGATTGCCCTTGCTGATGGTGATGAAACGCATCTCGGGCTTGTCGCTGACGGCGCTCTTGTCCCACAGCTCGATCGTGCCGCGCACCTTCTCCCATTCGGCGTCGGTGCACATGACGATCAGCGTGCTGATCTCGTCCAGCGCGATGACCTGGGCCGTCGAGCCGCTCCCGCCGCGCCGCGGCTGTCCGCCCTGCCGGCCCGGCCGCGGCGAACCGCCGCCTGCTGCCCCGCTCAGCATCCCCTGAACTGTCTGCGCCATGTCGCTCGGCTTCAGTTGCGTGAGCTGAATGCGGTGTTCCTTCTGCTCGGCGGCCGGCACGTCGAGTTTGCCGATCAGCTCGGCGATGCGCTCCATGTCCTCCTTCTCGGCCACGACGTGCAGGATCCTGCTTCCGTCATCGGCGATGACGGATGGCTGCCGCGATCCGCGGCCCGAGCGGTTCGGAACCATGGCGCTGCGCGCGATCTGCTCGATGACCGGCTGGAGATCGCTGGGGTCGACGTACTTGGTCGCGAACGGGCGGTAGTTGCTGGGGACCGGCTTGTCGATGATCTCCAGCATCTCGTTTACGCGGGCGAGGCCCTCGTCGTTCGCGTAAATGATCAGCGAGTTCGAGCGGTCGTCCGCGGTGATGCGCACGGTCTTCTTCGCGCGCTCGAAAATGTCCTCGACGATGATGTCTTCGGGGTTCGCGCCGCCCGAGATGACGACGTTCGGCTGCCCGGGCTGCCCCGGTTGTCCCGGCTGGTTCGGCTGCCGAACGACCGGCTGGCGAAACGAGAATCGCCCCGGCTGCTGCTGGCCGCGCTCCTGGCTGAATATGTTGTTCAGCAGCGTGGCGATTTCCTGGGCGTTGCCGTTCTTGATCTCCACCACGGTGGTCTTGAACTTGCCGATGTCGACCACCTTGTCGAACTGGTCGATCAGAGCCTGCACCTTGTCGTGCTCGGCGGGCGTCGCTTTCACGATCAGCGTGTTGGTGCGCTCGTCGGCGATGATCTTGGTGGCCGAGTCGCCGCCCTGCACTTCAAACTGCCGCGTCTGCGGGTTGAACTTCCGCTGGGGCTGCTCCACGTCCAGCAGGTCGCGAACCATGCGCTCGATCACGAGCACGTTGGTCTTGATCCCGTAGACCTTCATCTGCCGCGGGTCCTGCTTGGCCATCTCGCGCGGATCGATGCGCGAATGCAGCAGCTCGAACCGCCGCACGTCCTTGCCCAAGCCCGTGATCGAAATCGAGTTCGTCCCGGCTACAACGGTCGGCATCGCATAGTCCGGCAACGCCGGTGCGAGCGCGTCGCGGATCTTCTCCGCCGGCATGTCCTTGATCAGAATCTTGACGTCGACCAGCTCCATGTCGCGCGGCTTGGCGGCGGCGAATTCCTCGATGCTGTCGAAAATGCGGCTCGGATCCAGGTACCTGCGGATTTCATTGAGCGGCACGCAATAGACGTAATAGCGCGTCTCGAAGAGGTAGTAGCCCGCTTCCACCAGCAGGTAATTCAACTCGTCGAGCGCTTCCTCCTTCGTCATCACGCGCGGGTTTTCGTACGTCAGCGAACCCCCCGGCATCACCCCGATGTCCTCGCGCAGCGGCTTGCCGATCCGCTTGGCCATCAGACGTACGACGTCTTCCCACGGCATGTCCTTGAACGCGATCCAGTCCGACTTGCCGTCCGCCGCCGGCGGAACGACCGCGGGCTGGTCGATCTTCGCGCTCGCATCGCCCGGCGGAGGAACCGCGCCCGGCAGCGGCGTGCTCGGGGCCGTCGCGGGCTTCGGCTGAAAGCGCGCCGGACGGGCCGGCGGGCGCGTGGTCGGAACCGTCGCGGGCGTGAGCGGCGCGGTTTCCGGCTTGTGCTCTTCCATTGCCGGCGGAGCCGTCGTGGGCTCGGTCGGATGTTGCACGTCCGGGATCTTGCTCGGCACGACGACGTCGCGCCCGGTCGGTTGCGGCTCAATCTCGCGACCACCTTCCGGCCCGCCCGCCGGTTGCGGCACGGCCGGAACGGGCTGCGATTGCGCCTCGCCGGCGGCGGCGCGGTTTCGCGCCTCCATCGCCCGGCGGCGAATCTCCTCAGGGTTGACGACGGGTTGGGTCTGCGCTGCGTTGCGTTCGCGCCAACGGTTGGATGCGGGCGGCGTCGCAGGCTTGGCCGCCGGAGCGGACTCGGGCGCGGGCTCTTGTTTCGAACCGGCGTCCGTGACGTTCTTGCCATTCTGGCTGGCGGCGGCACGCATCTCCTGAAGCCGCCGCAGGCGATCGTTCATCGCCCGTTGCGTCGCCGCCGGAAGCTCGCCGGAGTCGGGCTTCGCCGGCTGCGTGCTCGGGGCCGGATTGTCCTTCGGATCGGGTTGAGCGGCGGGTTGCTGGGCGTAGCCGACGGCTGCAACCGAGCAAGAGCCAGTGACAGCCAGAAATTCACCCAACACGCGACGGCTAAGGAACCTGCGCATTTACGCACCTCTCAGGCAACAGACCGGCCCGACCTGATTTCGGCCGGCGGACTCGATGGACAAGTCCCGGGCCACCACGCCGACACGCCCGGCATGACCACGTTTTATACCCCGAAACGCGGAAAAGGTCTCAGCTTCAACGTCGGAGTTTGCATGAACTTGGTGCGAGCCGCCGGCGTCCGCGGCGAATGCGAGACGATCGATGTCCGAAGGAGGTTCTCCGGCGTGTTCCGCCGTAATCGAGGCTGGCGGCGCGTGCCGATTCCGCCCCCAATTCGCGCCCAATCACGCCCCGATGAACGGAGAAATGAAGCGGGCCTTGCTTGCGGCACGCCGCGCTTCGGGCGGGTCGCCTACTGTTGCGGCATCGCCCGCAGGAGCATCGAATGCACGTCGGGATAGTTCTGAGCGGTCAGTTCCTCCCGCTCGCTCATTTTCTGGCCCAACGCGACGAAATACGTCTTCGTTGTCGTGCCCGTATTCGGGAAAACGCGAACCACAATCCCTTTCGGATGCACCAGCACCAGCTTTCCGTTGCCTTCGTCGCTGATCGCGGTGTTCAGGTGCAATTCCTCCGGCGGTTCGCTTTTTTTGGCTGGATCCTGCACGAAGGCGATCGGAACGCCGTTCAGCGAAGGCGTGCCGATCAGCACGCGGTTGTCGGGCTTGGCCGCTGGAGGCGTAGGAGTCGGCGGCTTTTCCGGGCCTTTCACGACTGCGGGATCCTTCTCCCGCGGCGGCGGCTCTGGCGGCGAATACGGCCGAAACAGATTCATTGTGCTGACGACCGCGTAGCCGCCGCGATCGGGGGCGTGCGGTTTCAGAGCAGGCTCCAGCCGTTCCGCGGCCAAGTCGCAAACCTTGTGCGGTGCGGATTCCTTTTTGGGAAGCACGACGGTGGAGAGCGTCATCTGAATACGAAGCGTCGGGCCGTCTTTTGAGGCCGTCGCGCGCTTGTCCTTGCCGCCCTGATCCTGCGGATTGAGCACGAGGCTGTCGACGCTCACGTAGTAGGGCAAAGCCTGCACGGCTTCGAGAAACGCGCTCAGGTTCTCAAGAGTCCCGTCGGTCGTCACGTTGATGGGCAGCTCGACCATGCCCTTTCGCGAGTCCTTCTTGATCTCGGTCGGCTGGTTCTGATTGAGCGTGTGCCCGGCGGCCAGATGATGCTCCTTCAGCAGCTTGACGATCTGGTCGCGGAACTTGAAATGGGCTTCGTCGCGCTTGGCGGAGAGCGTTCGACCGGTTTGCGTGGTCCAGTTCAGCGCGGTCTTCCTGGTTTGATCGATTTCATCGAGGAGCTTCGATTGCCGCTCCTCCTGTTTCTCGATTCCCGCGATCAGCGCCGCGCGCGGATCGATGTACACGGCCTCGATCGCCGTGTAGCCGAAATAGACGCCGACCGCGCCGCCGGCGATCCAGGCCAGTTTCCGTCCGTTTTCCGTCATTCAAAGCGCCTCGTCGAGAATCTTGCGATACATCGCTTCGCGCGGCTTGGAGTCATTCTTGAACGCCTGAAGCACAAGCAAATCCACGTCGATCTGCACGCTGCCCTTGAACTTGTTGCCGTCGCCGGATTTCGCTTCGGTCCACTTCTGCGGCGTGGCCTTGTAGACCGGCTTGCCGCCCTCCATGACGGCGTTGATCGCCACGACCAGCTTGCGCGCGATTTCCCAGTCATCGCAGGCGATCTTGACCGAGATTCGGCCGCCTTCGCCGTTGCAGGTCAGCGAGGTCACGAGCAGCTTCTGCGTCGGATTGCCGTTGGTGCCCGAGATTTCGACCGCCTTCTGCGTGATCGTGGCCAGATGCTCCAGCCACATCCGCTCGCGCGCCTCCTTGCCCCAATCGTCCGCCGCGCTGGCCGCAACTTGCAACTCACGGCGAGCCTTGGCCTTCTTGGCGGGCTCGGCATTCGCGGACTTGAGGCCGTCGAGTTCGCGCGACAGCCAATAGTAGTCAAACGCGGCGTAGCCGATGCCCGCGCCGGCCACGAACGCCGCCGCGATGCCGATCTTGCGGGCCTTCTGCCGCATCGTCTCGCGCCGCGCGATTGGTTTTTTCGGGTTGAGAAAGTCGATCTCAAGCGTGCCCGGCTTGCACGCGCCCCACGCCAGCCCCAGGCTCGCGGAGAACGAGCGCAACTGCGCCGCCCGGGCCGCGTCGACGCCCAGCGCCTCCGCCGGATCGAACAGCATCGCGGGAAAGCCGAAACGCTCGTCGATCCCCGCCAGCAGGGCGTTTTCGATCCCCGTTCCGCCGGCCACGATCACCTGGTCGATCGTGCCGTTCGTTTCGGCGGCGCGGTACGCCTGGAGCGTGCGCGTCACCTCGACCAGCAATTCTTCGACCGCGGTGGATTCGTACTCGTTGGCCCGATCGATGCGGGCGATTTCCGCTTTCGCCGACATGACCACGCTGTCGTCGGCCATCAGCTCGCCGCCCAGGAACGGCACGGCCACGGCCGGGGCCCGCGAAAACACCAGCGACTTGCCGCGAAAGACGTCCATTTCCGTCACGGTGGGGCCGACGTCGATGAACAGGACGCGCCGGTCGATCATCGCCGGCAGATTCAGCACGCTCACCATGTTCGCGCAGGGCCGCAAGCCGACCCGCAGCAGGTGCAGCCCCGCCGCCCGGCACGTCTCCTTTGCCCGCGCCAGCACCTCGTTTCGCACCGCCGCCAGCAGCACCTCCGACGTCAGCTTGTTGGCGTCGCGCTCCATCACCGCGAAATCGATCTGCGCCTCGTCGAGCGGGAAGGGCAGCTCGCGGAGCGCCTGAAAGCGCACCGCCGCCGCGAGCTCCGCCGCCGGCGTTGGCGCCAGCTTGAGCCGGTTGATGACGGCCTTGTCGCGCGGCACGTCGAGCACGGTCCGGGTGGTCTTGACGTTGTGCCGCTTGAGGATCGAGCCGATGAACTCCCCGAATCCCGCCGTATCCTCGGGATCGACGTTGGTGGGGATTCGGTGCGCGTGCGCGTCAGCCAGGGTGATGCGCCCGCTTTTCAGCCGCGCGACGACGAATCGCAGCGTCCTGCGGTCCCAGTCGAGGCACAGTATCTGTTGATCAAGTCCGAGCACGAATCATCCTCGCAAGCAACGCCCCGCGAGTCTGCGCCGCTTGAAATCAAGCTGCGCCTCCGGCAAGGCCGCATTTTCTACTTTCCCGCGCCGTTTTCCGCCACCACCTGCTCCGAATCGATCGGGAAACCCATGCCCAGGCCCGTCAGATCGCGGTGGTATTTCACCTGGGCCATCGGGCCGACCATCTCGATGATCCACTCCAGCCGCCGCATGATCTTGGCATGGTCCGCGTACCCGATCACCTCCACATGAAACTGATACGACTTGGTGGTGACGTAGGGTGCGATCCGCTTGAACGTCATCGCGTCCACCGCGCCGATGGTTAGCGGCCACGCGGTCGTCTTGATCGCTTCATACGCCTGCGACGAACGGCCGGCGATGATGGCCTGCACCGCGTCTGGCGTGATGCCGGGAATCAGCGCCAGCACGCGGGCCGGCGCCGTGTTGATGTCGATCAGCCCTTCGATCGGCTGCGTCGCCTGCTGCACGGGCCGCGTGCTGAAGCGGTCCATCAGATACGGCAGTTCCTGAAGCGTGACCGGGCTGTTCTTGAGTGCGTTGAACATCTGCTCCGGCGTGATCTGTCGCGTCCCGCCGCCGCGCCCACCCTGGCCGCCTCGCCCGCCTCGTTCGGGCTGCTGCGGAAGCTGCCCGCCGGTCGGTCCCTTGCCGCCTTCTTCCCCGCCATTGGAGGCAGGATCGAGGCCCAATTTCTCTTCTTCGGTCGGATCCTGCGAGCCCGGCGGAACTTCCTTGCCGCCTTTGTCTTGTGCCTTGTTGCGCCCGCCGTCTTTCTTTTCGGCCGTGCCGTCTTCGCCGCTGGTGTCCTGCTTCTGGCCGCCGCTGCGATCCAGCAGCGTGGAGCCGCGCGAACCGCCGGTCGTGGGTTGCTCAGGTTCTCCCTCGGCCGGCTGAGACGTCGAAACTTCCTTCTCGGGGTTGGCAAACAGCGTTTCGGGGGTTTCGTCCGGCCCGGGCGGCAACAGGTCGGCGGGCGAACGCAGCATTGCTGGGTTGATGCCCTGCGCCTGCAAACCAGCCAGGAACGCGATGGTCGCTTCGCTGAGCTCGTTGTTGGTAAAGACCTTGGCGATCTGCGCCGCGACGGCCGGACCGGTGTTCAGGTTGATACGCGGCTTGTTATCCAGCGCGGTGTCGATATCGCGCGCGGAGACGGTCAAGAACTCCGCCAATCCGCGGTTCAGCACGCCGTCGCCATTGTCGTAGGTCGGCTCCGAGGCGGCGCCGTCGTCTTCGTTCGGATCGAGCAACCCGTTGCGGTTCACATCCTCGCCGTAGAGCATCGCGGCGGTCACGCCCTTCACCAGCAGAAGTTCCTCGATGGTGTCGAAGCGGCCGTTCTTTGTGTTATAGGGAGGTATTAGCGTGTTGTAGTATTCGTTCTCCGCCCCGGCCCCGCGGGCGTTGCTGTCGCCGTCGCGCCAATCCAGCACCGCGTCGATGATCTCGGCGTGGTTCTCGACGCCCAGTTCCGCGAGCAGCGGCGTGAACAGGTCGCGAATCTGCCGCTCGCCGGCGGTGTTGAGGTTCAGCTTGCCGGCTTCCGGCGTGATGCCGAACCGGATCGCGCCTTCCGGGCCGTCCGTGCGCGACGCGACCGCCGTCCAGCGCCAGGCGATCGGCGGCTGTCCGCCGTTGGCCAGATACTCGCCGCGCGAGCGAACCTGCGCGACCGGGTCCGACTCGCGGTCGAACCCTTCGACGTACACGAGGACATGCCGCAGCCGATCCGGCTTGTCGAACCACGCGGTCGGATCGTGCCGCAGCTCGCGCAGGATTGCGACGATCTCCTCGAAGCCGGACTCGGCCGCCAGACGCGCCTGCTGCCCGTCGTTTTCGGCGCGAATTCCCGACATCTCGGCCCGCACGAAGAACACGAACCCCGCCATCGTCAGGGCCAGCAGGCCGATCATGACCAGCACGACGGGCAGGATCACCCCGAGTCGCGGCGAGCTGGTTCGTCGTGCGCGGGTCATTTGAGCGCGTCTCCCGTTACGCCGAGCTGCTCGGAATACTGCTTGCCGACGCGCGACACGCGGCTGCCGAAATAGCGGTCCGCCGACGGAACCCGCACGATCACGGTGTAGCGGTCGTCGTGCGGCACGGGATCGCCGAACGGGTAATCCGTGACCGGATAGGTTTGAAGGTCGACGTCGTCCGCCTCATCCTGCGTCATCGACTTGTAGCCGACGGTCACCTGGATCAGTTGCGGCAGCGAGTTCCCGTCCGTGATGTCCCATTTTGTGTCCCACTCGACGCCGTCGAAGTAGCGGAATTCGAGATAGCCCAGTTCCGGCGAAAGCAGGTCGTTCCGCACGTCGAGCGGATCGTCTTCGTTCACGATGAACTGGTTCAGCGTCTTTTTTTCGGCGCGAATGATGCCGCCGACGATCGGCTCGCCTTCCTCGGTCTTTTCATTCGGATCGACCCAAAGGGAGTAGGAAACCATCCGCAGGTCATGCTTGGCAGGCGGCGGATTCTCGCTGGCGCCATAGAAGCGATATTGGTCGCGGTCCGGCAGCACGGCCGTCAGAAACGAAATGTTGCGCCGCGTGCCTGCCAGACGCTGCTCACCCTGCGCCGAGGGGAACCCGATCTTCTCAAAGCCAACCGTGCTTCGAATGCCGCGTTCGATTTCCTGCAAGACGTTGCGCGCGAGCTGTGTGCGGGCCGACATCTCGGCGGCCTTCTGCCGCGTGCCCGCCATCTGCCAGTAAAACGTGAAAAGCGCGGACACGACCATCATGATGAG
>JACRLV010000265.1 GCA_016235145.1 Planctomycetota bacterium
GGAAACAGGCCCGCGCGTTGCAGCGATCGTCCCTGCCGAAGAGACAGGCCGGAGGCCTGCCCCACAGATCTCATTACGGACGCGCACCCGTTCTCGAACAGCAACCAGAATATCAATGGTTGACCGACCACTAACGCGCTTCGGCCGTTTCCTCAATTGCGGGTATCGAGAATTCAGCCCCCGTTTCACCCTTCCGTGCGCTGAATGCGCAACGTCGCCATCAGTTGCCGTAGCGTGTGGACCGTCACACCCAACCGGGCCGCCGCTCGCGTCAGATTCCACGCAGCCTCATGCAGCGCCCGGGCGATCAGCAGCCGTTGTGCGTAGGACAGCGAGGTGGCCGTCTCGCCGCTTTCCGGCGGCAGGAATCCGGCGGTGATTTCCGGCGGCGGATGCTGCTCGCTGATCGGATCCCCGCCGGACAGCAGCAAGGCCCGCTCGATCACGGATTGCAACTGACGGACGTTTCCGGGCCAATCGAAGCTGACCAGCAGCGCCATGGCCGTCTCAGAAAAACCCGACTGGCGGCAGCGGTTGTGCCGGGCCGCATCGGCCAGCAGCCAGTTCGCCAGCGCCGCAATATCCTCGCGCCGCTCGCGCAAGGCGGGCACGTGGACCGGAAAGACGTTCAAACGAAAGAACAGGTCCTCGCGAAATTTGCCGTGCTGCGACAGGGAGCGCAGGTCGTGATGCGTCGTCGCGATCACGCGCACGTCGGTCTCCATCGTGGCGGCGCTGCCGAGCCGCTGGAACCGGCGTTCCTGAAGCACACGCAGCATCTTCGCCTGCGCCGGCAGCGGGATCTCGCCGACCTCGTCGAGCAACAAAGTCCCGCCATTGGACCTTTCGAACAGGCCGCTGCGCGACTGGATCGCCCCGGTGAACGCGCCGCGCTCGTGGCCGAAGAGCTCGCTCTCCAGCAGCGTCTCGGGCACGCCGTGGCAGTTACAGATGATCATCGGCCGATCGCGGCGCGGGCTGTGCCGGTGGATGAAGCGGGCGACGAGTTCCTTTCCTACCCCGGTCTCGCCGGTGATGAGCACGGTCGAACGCGTGCCCGCGACGCGCATGCAGAGGTCGAGCATGTGTTGCAGAGCTCTGCTGGTGCCGTGCATGGTCAACGGCTCGGGGCTGGTCATGCGTTGTGCTCCGATTCGGCCGGCCGGCGGACGCCCGATGTCCGCGCCCCGGCGGCGCTGCGCGCCACGCGAAGTGTTGACGGACTTGGCGAGCTTGTCCATGCCGCCGGAATCGGTTCCACCGCGGGAACCGGCGTCTCTTGGTTTTGTGGGGCTGGCCTCCGGCCTGTCTCTTGTGCAGTCCGGCCCCACTTCGCAAAAGAAACCGGGCGGAGCCCGGCCCCACAATCAAACCTCACCAATACTCATCCGCGGCGCGCCGCCGTGCCCGCGCCGCGTTTCGGGAGGGACAAAGTACACTTCCCGGATGCACCTGCGGCCCCGACCAATGCAACCCTGGACCACGTTGAGCTACGACGCGCCCTGCGCGCGATGCGGATACAACCTGCGCGGGCTCTCCGGCGACCCGATTTGCTGCCCGGAGTGCGGCGGCTTCAATCCTCGGGCGGAACTGGAGCGACGGCATTCGCCGCGCGCTCGGATTCAGAAGCTGCGCGGCGCCGGCGACGCGTTCATCCTCGCCGTGTTGGGAGTCGCCGCCGGAGCGTTCCTGTGGGTGCGCAGCGGCCCGTTGCCGCTCGCCGTTCCGGTGCTGGCGATCGCGGCGTTGCTGCTCTACGAGGCGCTGAGCACCTGCCGGGCGATCCTGCCGGTCGGCGCGGTGTGGCAGCCGCTCTTCTACCGCTACGTCGCGTGGACGATGAGCCTGATGCTGGCGCCGCTCGGCATCTGGCTGGTCTTCACCGTGCTCATCTGGCGGATTGGCACGAGCACCTCGGCCGTGCGAGCCGGATTCGGTCCGCACGTGGCGCATTACTTCATCGCACTTGCGCCCGCCGGGCTGATCATCTACTTTTTCAAGCCGCTTTGGCGCTTACGATGGCGGCAGCGGCGGGCGTTTGTGCGGCTGATCCGCGTGATGCGCGAACGAGCGACGCGATGAAGGACGTGCAGATCACAGCAAGCGGCGGCGGCGTGCAACTCACCGTGAAGGTTGTGCCTGGCGCCTCGCGCACAAAGGTCGCCGGAGGTTGGAATCAGGCGCTGCGCGTGGCGGTTTCGGCGCCGCCCGAAGACGGACGGGCGAACGCTGAACTGGTGGAATTTCTCGCCACCGTTTTTGGCGTGAAACGTGCCGCGGTGTCGATCGTGCGCGGGAACACGCAGCGCGTGAAGCTGGTCCAGGTGCGAGGAGTGGATGTCGCGACGGCGCAGCAGAAGCTGGCGGGGTTCAGCTAACCAGGCTCTTTGCAGACCAACCGGGTGGTACGGGCGTCTCGCCCGTTCAACGCACGGGCGAGACGCCCGTACCACCCGAGCACCGCCGCCAACCAATCACGCGGGTTCAAAAGACACAGGCGGGACGCCTGCGCCACAGATTCGTCTCGGGTTTGTCCGAAAGCCGGCAGGTTCGAGTGCCGATCGTCGGACTCGGAGGTCCGACGCTACGTATCGCCAATCTCGTTCGTGGCCTACGCGGGTTCGCCGCAGGCTGGCTGGGCTCGCTCGCCCCGGCGAAGCAGGCGCTTCATTTCGCGCACGGCGTCGCGCATCCCCACGAACACCGAGCGGGCGACGATGCTGTGGCCGATGTTGAATTCACACCAGCCGGGGATCGCCGCGACGGCGTGGACATTTCGATATGTGAGGCCGTGCCCGGCATGCACCGTCAGGCCGTGGTCGTGGCCGCAATCGATCGCGCTTGCCAGCCGATCGAGTTCGCGGGTCGCCGCGGCTTCGCTTCTTGCGTGGGCGTAGCCGCCGGTCCAGATTTCGATCGCGTCAAAGCGGCATTCCGCGGCTGCCGCGATTTGCACCTCGATCGGCTCGATGAAAGCGCTCACCTCAATGCCCGCCGCCTTCAGGCGCCTTACGACCGGCGCGACGCGCTTTCGCCAGCGCACCACGTCCAGGCCGCCTTCGGTCGTCAATTCCTCGCGGCGCTCCGGCACGAGCGTGCATTGCTCCGGCTTGAGCTCCAGCGCGATCTTCACGATCTCCGGCTCGACCGACATTTCCATGTTGAGCTTGCAGGCGACCGTGTGCTTGAGCAGAAGGGCATCACGGTCGTTGATGTGCCGGCGGTCTTCGCGGAGGTGAAAGGTGATGCTGTCCGCGCC
The DNA here is from genome assembly GCA_016235145.1 of Planctomycetota bacterium. Classification (GTDB taxonomy): domain Bacteria; phylum Planctomycetota; class Phycisphaerae; order UBA1845; family Fen-1342; genus JACRLV01. The sequence continues at coordinate 3,260 of JACRLV010000265.1, forward strand.
GCCCAGTTCCGCTTCGACCGCCGCCCAAATCGGGTCGGGCTCATCCGCCCCGCGCGCCTGCCGCACGGTCGCCACATGATCGATGTTTACGCCTAGTCGCAGCATCGAGTTGATTCCTCGCAATCATCATGCAACGTACCGCAGCCGCCCTCGGCTGCATTCCCACGTACCACAGCCGCCGCGACGCGGGCCGGAGGCCCACGCTCCCCATTCCGGCCCCACGCGCTGGCGCTTGGGGACCTGCCAAACGCACTCTTTCCGGAGCGCCTGCTCCAGATCTGCGACGAGGTCGTCCTTGTCCTCGATCCCGACGCTCAACCGCACCAACCCGTCCGTAATGCCAATCCGCTCGCGGACTTCTTTCGGAATCGAAGCGTGCGTCATCACGGCCGGGTGATTGACCAGTGATTCGACCCCGCCAAGGCTCTCGGCGCAGGAGAACACGCACGTCGCGGCCATGAAGCGGCTCGCTTGATCAAACGTCGGCAGCACTACCGTGACCATTCCGCCGAATCCCGCCATCTGACGCCGAGCGAGTTCGTGGTCGGGATGCGTTTCGAGCCCGGGATAGATGACCTTCTGAAAACCCCGTTGCGACGCCGCCCATCGGGCCACATGCATCGCGTTTTCGCAGTGAGCTTTCATCCGCACCGCCAACGTCTTCACGCCGCGATGAGTCAGGAAGCAGTCAAACGGACCCGAGACTCCGCCGGCTGCGTTGTGAAAGAACTTGATCGGCGCCATGGTCTCGGCTTTTGCGGTCACAATCGCACCGCCGACCACGTCCGAATGTCCGCCCAGGTATTTCGTGGTGCTGTGAACAACGACATCGGCTCCGAGCGAGATGGGCTGCTGCAACGCCGGCGACGCGAACGTGTTATCAACCACCAGCACCATGCCGAAATCATGGTCCATCGGCGAGCCGCCGCGCCGCGAGATCGGCCGCGTCCCGGTGCGGGCCGCCTTGGCCCTCACCGCCTGCGAAACCGCCGCGATATCCAACAGCCGCAGCATCGGGTTCGTCGGCGTTTCGATCCAGACGATGCGGGTCGTGTCGTCGACGAGGCCGGCGATCGCGTCGGGTCGCGTATCGTCGCAATAACGCACTTCGAGCCCCCACGGCCGGAAAATCCGCTCCAGCAACCGGTAGGTCCCGCCGTACATGTCGCTGAAGGCGACGACCGAATCGCCGGGGCGACACAGCGAGCAAACCAACGCATTGGTGGCTGCCAGGCCGGACGCGAAACTCATCCCCGCCGCCCCGCCCTCCAGGGCCGCCAGGCAGCGGGCGAGCGCGTCGCGGGTCGGGTTCGTGCCGCGGGCGTATTCATAGCCCTTGTGCTTGCCCGGGGCTTCCTGCGTAAAGGTGCTGGTGGCGTAAATGGGAGGCACGGTCGCCCCGGTCGTGGGGTCCGGCTCCTGACCGACGTGGATGGCCTGGGTCGCGATTTTCATGCCGGAAGCTTAAGCGCGGTATCGGACCGAGAAAAGCGATTCCGCCGAACGGGCGGTTGGCATATAGTAGCGTGAGGATTCCTGGCCGCCGAGCTGACCGTATCCAGCACAATCGTTGCGCCGATCGGCGTGTCCAACCCGATCAACGGCAGTCCGGCCCGTCGGAGGGAAGCAGATGAGCCCATCACGAGTCGCATCGATCCTGGCATCGGCTGTTCTTGCAAGCGGTGCGGCCGTCGCCGGCCCGGTTACGTGGAGCTACGACATTTCCACGACGGGACAGGACGTGTTCTGGAACTCGCCTTCGGCGGCGGATCCGGCCGCCGCGGAATACGATTTCGTTTCGACCGTGACGCGCGTGGACGCGACGGTGCAGTACTCCGTGTTCCCGCCGGTCACCGTGGACATCACGGGCCAAATCCCGCCGGAATACCTGAGCAGCAGCGGCACGCTGTACGGCCCGCCGCCGCACACCATCGTCAACCAGCACGTGCTCTTTCCGCACCCGCCGGACCCGATCGCCGTCGCGGGCGACCTGCTCGTGACAATGGATGCGAGCGGGTTCGGCCATGTTTCGTTCACCAACATCCAGTTCGGCACGTACCAGATGAACCTGCCGCCGTTCGGTTACGTGACGGTCACCATTCGCGGCTTACGCGTCCGCGGAACCGTGCAAGTCACGCCCGTATTCACCGGCGACCTCGACCGGGACGGCGACGTGGATCTCCAGGATCTGGCCGGCTTCCTTGCGGCGTTCGGTTCCTGCGCGGGCGATGCGGCCTATAACCCCGCCGCGGATTTCGACGCCAGCGGTTGCATGGAACTTCAGGATCTGGCATCGCTGCTCGCGAATTTCGGCCGTGCCTAGACGTTTCGTGCGAACCAGGAGCGCGTCCATTCTTGACATCCTGCTGGCCGTAGCGAGCGCTGCGCTCGTTTTGGGTCTTGCGGCATGCCCTGCTGCCAACGCGCAGAGCGCGCCTTCCTCGCCGTTTCCGCCGCTGACGGTTGTGCGCTGGCAGGCTGATCCGCCGACGATCGAGATCGAACCGCCGCAGGACGGATTTGACCCCCTCCTTGATCGCGTCATCGTCGGCGATGACAGCGGCCCGCTCGGCAGAACCACGCAGAACGGAGAAGAAGCGGAGAGCGGACGTTTTCGCCTGCCGATGGAATTGGCCGCGGGCGTGAAACTGCCAAGCGCCGGCGTCCGGGCGTGGCTTGTTCCCCGCGATCTGGTTCGCCGCCTCCGGCCCGAATGGCCGACCGGGGCGCCGCTCCTGACGACAATCGAAAACGTCGGGCCCGGCGGCGAATCCGCGTGGATTCGCGCTGGCGAGTTGCAGGGGGTGAACAAGGGCCAGAGCTGGTGGCGGCGCGTCAACGGGCAACCGATGTACCGACTGGACGTGCGCTACTCGGGACCGGACGTGAGCTTCTGTCGCGTCCTTCGTCTGGCGGCAGAGGTCCGGCCCGCGGTTGAAGATGCCGTCGCACTTTGGCCGGGCCCCGGCGAGATTCGCGAGGGCCGACTTTCCTCCGCCGTGAGCCAGATCGATACGAAGCAGGCCGACCCGATCGTCTGGGTCGCCAAGCCGCCTCAGCCCCCGTGCCCCAGCGATGCGCGCTTTGATTTCTACCGCAACGGGCGCTATGTCGGATATGGAGTGACGGAGCGCAGCGATGCGCGTTTCTGGTACGCGCGGCTGCTCGCGCAGGCGTGCGCCGGTCCGCTCCAAGTCGGCGACGACGCGGTCGTGCGCACGTTCGCGGACGCCGCAAGCGCCCGCTCGCGAGGCCATGTATTCGCCAGCACGCAGGAAGGATGGCTCGTGACGGCGGGCGAGACGGACGGCGTGGCCGCCGGCATGCCGGCGGTCGTGCTACGAAACGGTTCGCCGATCGGGACGGTCGAAATTCGTCGCGTGCAGAATGCTTATTGCATCGTCGGCGATTTGATCCGCCCGGAAGGCGCCGCGGCGGATTCCCTTCAGCGGCTGGACGAATCGGCCGGCCCAGTACCGTTCCGCTGCGCGTCGGCGTCATCAAACGGGTCATGCCCGGCGGATTGTTCGTCGCGGAACGCACGTCCGCGGATGCTCCAATCGGAGAGCCGCTGGCAGTTGAGTCGCAGGGTCAGCAAGCCGGCGTCGCAGTCCTTTTTCACGCCGCGGATCGCGTGGCATATGGAATGTGCGTCGAGAATACGCTGCTGCGGCCGCTTCAGGCCGGGCAGGAACTGACTCGCTCGATTCGCTGAAGTCTGCGCTCCGGATCCAAGCAAGGCGTAGCGAGTCATATTGGAAAATTCGAGCCTCAAGCGCCAGCGCGCGGGGATCACTCGAAATAGCGCCCTTTCGCGCGAAGACCCGCGCGCTGGCGCTTGGGGCTCGGATCGAACTTGTGCCGAACTCCGAAACTCCACACACGAAAACGTTCGGCGGCCGGGACCGAAACACCCGAACGAGCCGGTTCTGACTATACTAGGTGTGGTAGGTCGGGGCCGAGCG
>JACRLV010000081.1:0-4570 GCA_016235145.1 Planctomycetota bacterium
ACACAGGGCCGCCCCGACATCGTCCGCAACTACTTCCGCGCGCCCGAGGTGCGGTATGCGGCAGAATAGAGTAGTTCAGTATTTAGTGGCCGGAGTAATCACGCGCCAGGCTCTCTGTCAGGAAAATGCGCGTTTGTTGCGATACCTGATGCAGACGGCCGGGCATGACGCTCGGTTGGCATACGTTTGGAGCGGAGGATCGATTGCCTTCTGGGATCACTTTCGATACCGAGGCGAATGGCTCGTTTCAATTCAAGTTGCGGCGTCGTCCAACGATGGTGCGCCAGCCGATCCTCATTTCACATATCACTGCCTGACCGAGACTGCGGGCGGCGTATATGATCCGTCGTACGGAACAGAGGACTTCCCGGAGGTGATCGAAAAAGCGCCCGATGCGAGCGAGCAGCGCTGCCCGGACCTTCCCGACCGCGTAAGGGCTGGATCTACCACCAGGCGCTCGTCCCAGTACACCTGTCCGCATCCCTAAGGAGATTGATCATGGCGCACCTAGCGATCTTGCTCGTGCTGTCTGCGGCTGTCCAAACGACAGCGCCGTCATTCACCGCGATTAGTAGTGATGCGCTTGGGCGGGCCGTGGGTGTTTCAGGAACACCCGTAGTACTTTCGAGCCACGGAATGGTCTATCACGTCGATCATTCGCCAGCTGATTTTCGTGTCTTTGAACTGCGCCTGGGCGTCTTCAAGAACGTGGAGGCGGCCGATGAAGCGATGAGCCGACTGATGATCAGAATCCCAGTGCCCCCAGACGAACCAACCAGCCAACCCGCTTCCGATATCGGCGATGCGTGCATGCAGTGGAGTTCCACGATCGTATTCCGTCGAGCGAATGCGGTAGTTTCCTTTACGTCCGACGGCGCCCGGACCCAAGTGCGCGAGCTGGCCCGCCGGATCGACGCGGCGATCCGCGACAACCGCGAGATCGCTCCGCAGGGCGACTTCGCTGCACCGCTGGATATCGCCAACTTCCCGACCACCGTGCAGGCGTCGCAGGCCCAGACGCAGGTGGGACCGCGCGGCGAGTCGCTCCGCTACATGCAAATCGCGCCGACGTTCCCGGGCCTGGGACCGCTCGACGGCGTGATGTTCAAGGTCAGCCACGGCGACCGCGCCGCCCCGCACCTCGAATCCGGCGCCCTCGGCAAGGGCGACACGAAGATCAGGACGCTCGGCACCGACGGCAAGCGCGTCGAGCGCGACCGGACGGCGGCGGAAGACGCCCGCTTCCGCCTCATGCTGCCGACCCTGTCCGGCCGGCACAAGGTGCAACTGATCGCCGGCAACCGCGACAACGTGATCGTGACGCGCGTGGTCGAAATCGAGGTCGCCGACGGGCCGTAGAAGACGTGGAAAATCGAAGTTCGCGGGAGCTGGCCGGCAGCAGCTTGCGTCAAACCAACCATGCTGCCGAGGGCGAACCCCATGCCGGCGGCGACGACGGCGAATTGACGACGGCAGCGGAGATCGTGCCGATTCTGACGCACCGGGTCTGAATCGGCGGCCGATTCGTTCCCATCGTGCCGCTTCGGGTCTTGCGAGCGTCAGGGCGATACCACGGCACCGGGCGTTCGCGGTAGCCTGTTGCCTGTGAATCCGGAAACTGCCCCCGACGCCGAGGCTCGCCGTTCTACGCCGCCCGTTCGGGCGCTGCTGCGCGTGGCCGTCCTCATCTCCGGCGGCGGGTCCACGCTCGCCAACCTCATCGAGCGCATTTGCGACGGGCGGTTGCGCGGCGTGCGGATCGTGCAGGTCGTCAGCTCGCGGCCGGATGTTCGCGGCGTGGAGATCGCCCGCGGCGCGGGGCTGCCGCTTGCGATCGTGCAAAGACGCGATTTTGCCGCCCTCGACGCGTTTTCCGACGCGCTCGTTCACGCGATCGGCCAGACCCCGACGGACCTCGTCGTCATGGCGGGCTTCCTCTGCCGCTGGCGGATTCCGCCGCCCTGGCGCGGCCGCGTGCTGAACATCCATCCGGCGTTGCTGCCGGCGTTCGGCGGGCAGGGGATGTTTGGGCATCACATACACGAGGCGGTGCTCCGCAGCGGCGCGACGCGCAGCGGCTGCACGGTTCACCTGGCCGACGACGAATACGACCACGGGCCGATCCTCGCCCAGCGCGAGGTACCGGTGCTGAAGGATGACACGGTCGAAACGCTGACCGCCCGCGTCGGCCAGGCGGAGCGCGAGCTCTATCCGGAAATCCTCCAGACGATCGCCGACCGCGGCACGGCGTGGCTGGATTCGTTCATTCGCCCGGTGAAGTAGGCCGCCGCCGCGTGGCAAAAAGATCGGCCGACGTGGCTCCGTGGCTACCGAAAAAGCGCCCTCACCCCGGCCCTCTCCCGGAGTACCGGGAGACGGGGAGGTCGCGCACCCAACGGCCGGCTTCGTACGCTGGCGTCTCGAATTACGGGCCGGCGGCCCATGCCCCCCTCCGTGCCTTCGTGCCTTCCTGCTTCCGTGCCTCCGTGCCTCCGTGCCTTCGTGCCTTCCTGCTTCCGTGCCTTCCTGCCGTCTCGGCATCCCGGCGGCGGGGGGATATAGTTCGCCGGAATGGCAAACGCGGGCAGCTCCGGTGAAACCTGGTCCGTCGCGCGGCTCCTGAATTGGACGCGCGAGTACTTCGAGCAGAAGGGCGTCGAATCGCCACGGTTGTGCGCGGAGATCCTCCTGGCGCACATTCTCAAGTGCCGCCGCCTTGAGCTTTACACGCGCTACGAGTCCGAGCCGAGCGCCGCGCAGCGCGAGCAGTTTCGCGAGGCGGTCAAGGAAGCCGCGAGCGGCAAGCCGATCGCGTATCTGACCGGGCAGCGCGACTTCTTTTCGCTCAATTTCGTGGTTACGCCGGACGTGCTCATTCCGCGGCCGGAGACGGAGGTGCTCGTCGAGCGCGTGGTGAGCATGCTGCGCGACGCGGACCGGTCGGGCTTGCGAATTCTCGACGTGGGAACGGGGAGCGGCTGCATCATCGTGGCGCTCGCCAAAAATCTCGCCGAGCCGCGCCTGTACGCCGGAGATATTTCGGAGGCGGCGTTGGCAGTCGCGCGCGAGAACGCGCGGCGGCTGGGCGTCGAGCAGCGAATCGAATTTCGATCAGGCGATCTGCTCGCGCCGTGGGCCGGCGAGCCGCCATTCGACGTCATTGTGAGCAATCCGCCCTACATCGCCGAGCGCGACGCCGCGACATTGCCGGCGAACGTGCGGGACTTTGAGCCGCGCGGGGCCTTGTTCGCCGGCGAGGATGGGCTGGCGATCATTCGGCGGCTCGTCGCGGACGCGTTGCCCATGACGCGGCCGGGCGGACATCTGCTGATCGAGGTGGCGTACGATCAGGCCCAGGCGGTTTGTGCGTTGTTTCGCGACGCCGGTTGGGGCGACGTCGTTACTTATCGAGACGACCTCCGCCATGAGCGGGTGGTGCATGGGAAGCGGCCGGCCTGAGCGGCGCCGGCGGAATGTGCCGCTGATTGCGTTGGGGTGTGCATGCTGTCTTGGGAACTGAGCGCGTTCGGGCTGGAGAATCTTCGCTGCATCGATCGGCCGCGGCCGGCGGCGCCGGGGCCCGGGCAGGTGCTCGTGCGGCCGCGGGCGCTGAGCCTGAACTACCGCGACTGGATGATCGTGCAGGGCGAGTACAACCCGCGGTTGCGGCTGCCGGCCGTGCCGATCAGCGATGGGGCGGGCGTGGTGGAAGCGGTCGGCGAAGGCGTTTCGACGCCCGCCGTCGGCGATGCCGTGGTCGTGAATTTCGTCAGCGGCTGGATCGACGGCCCGTTTCGCCGCGAGCACATTTCAACGACGCTGGGTCTGCCGGGGCCGGGGCTGGCGACAGAGGGAGTCGTCCTGGCCGCGGACGCCGTGCTGCCGATTCCGCGGGGTTACGGGTTTTCGGAGGCGGCGACGCTGCCGATTGCGGCGCTGACGGCGTGGAGCGCGCTGGTGACGGCGGGGGGACTCGATTTTTCGCGCGGCGACAACGCGAAGACGGTGCTGACGCTCGGAACGGGCGGCGTGTCGATTTTTGCGCTGCAACTGGCGAAGGCGATGGGGGCGCGGGTCATCATCACCAGCAGCAGCGACGAAAAACTGGAACGGGCGAAATCGCTCGGCGCCGATGAGGGCGTGAATTACTCGCGCGAGCCGGAGTGGGAACGCCGCGTGCTCGAACTCACGGACGGCGAAGGCGCGGACATCACGGTCGAAACCGGCGGCGGCGGAACATTCAACCGGTCATTGCTCGCGACGCGGGCCGGCGGGTGCGTCGCGCTGATGGGAGCGCTGACCGGACTGTCGGCCCAGGCGTCGCTCGGGCCGATCATCATGCGGCGGCTGCGCGTCGCCGGGATCATGGTGGATTCGGCGGCATCGATGGCCGCGATGATCCGTTTCATCGAAGAGCACCAGATCGTGCCGGTGATCGACCGGACGTTTCCGTTCGAGCAGTTGCCGGATGCGCTTCGATTCATGCAGACGGGCGGACATCTCGGGAAGCTCGTCGTCCGCGGCGCGGGCGTTTAGCCGTTTTCAGCGTAGCGTCGGACCTCCGAGTCCG
>JACRLV010000081.1:4684-8649 GCA_016235145.1 Planctomycetota bacterium
CGGACCTCCGAGTCCGACGGGAACAGCGCAATCAAAGCGTCCGAACGGCGGATTCGACGCCCAAAATCCGTCGGACTCGGAGGTCCGACGCTACGCAGCTCCTCCACGCATCGCGGTCGATATGCTCGTCAGCACTACGACGCGGGAATGTCGCGGCGGCGGAACTGCATCAACCCGATGAGCCAGGCGACGAGCGAAAATCCCAGCAGCGCCAGGATGTTGGGCCAGGGCAATTCGTGCGCGCGGATGCACTCCAGCGGCTTGTAGTAATCCAGCAACCCCGTCCAGCTCCAGGGCTTGGCCGCGGGCACAAGCGTCACGACGAAGTTCAGCAGGAACGAGAGCATCAGGATTCCCAGCGTGATGCCGATCGCCACGCCGCGGCGCGTCAGGAAGGTCGAGATCGCCAGCGTCAGGCAGCCGATCGCGATGTAGAGGGCGTAGAGATTCGCGATCGGCAGCCAGAGGATGGCGAGGTCGATGTCGTGGGCCTTGGTGAACATCTGCCGCCCGCAGCGAATGCCGATCCAGGGCATGACGCAGAGCACGGCCCCGACGCTGATCCAGACCAGCGTGACGGTCGAAAACAGCCGCGTGCGCGAGACGGGCAGCGTGAGCAGCAGATCGGCGGTGCCGCGGTCGATCTCCGCGAGAATGACGCGCGTGCAGAGCGTGAGGATGAACGCCCAGGTTGCGGCGTAGAGCAGCGGATGCGCCAGCCCGAGCGACATCAGCGTGGTGATGGTCACGTCGGATGCGAGATCGGCGCCGGCCAGCGCGGCGATGAGTTTCTTCAGGAATGGGAATTTGAACCAGATGTCGGTGAGTTCCTTGGCGAACGAGCTGACCGCCCAGACGAAGATGATCTCAAAACCGACGATAAAGACGCTGATGACCGCCAGCAGCACCCAGGTCTCGCGCAACGTCTTTCGCAGGAGTGCTCCGGTCATGCGGCGCTCACCTGGTTGTTGTTGGAGTAGTACGCCAGGAACAGGTCTTCCAGGTCCGGCGGCGCGATGCTCACGTCCTGCACGCCGATTCCGGCCAGCCAGCTCAGCAGGGGCTGCACGGGTCCGGCCCACGCGCCGCGCGTCCGGCCGTCCGCCTGACTGAGAATTCGCAGGCCGCTCGGCGCCGGCGGCACGACCCGCCGCGGATCGACGATGAACTCGACGTGGCGCACGGCGCGCTGCTGAAGCACGGCGATTTTTTCGTTTTCGATGATCCGCCCGGCCCGCACGATCGCGACTTCGTCGCAGAGCTCCTCGACTTCGCTCAGCGTGTGGCTTGAAAACAGGACTGAGCGTCCGTCGGCGGCGACGGTCCGCAGCTCCTGCACGAGCGTCTCGCGCACGAGCGGGTCGAGCGCGGTCGTCGGCTCGTCGAGGATGAGCAGCCGCGGCCGGTGCATCAATGCCTGGATCAGTCCGAGCTTCTGCTTCATGCCGCGCGAATAGCGGCGGACCTTCTTGTCCAATTCGAGATCGAACGCGCGCTGGAGCCGCAGCATCTCATCGCGATGGCCGCCGCCGCGGGAGGCGTTGTACATTTCCAGCGTGGTGCGGCCGGTGAACCAGTCGTAGAAACGCACGTCGCCGGGCAGGTATCCGACGCTCGCGCGAGCGGTGGGGCCTTCGCGCCAGGCGTCGCGGCCGAATATCAGCGCTCGGCCGCCGTCGGCCCGAAGCAATCCGAGCAGCGTGCGGATCGTGGTGGTCTTGCCCGCGCCGTTGGGCCCGAGAAAGCCGAAGATCGCGCCGCTCCGGACGGCCAGGTCCACGTTGTGCAGCACGGTTCGTGAGCCGTACGACTTACAAAGATCGCTGATTTCTATTGCGAGCATCGTTTACTCAGGGGTCTCGGGTGGCGGCTTTCGGGCGGCGTCAGGTCGACTCCAATGGCTGCGCGGGCTCGCCCGACCGCCTGCGCTTGCGAGCGTGAATCCAGAAAGCCAGCAGAAAAAGCAGGCCCATGACCGCCGGGATCAGATAGCGGTCCAGGGCGCTGGGCGAAATGGGCACCAACACGTTTTGCACGGTGGTTGTCGAACCGTCGGCAAAGCGGATGGAGACCGTGCCGCGGCCTTTCGGCGCGGAGACGCGCGACAGACGCATGGCGAACGCGGCCTGTCCGCTCGGGGCGATGCCTTCGCCGGGGCTCGGCGCTTCCGCGCGACATACGCCGGGACGATCCTCCGATCCTGCCACTTGAATGAAGGTGCAATCCTGCGTCCAGCCCGGCGGCGGCGTAAACTGATCGGCGTGGTAGTGCGGAAACTCGATCCAGACGATCGGCGATGTCGTCAGGTTCTGAACGGTCCACTGGTAATTCTGGCCCGAGCCGTCCGGGCCGCCGGAGATCCGCACGCGCTCGTCGCCGGCCCATGCGCGCAGCGGGATCGCCGCGGCGCAAACCGCAGCGAAGAACAGCGGGCCGCATCTTCGCCTGGGGCGTTTGCTGGTGGCCAGGCTGGGTCTTGACATCCACGGGATTATACGGGACGCGGCCGGTTTCTGCGGAAGGGCGGGCGCTGGCTGCGTCAATTCGCCTGTCTCGTTCGTTCATCGCCGGCGGGTCGGAACGGCGGCCTTACTTTCGATGGGTCGCATTGGCTGCCGCGCTGGCCGCCATTTGCTCAACCATCTTGCGATGGACCGACGGCGGCAAGCCGTGGCCGGCGCCGGGAATCACTTCGACGTAGGCGTCGCTGCCGAGCCGCTCCAGTGCGTCGCGCAGCTTGAAGAATGCGCCTTCCAGTAAAAAGGTATCCTTGTCGCCGCAGAACAGGTGGAGCTTGCCCTTCAGTTTCGGCCCCAGCCGCGACCAATCGTGCGCGACGATTTCGCGAATGTCGTACCTTCGCCAGGCTTGCGCGACGGCGGCGTCGAGCTTGCCCGTCTGGCGGTTCCAGAGCTGTCGCGGCCGCCCGTCCGGGCCGCGCGGGCTGAAGACCGCCTCAAATGACTGCAACTGCCCGCCGCGGCCGACGGTCTCTTCCATCAGACAAAACGACTTCGTCAGCAGCGGCGAGCCCCAATCGCCGCGCGAAAGCGGCCGCGGCGAACCGTCCGCCAGCGTGAACATGTTCTCTTTCTCGTCGTAGATGTCGATCGTCTGAAACGCGGTGAAGTCCACCGGGTCCGGCGATCCGGACCATACGCCGCCGAAGGTGTCGGGATAGGCCACCTGTAGCCAAAGACTGCTCCATCCGCCGGAGGAGTGGCCGGTGACGAAACGCGCCCCGACTTCGGGTATGAGGCGAAACTCGCGCTCGAGGTACGGGATCAGCTCTTCGATCAGGGCCTGGCCGCGCGGTCCGTTGTTCGCAGAGTCGGCGAATACGTGGTGGCCGGTCGGGCAATCCGGGTCGAGGAAGATGACAATCGGCTCGAAGCCGTCGGCGGCGTACTCGCTGGAACGGACGCCGCGGCCCGCGTTGTTGATCGTGCCGCCGAAACCGGGAATGGTGTACACCGCCGGGTAGCGCTTCTGCTTGTCCTCGTCATACGAATCCGGGAAGCCGACCGCGGCGCGCAGATACACGTCGTGGTGGTAGAACTCGCTGAGCAGGCGGCTTTTCAGGCGGATGAACTTCGTGGATTCGGTGTCCTTCAGCTCGCGGACAGGCACGGTTTTCGCGATTTCGAGATGCAACGCCGTCGGCTGCTCGGGATCGTGTTCGAGCGTCTGGATTTCGCTGTACCCGTTGCCCGGCGCGCCGGCAACGTCGTGCGACCAACCGTTAAGATCGATGACGGCTTGCAAGCGGTAGCGGCCGGCGGGCAGTTCAGCCAGCGGCGACGGGTAGCCGATCGCTTTTTCGGGATCGAATTGCAGCGCTTCGCCAGGCTTCCAGTCCTTCACGTCGAGCCCGAAGAACGGCTCGGTTCCGAACCAGCTTGGGCCGTCCATCGGCCGTCCTCGCTCGCGCCGCGTGGTCATCAATAGCACGCGGTAGGTGTACG
>JACRLV010000082.1:0-7762 GCA_016235145.1 Planctomycetota bacterium
AACCACCGGCGCCGGACTCGGAGGGCCGGCGTTACGGAATGCGGCGGAATTAGGGCGGTGCAATCGTGAATCGCGCGGAATTTGAACGGCTGCTCAGCGACTGGCTCGACGAGCCGCTCCGCGCCGATCTTTTCGCGCTGATCGAACGGGCCGGGAAGCAGTCGCCGGAGTTGGCCGCGCTTCGCGACCAATGGCGCCGCGTCCACGCCCTCACCCGCGACGATCCCAAGCCCCTGGCTTCCGTGGATTGGGCCACGAGACCGGCCGCGATCCGCGCGGCGATCGACGCCGACATCGAGAAGGCGATGCAGCGGGGCGAGCTTGATTCGGTGCTCGCGCTCGGCGGGCGGTCGCTGAACGCGGTCGATTGGAAAGGACAGCGCGAGCGAATTGGGGCGGCGATCGAGGCAGCGGTGCATGACGAGCTGCGCCCCGGCCGGCTCGACGAGGTGCTGGCTGCGGCCGCCTCGCCCGCAGTCGATTGGCAGGAGCAGCAGGTTGCCGTGCGGCGGACGCTGGCGGCTCGGCGGCGCCTGCGCATCTTCGGATTCGCTGCGGGGATCACAGCCGCTGCCGCCGCGATCGAGCGGTCGGCGGGCCGAAGCTCTCGCTGGCCGACGCGGCGGGCGAAGACGAGGGCGGCACGGAATCGCGTCTGGCGGATCCTACGTCGTCGCGCGAACTCCCCGGGGCGGAAGCGGCCGCGTCGGAACTCCGGAGCCGGGTTCGGATGAGTTGTATTTTTCGATCGAGCCGGCGCGGACGACCGCGACGCCGTAGTTTGGCGGCACGACTCCGGGCCGATGCACACGGATTTCAGAAGGACCGCACTTGATCACGCAATCGCGCTACCGCCAAAACGCATCGCCCGGCGCCGCATGGGCGGCGGCCTGGATCGTGCTGCTTTCGATGCTGCCCGCCGCACTTGCTCAGCAACCGCCGGGCCAGAATACCAGCGAAACACTCGACCGCGTCATGGACATCTCGCTGCCGTCTCAGACGCTTGAGAAGGCGATTCGGGAATTGTCGGAAAAAACGTCCGTGCCTTTTGAAATCGCGGCCGGTGCGGCGGATTTCCTGCCTTATGGAGCGGGCACACGAGTCTCGATCACGCTGCCGAAGATTCCGCTCCGCCGCGGACTGACGCAGGTTTTCGAAGGGCTTGGCCTGCGGATGGACATTCAGCCGGACCGAATTCGCATCGTTCGGGCGCCGTTTCTGAATCGGCTCGGGCGGCGCCTCACCGTGGACGAGCAGAAGATCGTCCATTTGATGGCTCGCCTGGAGAGCTTCACGCTGGAGGAGCCGCCGGCTACGGTTGAATTCCGCGTCGGCGGCGATGCCGGCGCCCCGGATACTCTCAACAAAGCACTTGCCGCGTCGAAAGGCGCCAACGCGCTCCAGCACCTGGAACAAGCCTGCGATTCGCTGAGTTGGGTCTGGCGCGTTGACGGCCGCCGCCTGGTTATCGAGCGACGCCGCGACGACTTCGCGCGGCGTCTCGAAGAGTCCGTATCCGTCAACTACGCGCAGCAGCCGCTCGAAACCGTGGTGCGCGAGTTGCTCGAACGGGCGAACGTGCCGCTGCTGGTGGACGCCAACGCGCTCGCGGCGGCGGGCGTGCGGCGAATCGACCTGGTGACGCGCCGATCGATCGCCGATCTGCTGGAATTGCTCTGCCGCAACGCCGCGCTGGAATTCGAAGTGACCGATCAAGGATTCGTTCTGCGGACAGCCACGAACACGAGCGGCGTCAGGCCGTTCGAAGTCAAACCGCCAGCCACCGCCGTTCCCGGACCGAAACCGGACGACCAGACGGACACGGTCGAGCTCTTGCTTGAGTTGCGAACCGGCGTATGGACCACGATTCGGATCACCCGCGCCGACCTGCCCGCCGACCTGCGCGAGTCGCTCGAAAAACGGATGAAAGAGGTCTTCGGCGACAAGCCGCCTCATCTCAGCGGTCGCCCGGCGACGCCCTAGTCGCGGCGCCGCCACGGATCCGTTTCGAGCCTTCACAGGCGCGGATCGACGGGTTCGCTTTCCAGCGCCAGCACGCCGAAAACGCACTCGTGCGTGCGGCGCAACGGCTCGCCGCGGACGAATCGCTCGAGCGCCTCGATCCCCAGCGCAAACTCGCGCGACAGCCGCGCCGGGCACGAAATACGGCCCCACGCGCTTGCCCTTGGGGTTCTGTCAGGCGAGCTATGGGGGCGTTGCGGCAACGTACGCGCGGACTCGAATCGCCGATCTCAATCCCTGCCGATCCGCGAAGTTGTGCAGCAGTTGGCACATGGACGGCGAGAGTTCCTGTCCTTTGGCGATCAGCAAACGGCCATCCGGCGCCTTGACATCTTCGGCCAGCACGGCGTTGGGCATGACCTCCGCCAACGTAAATTCGCGAAGTTCGAACTGATGATCCGCTGCGAGCAGTTCAGCAAAGGCGATCAATACGGCAGGGTCGTAGCAATCGTTCCGCTCCTGCAACTCCAGAATCGCGCCCGGCCCGAGGTTACGGCCCCAGCACAACTGGTCATAGTCCGCGGCGATCTTCAGGATTCGGGCCCCAAGCGGAATCGCCTCTCCGCTGACGTCGTCGCGCGGCGTTCCAGACCCATCGAAACACTTCCTTTGATAAGCAACGATCCCGGCAACCTCCTCCAGCCGGGGAATGTGGCGGATCAGGTCGGCGCCTACGCCCGGATGGGCGTCGAGCAACTGGAGTTCCTGCGTCTCCAACGCCTCGCCGCGATAGGCTTTGGCGAGGGTGTCAGGCGGGATGGTCACACAACCGATCTGCGACAGCATCGCGGCGATTTCGATCTGCCAGCAAGGCTCCACCCGCATATGTTTGCACAGTCTGGCGGCAAGCCGCTTCACGCGCGACGCATGGCCGAAGGCAACAGGATTCGTGAGCGAGAGAACTTCTGCAAGCAACTCGACCGCGCCCCGCAACGTCTTTTGCAGCAATTCCTTTTCCGCGGTCACGAGTCGGTACTGCGCGATGCCGGCTTCAAGCGTCTGGGCCAGACTCTCCGGGGTGCAGGGCTTGTTCAAAAAGCGGAAGATGTGTCCCTCATTGACGGCTTCGATGGCGGTTTGCTGGTCGCCGTTCCCGGTCAACATGACACGAACACTGTCCGGAGCATGGCGCTTCGCCGCGGCGAGGAACTCGACCCCGTCCATTCCGGGCATGCGCATGTCGGAGACAATCACCGCGAACGGCGCGGCGGCGGCGATCAACTTCAGGGCCGCCTCGCCATCCGGCGCCGTGGAAACGTCGAATCGCTCATTCAATTGGCGTTGGAAGGCCGCCAAGACCCTCGGCTCGTCGTCGACAAAGAGGATCCGCTCGGTCATGAATGAGCTCCCTCCAGGCACTGTTCTCGCCAGGATGTCCAGCGCTCGGTGAGGCCAAGTCCGGCGAGGTACGCGGCGTCGAGTACGTCCGGCGGCTGTTCGTCGCTGGTCGCCGAACGGGCGTGCTCCAGCGCATTTGCAATGTGCACGGCAGTCACCGGTGCGAAGCCGCGCCCAAGACAATCCGTCGGTCGATGGTGGAATGCCACGGCTTCCACGACGGCATCCGGCAATCCCCAGAGTCCCAAGAGGTAGGCCCCTACCTCGGCGTGCGTAGCGCCGAAAACTCGACGCTCCGCCTCCGGCAGCGAAATGCCGTCGCTCCTGGCAAGACGAACGGCCTCACGGCATTCTTCCGTACGATTGGCCGCGAGGATCAGCTTGCCCGTGTCATGCAGCAGACCCGCCGTCAGCGCGTGGTCGCACACTTGCCGATCGCAGCCTTCCTTGGCCGCAACTCGCTTGGCGAGGGCCCCGGTGGCGGTACTGTGGCGCCACAGGTCATGCAGTCCGACGCCGGCGAGGCCTTCAACCGGGAGCTCCGCGAAAACGTGAATGGTCAGGACCAGCGACTGGAGAACCTCGAGCCCCAACATGCACACGGCGTAGGCGGGATCCGGCACATGCCGCGGCAGCCCGAAGAAAGACGAGTTGACGATTTGGAGAATCTTGGCGGTCATCCCGACGTCGCGCGCGACGATCGCGCCGAGGTCTCTTAGAGAACTGGCGGAAGACTGGAGCTGTTCCATCATTTCGCAATAAGCCTGCGGCATGCTCGGCACCCTTGACATCCGCGAAACAAGGGTGCGCAGCTTCGGGTCCGCCAGCAGCTCGCGCAATTTGATTGCTCGTCCAACCACCTCAAGAAGTCGATCGGTTTCGCAGGGTTTGGCCAGGAACTGGTGCGCCACCCCGACCGCGCGCAGAATCGACTCCTGTTCCGAGTGCCCGGAAAGCACGATGCGCGCGACATGCGGGTACAACCGCGTGACCTCGGCCAGCAGAGCGGCCCCGTCCATCTCCGGCATGCGCATATCGGATACGATGACGTCGAACGGCGTCTGCGCCAGCAGGGCCAGCGCTTCGCGGCCTCCGGGCGCGAAATCCGCCTCCCAATCACAATTCACGGTGGCGAGCATGCGCTTGATGGCGCGCAGCACCTTGGGCTCGTCATCAACAAATAGCACGCGAGTCATGCCTGGCACTCCGCGATGGCGGCGCGCTCGGAGCGAGCGAATCTTGCCGCCGTGTTTCTTCGAGTTCAGCAGTACGACGCCCAAAGGCGAGCGGACATCCGGACGCAGCCGTCACGTCGGCGGCTCCGTTCTGATGTTCAGCAAATCGTCCGCGGCAAGCTGCTGCCTGGAGCGCTTTCCCGTCCGCGGCGCGAAACCATCGCGCGCTGGACGGGACACCTCGGGGACGACGGCAGCGCGGTCGACGAAGCGTCGGACTGCCGCGTGCCTGCGCAGCCTCACCGCCAATACGTGCTTCGCGCTTGATCGGAGAACGCGCGAAGGCGCCCGGGAGTCCCCTGAAGACCGGGATCTCGGCATCAACAATTAAGGGCTGCCGGGGCATTTCGAAGGTCCTCGACCAACGCGCTGGCTGCTGCCTGAAGGGGAAGCTGAATGATGAACGTTGTGCCCTGGCCGACCTGCGTCTCGAAAGTCAGGCTGCCATGGTGCGAGCCGACAATCGTGCGCCGCGCCATCGCGAGGCCCTGCCCGGTGCCCTTGCCGACCGGCTTGGTGGTGAAGAACTGGTTGAAGACCTTGTCGCGATGCGCTTCGGGGATTCCCGTACCCGTGTCGCGGACGCGGATTTCCGCCTGGTCGCCCACTTGGCGCGTGGTGATCGTGATGACGCCCTTGCCCGCGCTGCCGTCGCCGACGACGTCCCGGATGGCATGGGCTGCATTGACGATGATGTTGAGAATGACCTGGTTGAAATCGCCGAGCAGGCACGACACCCGCGGCAACGCCGGGTCGAGTTCGAGCTGCATGTCGGCGACGTACTTCCACTCATTGCGGGCGACGGTGACGGTGCTTTCGATCGCCTTGTTGAGGTCCACCGGCGACATGGACTGCTGCCCCGGATGTGAAAAATCCTTCATGGCCCGCACGATTCGTGTGACGCGCTCCAGACCCTCCAGCGAGTCGGACAGTGCTTCGGGGATCTGCTTCAGCAGGTAGTCGAGCTTCGCTTTCTTGACCACGGATTCCAGTTCGTCGAGCAGCGCGTCCGAAACCGAGCCGGATCGGCAGGCCGCAAGCAGTTCGCCGTAACGCGCCAGAAGATCCGCCAGTTTCGGGAAAACGCCGCGCAGAAAGCGGGTGTTGTCGCTGACGAACTGCGTCGGCGTGTTGATCTCGTGCGCGATGCCTGCCGCCAATTGTCCCACCGACTCCAGGCGCTGGGCCTGTGCGAGCTGCCCTTGCAGGATCGTCTGCTCCTGTTCCGCGTTTGCGCTCAAGATCACCTGCGCCGCCGTGTTCGCCAGGTTTTCCAGCATCGCGTCGATTTCCGACGTGATGACCTCCTTGGAGAACAGCGCCATGACGCCGATGGTCTCCCCCCCCGGCGGGCGGAGCTGGTATCCGGCGAACGAAACCAGGCCCAGCTCGCGGGCCCAGTCACGGTTGTGAACGCGCGGATCTGAGCATGCATCGTTCGTCAGGAATCGGTGCTTTTCACCGGATGCCACCTCTCCAATCTTGTAGCAGCCGAAAGGCACGCGGCGATGCACCTCGCCAGTGAGGTGCGTGTACCGCCCCGAGCTGGCCGTGAGGTGAAGACACCGATCACGATGCCGACACACGTGGGGACCCTCTTTCACGGCGGCGTGGACGCAGCCCGACGCGCACAAGTCGCCTTGCCGCACCACCCAGATGCGGCAGAAATCCGCGCCGAACAGCTCCACGGCGGTCGATGTAATCTCGTTCAGCTTTTCGGCCAACCCACCCTGGCGAAGCAACCGCTGTTGAAGTTCGTTGACCCGCGTCTGGTGCTCCAAAGTGGCTTCCAGCGCCGCCCTGGCTTGCTCGCGCTGAATCCCCTGCGCCTCCAACGCCTGTCGCTGAACTTCGCTCTCCTGCACGGACCGTCGGGCCGCATCCAGTACGAAATTGACCATGATCTGGAGTTTCTTGAGGGTCTCATCCTCGGTGTCAACTCGCACCGTGAAATCAAACTCTCCGTCCACGGTCAGGCAGAGCTGGTCGGCGATCGAGTTAACATGCGCCCGGTAGGATTCACCGCTTGACGGAGCGCTGCTCGATAATCGCGACATCACGGTGCTCCCATCGCAGGCCAGGTGACTTGGATTTCGCAGGCCGGGTCGCCGCTTTTTTGGCAGTGCAGTTCCTCGATAGTCGCGTGATCGCCATAGTGTTTCATGAGACTGCGCGCCAATGCGACGTATAGTCCGCAAATCCGGTTGGGCGACGCGTACTTCATCAGAAAGCCTGACGGCTGCCTGACGATCGTGAACTTGTCCGTCACGTCCTGACGCATCGCCGGAATGAGCAGCGACGTGGCGAAACTGTTGTGGATCTGCGGTTGCCGCTCGAGGAACTCACGCGCCGTGCGCGACCTGGCGAACCACGCCGGCCAGCGTTCTTGCGCATCCCGAATGAAGAAATCGGCGTATGCCGCTTCGGCCTCGGCCGGGCCTACACCCAGCACTTCGCAGGCCGCGCCGAGGAGTCGCCGCCATTCCGGGTCGTCGTACGCTTCATCGATCTGGAACACTTTGTCGTCACCGACGCCGGCGCGCCGTTTCACTTCAAGCACGCCGTCCGAGCCGGCCAGGGAGTCGATCATTTCAAACAAGATCGCATGAATCAGGCCGATCATCGGTGGCTCCGTCGCTGCGATGGTCGTGAAAACCTGCGTCCGCTGCTTCAGGCGGCAATCACGCGGAACGCCGTTTTCCCTGGTCGATCGAACAACCCGATTGCCCACGCGAATCCTGCTGCGTTGCCGCATTGCCGCCGTAACTTCGAGACGAACGACACCAACCCTCAGCCAATGCCGTACCTAGAGATCGTGCGGCGTCATTGGCCACGCGGGAGGATCCAACGCCGCTTCGGGCCGCGGATCACGAACGGCGCGTCGTTGGCGCTATCGGCGCGCCAGGATCGGTCGTTTACTTCCGCCAATGAAACGCGAAACGAACGGCGACCCGTGCCGATGTGGCGGCGTTCAGGCTCCCGACAACGGCGAAATTCCAGGCTTTCGCCCCCGGGGAGTCACGCGGAAACCAAGCCCCTCGGCGCGCTTTGCAAGGTTGCTCGTGGCCCGTCAACTGTGTTTTCTCGGATAGCGAGCATCGAGTTCAGCCAATGCGTACCGGCGAGACGCCGATGCTCCCCAAAACTTATGCATTGACGAACCGCTA
>JACRLV010000082.1:7797-9881 GCA_016235145.1 Planctomycetota bacterium
ACCGCTAGCCCGCCCGCAGCGTCGTACCGTATGGCGCGCTGCACACACCCACTCAAGGAACAGCGGTCAAGTCAGAAATGGGCGGCGGACGATCGGGTCAGGACAACGTGCAGGAAGGGGCTGTGGACTGATTGGGTCGATGAGCGCGAGCTGGGCGGCTGTGCCTAGGTCACGCTTCCAGGTCGATATGGCTTCCGCCAGCCTGCGGCTGCTGTGACTCATCGGTCTCGTCGGGCGCATCGGAGCCCTGGCGGCCCTGGCCACCAGCGCCCTGGCCGTCGGCGTCGACCTGCGAATCGCGGTCGTCCGAGCTGATGGCGTCCGTCAGTTCATGCGAGAAGGGAGAGTCGCGGTTGACCGGGCCGGCGGCGTTTTCGCGATCGCGGGCTTCGGCGGTGCGCTGCTGCTGGCCGATGCCCTGAATTCCCGAAGCCAGCCAGGCAGGAGGGATGCTCGCCATCGCCGAAAACTCCTTTGCTGCCCCTCTCGTCGGACTCGAAGTCCCGACGCTACGGCCGGTCAGGCAATCAGGTCCGTCCGCGGCAGGGCGAATGCCTCGGTAAGTCCGAGCTGCGCCCGCAGGCGATCGACAATCGCCGAGTGCATCTGGCTGACGCGCGATTCGGACAGGTCGAGCGTCGCCCCGATTTCCTTCATCGTCATCTGCTCGTAGTAATACAGCACGAGAATCAGCTGCTCCGCCCGCGACAGGTCGCGCTTGATCAGGTCGCGGACGTCCGACTTCTGCGCTTCCAGGACCGGGTCGATGCTCTTTTCGTCCGGCAGAACGTCTTCCTCGGACACCTCCCGATTCGACTCCGAGTCGCTGAACGACTGCGACAGCGAAACGAGCGAGACCGCGTTGGCGTCCTTGAGCAGCTTCTCGAATTCGGACTCGGCCATGCCGAGCCGCTGGGCGATTTCGCGATCGTTCGGCAGCCGGCCGAGCTCGACTTCCAGGGCGCGGACGGCGTCGTCGAGCTTGTGCGCCCGGTGGCGGACGAGCCGCGGAACCCAATCCATGCTGCGCAACTCATCGAGAATCGCCCCGCGGATGCGCGGCGCGCAATAGGTCTCGAACTTCACGCCGCGCTCGAGGTCGAACGCGTCGATCGCATCGACCAGCCCGAAGATGCCCGCGCTCATCAGGTCGTCGACGTCCACTTCGTCCGGCAGCTTCGACCCGACGCGCTCGGCCGCGTATTTCACGAGGAACAGGTAGTGCTCGACCAGCCGGTTCCGCAGCACGCGGTCGCCGGTCGCCTTGTAGGTCCGCCAGGCGCTGCCGAGCTGCTGCGCGTCGGCGAACGTGCGGACGCGGTGCTCGCGGCTCACTCGCCTGACGCGACCGTTGTACCCGCGCGGAACCATGCATCACCCCTGCTCTGTGACCAACCGGCTTCATGCCGGCGGCGGATTCGCCGTGCCTGCTTCGCTCTCCCGGGCGTGCTCTGCGTCGATCTGCGATTTTGCGTTTTGAAGGTGATCGCGAAGGATCAGCTTTGCGCCGTACGCAGCCACCTGCGCGATCAGAATCGCACAGATCATGATCAGCATCGCGCGCGTCAAAATGGTCGGCACCGAATTGCCTGCGTGCAGGCCCGCGGCGATCGCGATCGCAAACGCGAGCAGACCGACTTTTGCGCTGACCATGCCCACCACGAGAGGCAACTCCTTGATCCCTTCTATCGGCGCGCTAAGTGCGAAAGTTGTTTCCAATAACACGATCCGTAAGTCTGCGATTCACCGGAAGTGGATTGGCGGACCGCCAAATCGGTTCGAACGCTACGAGCCGGCATTACAGCCTGTGAAGTTATCAGCGGGGCGGGCGTCCCGGCCCGCCTTTTCAGGCCAAGCGCGGGAACAGAGGCCCGCTCCGCTCGAAACAATCACAGGTTCTTGGGCCGAAAATAGGTTGGATTTGCTGCGTTGCGACCCGACCGTGAAGCGAAATCTGCGCTACAGCCCCGACAGAAGTAGTTCCACCACTTGCTCGCGGCCCGCCTCCGCTAAATCCGTGGGCACGCGCTGTCCGTTTGAAACGAAAGAAATGCCGTGGGAGAAGCGGCCAATCACATTCAGCA
>JACRLV010000214.1:0-31102 GCA_016235145.1 Planctomycetota bacterium
GCCGTTCGCGGAATATCGTGACAGCGCGTGAGCGACCCAAACGGCAGGTTCCATACGGCCGGAACCTGCCCTACCGTCTCCCGCGCACGGCGCGTGCGCCCCACTAACTCCATGCGTTTCGTTATTCTGGCTCACAACCTGCGCTCGGCGGGCGGCCTTTCCGTCGGGCGGAACATCGCCGCCACGCTGCGCAGAGTCGCGGACCAGCACGAGTTCTGCCTCACGTTGCCGGCGGGCGTCGGCTATGAGTCGGTGGACGTGCCGAGCCGCTCGGAACTGCACTATTTACCCCGCTGGCTGGGGTCGATGTCGCAGATCTGGTTTGAATTCGCCAAGCTCCCCGGGATCATCCGTCGTTTTCGCCCGGACATGCTCTGGGGACTGGGAAATTTCGTTCCGCCGAAAGCCCGCTGCCCCCAGGCGCTGCTCTGCCATCAGCCATATTTCGTTTACGACCCCGCCGACCAGCCGCGCCGCGTCTGGTACCGCCGGCCGGAAGTCCGCATGACGCTGGTGCGGTTCCGCCGCGGGCTTCCCCAAACGCACATGGTCTTCTGTCAGACGAACACGATGGTCGAGCGCTTTCGCAAGGCGTTCGACTTTCGCGGCGAGATGGCGGTTTTTCCCAACGCCGTTTCGCGCTTTGCGGTGGAAGGAAGCCCCGCTTGTCCGACCGCGCTCGCGCCGCTCGCGGATCGGTTTCCGCTCTTGTGCCTGACGAAGTACTACATCCACAAGAATCTGCACGCTCTCGTGGATCTGTTCGAGCGACACGGCGCCGCGCTCGCGGATGTCGTCGTCGTGCTGACGCTGCGGCCGGATGACGACGAGGCCGCGCCGGCATTTCTGCGTCGAGTCGCGAAATCAAGAGCGCGCGGCCACTTTCTGAACGTCGGACGGGTCGCGCAGGCGGAGCTGCCCGGCTACTTTCGCCACTGCCGTGCGCTGCTCATGCCGAGCGTGCTCGAGTCGTTCAGCGCGACCTACATCGAAGCCATGCAGTTCGGCACGCCGATCCTGGCCAGCGACATGGACTTCGCCCGCGAGATCTGCGGCGATGCCGCGCTGTACTTCGATCCCTGGCGGATCGAGGCGATCCGCGACGCCATTCTGCGGCTCAAGAACGAGCCGGCGCTCGGGCCGGAGCTGGTGCGCCGCGGCAATGATCGAAAGCAACTGTTCTTCCGCGGCTGGGATGAGATCGTCGCCGACGCAGTCTCTCGGCTCGAGCGTCTGGCCGGCGCCGCCCGAAAGAGCTGATCGCAGACCCATTTCCCCCACATTCCTTCAACCAATACGATGCCGCTCCAATGAAAAGCGAATCGCAACAGCAGACAGTCGATCCGGCGCCGCCGCAGCGTTTCGCTGCGCTCCGCATCTTCGGCGCGGCGTTTCTGATTCTCTTTCTCGAATTGGCGTTGATCCGCTGGATTCCGGCGAATGTCCGCGTTGTTTCGTATTTCAGCAACCTGGTGCTGCTGGCCTGCTTTCTGGGAATGGGAGTCGGATGCCTGTTGGCGTGGATCCGCTGGCCGCTGGTCAGGACGGCGCCGGTTTTCTTCGTCGCCCTGCTCCTGCTGACGCGCTATTTTCGCGACCAGCAGGTGGTTTCGCTGGCGTCGCACGATCAGGTCCACCTTTGGCTTCAGTACACCGACCTGCCGCCCGGCGTGAAGCAAATCGGGATTCCGCCGGTGCTGTCGCTGTTCTTCGCGACGGCCAGCCTGATGTTTCTGGCGCTCGGACATGCGTTCGGGCGCGCCTTCGCGTCGCTGCGCGCGTTGAAAGCCTACTCGGTGGATATTGTCGGCAGCCTCGTGGGCACGCTCGGGTTCGCCGCGATGGCCTGGTTTGAGACGCCGCCCTGGGTCTGGTTCTTGACGGCAGGCCTGGTGCTGGCAGCGTACCTGGGGCTTCGTAGTTGGATGGGCTGGGTCGCGCTGGCGGTGTACGCCGCGGGCACGTTTCTGGTGTATCAGGATTGCGGCGACTCGATCTGGTCCAGGTACTACCGCATCACCTGGACGAAGCGCCAATTCGGCCTGACCGTCAACGTGAATGCGTCGTTCCACCAGATGGCGGTCGACATGCGGCCGGTGAACACCGATCAACCGCTGGTGAAAAGGACGTTGCAGAAATTCTCCGTTCCATACGAGTTTGTGTCGCCGGACCGCGTGCTCATACTCGGCGCCGGCACGGGCAACGACGTCGTCGTCGCGAAAAATAACGGCGCGCGGCACATCACCGCGGTCGAAATCGATCCCGCGATCGCGCAGCTCGGCATCGAGCAGAACAACGCCAGACCCTATCAAAAGGACGGCCAGGCCGAAGTGCGCCTGGTGATCGACGACGCGCGCTCCTTCCTGAAGCGCTGCCGCGAGCAATTCGACTTGATCGTATTCGGCACGCTCGATTCGCAGGCGCTGCTGAGCGGCGTCAGCTCGCTGCGCCTGGAAAACTTCGTCTACACGCGCGAATGCTGGACCGAGGCGAAACGCCTGCTCGCACCCGGCGGCGTGATGGCGACGTACTATTCCGTCGCCCAGCCGTGGATCCTGGACAAGCTGGTGACCATGTCGCGGGCCGTCTACCAGCGTGACCCGGCGCTTTTCTATTTTGAAAAGGACCAGTTCCTCTTCAACACCATTTTGCTGCAAGGCGGCTCCGCCGCGCGGCCGCTTCCAGACAAGCTGCGCGGCTACGCCGCCGACCTCTCCGCCGATCCGTCCCTGATTCCCACCGATGATTGGCCGTTTCTTTATCTGAATGAGCGCAGGGTGCTCCCCGATGTGGCCTGGGTGATCGGGTTCGGGCTGGTCTGGACGCTGCTGCTGGCGGGCGGTTCGCAATTCGCCTCGCAACGCGGCTTTTCGCCCGCGTTCTTCCTGCTCGGCGCGGGGTTCATGCTGCTCGAAGCCAAGGGCATCACGGAAATGTCGCTGCTCTTCGGCTCGACCTGGACCGTCAACGTGATGGTGATCTCCTCCATCCTGCTGATGATCCTGCTGGCGAACATCGTGATCACGGTCTGGCCGGTCCGCCGCGTGGAATGGCTCTTTGCCGGCGTGCTGATCTGCCTGGCTCTGCGCGGGCTGCTGCCGATCGGCGAGATTTTGCAGCAATCGGGACCGATGACCACGGTTCTGGCGGTGCTGCGCGTGGGCGCGCCCGTGTTTTTCGCGGCTCTCATTTTCGCGACGCTTTTCTCGCGAACAACGATGACGACCGTCGCCCTGGGCGCGAACCTGGTCGGGGCGATGGCCGGCGGCTTCTCCGAGCACCTGTCCGTCGTATGGGGATTTCGCGCCCTCGACTGGCTGGCATTTGCCTTCTACTCCGCTGCGTTCCTGAGCGTCCTGGCGTTTCAACCGCGACGCTCGCCACCCGCCGCCACTCAGCTTTCATGACACGACAATCGCCTGTGCTTGCAGCAGTGCTCGTCCTATCGATTCTGGCAGGCTGTGCCGCGCCGCAGCCCCGCGAAATGCCGGCGAAGTCCGCCGCGGCGGAAACGCGAATCAACCTCCCTTCCGGGGAATACATCTACGTGCCGGCCGCAATCGAGAACACGACAACTTGTACGGACGTGCTTGTTCACTTTCACGGCGCTCCGAGCGTCGTCCAGCGCGAATTCTCCGCCGCGGGCGCGCGGGCCGTGCTGGTGGTGGTGAACTTCTCCGGACTTTCCGCGGCGTATGAGAAGCCGCTCGGCGACCCGGCTCGATTCGCCGCGACTCTCGATGACACGCTGGCCGAGCTGAAACGCAGCGGCCGCATCGCGCCCGGCGCGCATTGGCGGCGCGTCTGCGTGTCGTCGTTTTCCGCGGGATATGGAGCCGTGCGGGCGGTGCTGCGCGCTGCGGAGCACTTTCAGCGAATCGACGCGATCTATCTGGCGGATTCGCTCTACGCCGGATATGCCGAACACGGCGGCGCCCGCACCGTCGATCCGGCGAGCATGGGAGCTTTTCGCGCGTTCGCCGCCGAGGCAGCGGCCGGAAGAAAGTTCCTTTTCGTCACGCACTCCTACCTCGAGCCGGGGCGCTACGCCGGCACACACGAGACGGCCGACGACCTGATCGGCAGCGTCGGTGCCGTACGAATCATCGGCGAAGAGCGTTTCGCAATCGAAGGCATCAACGGCTCCCTGCGCATCATCTCAAAGGTCGATGCTGGCGGATTCCACGTGCGCGGCTGCGCCGGCACAACCGGCGAAGACCACATGGCGCACCTGAGGCTGATGCGCTTCGGCGTCGCCGCCCTGCCGATCGAACACACGCCCTGAATCGATTCCGCATCACGAAAGAAAAAACCACCCCGCGTCCGCGCGATGCGAGCCGTATGCTCGCATTCCGCGCGGTCTTGGGGTGGACCGAACGACTTCAGAACTCCGCGATGGCCGGACGAGTCCGCCGAAACTATCGGCGGCGGATCGCCAGCAGCCCGCCGAGCGCGAGCAGCGCCAGCGAGGCAGGCTCCGGAACAACGCGGATGTTGTCGATCAGCGTAAACAGCAACGCGGCGTCGTTCACGTCGGTCGACGAAGTCGCATTGATGTCGCTGTGTCCGAAGAGGATGTTCCCGCCGCCCAGCGTCACGGTCGTCAGGTCGATGGTCGCCATGAGCGTTCCGTCGACGCGCCAAATCACGGTCGTGCCGGACTTGTCGATCGAAACCTGGTGCCACTCCATGCCGCCGCTGCCGACGGCAGTCGTCCCCGTCTGTTGCGGGTAGAGCGCCAGTTGCGCCGCCGGGGCGGCGTTCGCACCGAACGCGGCGAAGTAGGCGTTGGTGTTGTTGCGGGTCGTGAACGGAAACACCGGGCTTCCGTCCGGATAGCCCGTGCCGGCGGCGGACGAATATGCCCGCCAATCGGCGGTCGAACCACCGTCGCCCGTCCCTCCGAACCACACGCTGTCCTGTACGCCGCCTGGCCACTGCACGGTCGAGCCGGCCGTGCCGACGCCGAACGTGGACAGGTTGGTGGAACCGCTTCCGCCGGCCGGGAATGGGCCGTTGAAATTGGCCCACCAGTCGAAGAGCACGGTGTAGTCGCCGGTGAAATTCTCGCCGGTCGGCGAAACGCTCATTCCGCCGAAGACGCCGCTGGAAAGATTCGCCTGGAGCTTCATTCCTCGCGTACCGGCGCCGTTGGGTGCGCCCGGTATGCCGACGGTGGAATAGTCAAAGAAGAAATCCGCCGCCTCATCCGACGGCCCGCCGTTGAGCGTCCAGCTCGCGGTCGAATCAAGCTCGAAGTCCTGGGTGTAGAGGCCGCCCAACGCGGTCGGCGCCCCCAGGATGAGCGGCAACAAGAAAACCCGATTCACTCTTTTCATTGAAACCCTCCTCTTCCGCATCTCCTGCACGAACGGCAGGAGAACAAGCCCTTGTAGCATACCCCAACCGTCCGGCGTGATTCAACTGTGTTTCGGGCCTGAATATCCCCAATTCACCGGCCCCTTGAACGGAATTCCCGCAGCATGGTCGACAATCGCCAAACGCAGCGCCGACATTTCCAGCTCGCCTGAAGTGCGAAACGAAACACGGAGCTACGCTCGCCTGAGATTGGTGTAGCGAGAAACTCTTGCATGATCCGAGCCCCAAGCGCCAGCGCGCGGGTGTTTTTCAAGGATGACGCCCTTTCGCACAAATACCCGCGCGCTGGCGCTTGATTCATCTCCCGAAGAATCTTCTCGCGCCGCGAGGAATTTCGGGAGACGAGTCGACGGTCGGACTAGGAGCAAAGCAGCGGCCTGCGTCTCGCAGGCCGTAGAATTCGAGCGAATCCGGATCGCGGGGACGGTTCCACGCTCTACCTCGAAAAGTACTTGCAGCAGCGCGGCGTTTCCTACGAGAAACATTCGCACGAGATCGCATTCACCTCGCAGGCTCTTGCGCAGGAGGAGAACGTCTCAGGCTGGATGGTGGCCAAACCGGTGGTCGTGAAGGGCACGCACGGATTCGCGATGTGCGTTCTTCCGGCGCCGGCGCGGCTGGACTTGAAGCGGGCGGCCGGGGCGCTGAACGAATCGCACGTGCGCCTGGCCAGCGAGAGCGAGTTGCAGCAGCTCTTTCCGGACTGCGAACTCGGAGCCGAGCCCCCGGTGGGCGTCATGTTCCAGATGACGACGATCGTCGATCCGCAGCTTCGGCAGGAAGACTACGTCGTCATGCAGGCCGGCAAGCACACGGAGTCTCTCACAGTCCGCCGCAGCGACTGGGAAACGGTCTGCAACGCACACGTCGCGCCGCTGGCGATTTGAAAGGCAGCTCGCACCGCTGGTCGCTCCCGACGGTCGGTTCGGGACGCGGCGCCGTACGGCCCCGCGCCGATCGGGCGCTGATGCCCCGCGGGCCGCATGCTTCGTGAATCGGCGAGTGCGTCTGCTGCAAGGGAGGTGGGCGATGACTCTCCGTCGCGACCTTCATCACGAAACCGCGCGCGAAGGCCGCAAACGCGACTTCACGTTCCAGCAGATCTCCGCCGAGATCCTGCGTGAAGTGGTCGATCTTCAAACGCTCCAGGTGGCGTCGCGGCGGGCGATGAACCATCCGGAAGTCCGCGCCGATGCACACCTGGAGGCCGAAGTCCGCGGGTATTTGACGCAACTGGAATACGAAATCCGCGGCCGTATGTCACGGCAGCAGAGCGAGGAACTGCATCCGCGCGTTGAGGCCGAGATCGGCTGGAAGCCCGTTCAAACGGCGGAAACGAAGGCGCCGACGCCGGCCCGAGAGTTCGTGCTGGCCGGTTTCGAGCGGCTGCGGCGCGTGTACGACGAGCGCCTGCTGCACTTCGACCTGGACGCCGCCCGCAGATTGCTCGGACAACTCGACCAGTACCAGGAGGCCAACCGGTCGGTCGTGACGCCCGCGATGCTGGAACGCTGCCGCCTGGATATGGCCCGCACGGAACAGCGCGCAGCGCAATATCGCCTGGAGGTCGACGCGCTGGCTCGGGCCGCCGCACAAGGGGCGCGGGCCGGACGAATGGACGAAGCCGCCAAAGCGCTCAAGCGGCTTTCGTCGATTCACGCCTCGCACCCGCACCTGCTGAGCGAATCGCGGCTGAACGAAATCCGCAGCATGATCGAGGACAGCAGCGACCACTACGACCACCGCGAGGCCAGCCGGGCGCTCGTGCAGCGCGAGCGGAGCGTGGCGGAGGAGCTTCGCAAACTGGCGGACGCCGTCCACGCGTTCCATCGCGTGTCGCACGAGATTCCGCACGGCGATCCGCGTTTCGGGGATGCGGAGAAGCAGTATTACGACGCGGTCCGCTCGATCCGCCACCACGACAAGGAGTGGCTGGCCGATCTGATGCTCGAGCTCGACGACCTGGTAACCGAATTGCACGACGAGTCAGGACGGTCGGGGGCCCAGGTTGCACGCTTCCTGCACAGCGTTAAGGCAGCGATCGCCGGCGTGGTCAAGGAAATCCGCCAGGTTGCGGCAGAATCGTCGCCGGCGGCCGGCGCCGATCCGACATCCAAGCAACCCTAGCGTCTCAGAAATCGTCGCTGATTTCGGAAACGGCGAGGGGCTCTTGTCCGGGCGGTCCGTCGCCCTTTCGGTTTCGGAATCGCCGTTCGGAACCGCGATTTTGCGGCTATTCGAGAGAAAACCAAAACTACTCCGCCCGACCTATGAGCGGAGACTCGACTTTGTCGGCTGCGTCGGCGAACGTCAGCTTCCGCTGGAAGCGTCGGCGATCGCCAGTCCGAGGTTGAGGGACGACGAAACGATGCCGAAACCCTGCCCCATCGCTTTTGCGGTGAGGGGCACGCCGATCAGAAACGCCGCCAAGCCGGCCAGGATCGTTCGAATTCGAGTCATAGGCTGCTGATCTCCCCAATGGCGGCTCGGCATCCGCTCCACCGCCGCGCCAAGCCGCCGATACATCATAGAACCAAGGTCAAGTAGCGAACACACCGGACCGCGGCTGGGATGGGCGGGGGACGCGGCGACAGCGAAAGATCCCTTTCGCTTGACCCTGCGCGGCGGCCCCGCGATCATCGCGCCTCGGCATGAGCAAGCTTCCGAAAAACCTGAAGTTTGAAGACGCGATGAAACGCCTTGACCAGATCGTCGAGGCGATGGAATCCGGCCGGATCGGCATCGAGGAGGCCATCGAACGCTACGAGGAAGCGATGGAGCTGCACACGCATTGCCAGTCGATTCTCGACCAGGCGGAGCTGCGCATCCGCAAGATCCAGTCCGACGCCGCCGGCAAACCCATAGCCACGCCGTTCGAGCCGCCGGCCGAGGCGCCCAACGGCGACGAACCCTGATCGGCGCCGCCCGTGAGCGTCACCCACTCGATGACCGGTGTGTGCGATCGCCTGATGTGGCCCCTGGTTGCGGCCCGCCGCGGCCTGCTCGAAGCGCTGCTGCCGACCACGTGCGTGGGCTGTCGGCGCTGGATCGGGGCCGAGCGCGGACCGGTTTGCGAAACCTGCCAGGACGAAATCGACCGGGAAATGCGCACGCCGGCGTGTCCGCGCTGCGCCCGGGCAATGCCCACACTCTCGATTTTCGACAAGGGTTGCGCGGTGTGCAAATCCGAGAGGCACTGGAATCTGGCGGGGACCATTCGCGTCGGCGGATATGATGGGAGGCTGCGCGAGATGCTCCTGCGGCTCAAGTACGCGGGCGGCCAGCGCGAGTCCGACCATCTCGGTTCGCTGCTGGCGGCGCGGTTGCTCGAATGCGGCTGGCTCGACTCGATCGACGTGATCATCCCCGTTCCCATGCACCTGCTGCGGCGCGTCCAGCGGCCGTGCAACCACGCGCACATGCTCGCCGAGTCGTGCGTCCGAGCGCTGCGCCGCCTGCGGCCCGGCGCGGAGCCGATTCCGCTTTCGAACAGCGTCATTCAACGCCGAAAGCACACGCCGAGCCAGACCGGCGCCGCCAGCCGCCAGATGCGGTTCGAGAACGTGAAGGGCTGCTTCGCGCCGCGCAAGCGGAGTTCGCTGGCCGGCCTGACCGTCTGCATCATCGACAACCTGCTCGTCTCCGGAGCGACCATCACCGAGGTGGCGAAGGCCGCCCGGCGCATCGGCGCGAAACGCGTCTACGGCGCGGTGATCGCCCGCCCGCCCGGCCCCGGCGACGCACCCCGGCACGTTTCGCCCGAGTTGGGAACACCCGCCGTCATCTGAGGCATCCTGTGTTCGCTCGGCCTTCGCGCCTCGGAAAATGCCCTTTGCCAAGTCGGCCTTGCCGCTGGCGTCGGGCTGAACCA
This sequence comes from Planctomycetota bacterium, assembly GCA_016235145.1. GTDB lineage: Bacteria > Planctomycetota > Phycisphaerae > UBA1845 > Fen-1342 > JACRLV01. Next base: position 9,251 of record JACRLV010000214.1, read on the forward strand.
CAGCGGCCCGGGGGGAAGAGCGCAGGCCGCGGCCTACTCGTGTGTGCCACTGCTCTTGAGCAGTGTTCTTTCGAGATTCGGAACCCGCGAGGCTTGCCACTGCTCTGGAGTTTGCTGATACCCACATTTTGCAGCGCAACCTGGTCCCGGAGGGACCAAGGAATGTAGCCACGGGTGAAGGTCGCGCAGCGGCCGGAACCCGTGGATTTCGGAGGATTCCCTTGTTTCCGCCCCCGGGGGGGCGGAGGAAGCCGGCGTTACGGAACATGGGACCGTTCCCTCCGCCCCTGCCGAGGCGGGGAAACAACGCCCGCATTCTTCTACGGGTTTCGCGCCGGCCTTCGACCGCCGGTTCACCCGTGGCTATATCCCGCCGTCCATCGCGGGCGAAACATCTGGGTAATAGCAGGCTCTTCAGCAGTGGCGGCTCGAATCCCGCAAAAAAAACACTGCTCAAGAGCAGTGGCACACTCGCCTACTCGCCGGGGCCGCCTGCCGGGAATTGAGGCGCCGACGGGCGTTGAAACTCAGACGCACAAAGGAACAGAGAACGGACGAATCCGCAGATTGCGTTGAGCGACGCAGACTTGTCTGCCACGGCACGTGCCGTGCTAAACTACTGATGGATGATTCACGGTCTGCTGAGTATCGCTGCGGGAGTCGCAACGGGAATAGCCCTCGGCTTGCTGGACTGCCTGGTTCTATACTTGCAAGGAATGCTCACCGCTCCGTCCTCATTGTTCGACGGCCCTCGTTGCCGAGATTCCTCTTCATGTGTCTGCTTCCGGCGGCATCCGTGGTGACCTCCATGTCAGTGCAGAGCACTGCCGTGGGCGTGCCGCTTGACGCACGGTTTGCCAGATACGCGTTCGAAGTGAGTGTGATGTACACGGTCCTCTGTGCACCGCTCGCCCTAATCGCCGGTTCGCTTTCCTGGCATTTTCGTCGACGTCCCCGATTGGGGCATTGCGCGACCTGTGGCTACAACCTTTTCGGCAACGTAAGCGGCACCTGCCCTGAGTGCGGAGCCGTTGTCCATTCATCCAGTGTGGCCCACTCGCACCCAGACCAATAACTCCATAGGGTGGTACTGCTATGGGGGCCGCAACGCCGTGCCGCTGCCCAGTCGGCGCTTCAGCGATGCTCATTTTCGCGATGGCGGCGAGTGGCATGGACAGGGTCGCTCATTTCCCTTCTCGCGCTTTGCTCGCAAGCGGTACAAAGCGGTTTTTCGAGTGAATTTGGCTGCAACCGCCACGGCGCATGGTAACATATTCCGTATCCGATCGAGCGTTTCGCGTTTTGGAGGCCGTCATGCTGCCGGGAAAGCGTATGTTTCGTGCCGCCTTCGCGTTGGCGCTGCTGGGGTGGGCCGCGTTGTCCGCACACGCGACCTGGTCGATCATTGTCGTCGATACCGCGACGCGCGAAATCGCCGTCGGGTCGGCGACCTGCCTGACCAATTTCGACCTGCTTCGCGGATTGCCCGTGGTTCGCGTGGACGTCGGAGCCGCCGCGGCCCAGTCGGCGATCGACGGCGGAGCCGTGAACCGCCAGCGAATCTGGACCGGCCTGATCAACGGCGACTCGCCGGAGACGATCCTGGCGCTGCTCGCCGCAAGCGACGCAAGCCACCAGAGCCGGCAATATGGGATCGTCGACTGGCAGGGACGAGCCCTGACGTTCACCGGCGCCAATTGCGGCGCATACGCCAACGGGCTGACCGGCTCGTTCGGCTCGTGCGTCTATTCGATTCAAGGCAACGTCATCACCGGCCAGCCCGTACTCGAGCAGGCGGAACTGGCGCTGATCAGCACGCCCGGCGGGCTGCCGGAAAAGCTGATGGCGGCGATGGAGGCGGCCCGCGCGATGGGCGGCGACGGACGCTGCTCGTGCAGCAGCGGCGACCCCGACGGCTGCGGCTCGCCGCCGCCGAGCTTCGTGAAGAGCGCGCACATCGGCTTCATGGTCGTTGCGCGGCGCGGCGACTCGGACGGGTCGTGCTCCTCAGGCGGATGCGCCACCGGGCCGTACTACCTGAAGTTCAACATCGCCAATCAGCAGGCCAGCGCCCCGGACCCGGTGATTCAGCTTCGTGAACGATTCGACCAGTGGCGGGCCGATCTGGTCGGCGTGCCGGACCAGGTGGAGTCGCGCGTGACCGTAACGCCCAGCCGAATTCTCAGCACGCACCAAACGCCGATCACGATGCGCATCGAGCTGCGCGACTGGCGCGGCGAGCCTGTGAACACGGTCCAGCCGATCGGCGTGGAGCACGATCCGCGCGGCAGTGCGAACTCAACCCTCATCGGCGACCCCATACCGCTGGGGCAGGGCGTTTATGAGGTGCAGCTCACGCCCGGTTCGCAGCCGGGAATCGACGTCTTCGCAGTGTCGTTCGTCCGCAATTTCCAAAACCGCTACCTGATTCCAAGCCCGACGCTTCAGATCCAAAATGCAGCCGCCGACCTGAACGCCGACGGCGTCGTCGATCTGGCGGATTTGGCGATCCTGCTGGCCTCCTTCGGCACAAGCGGCGGAGGCGACGTAGACGGCGACGGCGACACGGATATCCAGGATTTGGCGGTGTTGCTCTCGAACTTTTGATGGAACCATCGCTTCTTGCGACGACCGGATCGCACTCCTTCCCCATGTCGTTATGCTGATAGCGCTTCCGCTGACGGCCTTGCGGACCGGCAGCCGGGGGCGTGTCGGGAAGCCGAAAGGCAGGAGATCGCCATGAACAAGCGCGTGTTGACGGCGTCGGTCGTGGGTTTCGCCATCCTGGGCGCGGCCGGGCTGGCCGCCTGGGCGCAAGAGGAATCCCTGACGATCGACAAGGTTCCGGCCGCGGTGAAGGCCGCCATCCTGAAAGAGACCGCGGGCGGAAAGATCAAGGAGATCGAAGCCGAAACCAAGAACGGGAAGACGATCTACGAGGTCGAATTCGTGCGCGACGGCAAGACGATCGAGATCGCCGTCGCCGCGGACGGTGCCTTGCTGCCGCACGGAGAAGAAGACGCAGAGAGGGCCAAAGCCGACGAGCAGGAACGCGAAGTAAAGGAAGCGGAGGTTCCGCCGCCGGCGCTGGCCGCGCTGAAAAAGCTGGCCGGCGAGGCGAAGATCGCCGAATTCGCCGAGGAAATCGAGCATGGCGGCAAGTTCTACGAAGGCTCGTGGAAGGTAGCGGGCGGGACGGGCATGGACGCACTTGTCACCGCAACCGGAGCTCTGGTCGAGCTCGAAGAGGAAGTGAAGGCCGAGCAAGTGCCCGCGGCCGTGTTCGCGGCCGTCAAAAAGGCCGCCGGCCCCGATGCCAAGCTCTTCTGCGAAAAGAAGACGATGATCCTGTACGAAGTGAAGTTCTCGAAGGGCGAGGAGCGGCACGAGCTGCTCTACACGCCGGACGGACGAGTGGTCGAAAAAAACATCGAGAAGGGCAAATCCGAAAAGGGCGAATGACTGGCGAACGACCGCCTGTTGTCAAGCATGAACGCCGCCAACCTCGCGCTGCTCGCTGAATCGCTCGACCTCGGCGGCGTTGCAATGCCCGAGGCACTCGCCTCGTTGCCGGGGGTGCCCGCTGTGTACCTGCTGGTTGACGCCGAAAAGACACCGATCCAACTCGCGACGACGCAGCATCTCCGCCGGGCGGTCACCAGTCGCCTGAGCCGGCCGGACGCGAGCACCCCCTCGAAGCGGGCCGAGTTGTCCGGCATCGTCGCCAGCGTGCGTTGGCGGCCGGTGACATGCGTCTTTGAAGCCGCCTGGGTCTACTACCGCCTCGCGCGCGAGCTTCACCCGACGGACTATCTCGATCGCATCGCGTTCGGTCCGGCGTGGTTTCTGCACGCGGACTGGTCACGTCCCGTGGCGGAAATTCGCGTGACGGACCGCATCTGGCGGACGCCGGGCGAATTCGTGGGGCCCTGGCCGACGCAGCGGGCGGCCCAGCAGGCGCTCGAGGGGCTGTGGGATTTGTTCGATCTCTGTCGCGAGCCGGAGCAGGTCCGCCGTGCGCCAGCCGGGCAGCGCTGTGCGTATGCGGACATGGGGCGCTGCGATGCGCCATGCGACGGCACTGCGCCTCTGGTCCCATACACGGATCGCGTGCGGCAGGCGTGGAAGCTGGCCGTCGACGGGCCGGATGCGTGGCTGCTGGACGCGGACGCCCGGATGCGCGCGGCGGCCGCGGCGCAACAATACGAGCGGGCCGCCCTGCTCAAGAAGCAGATCGAATTCGCCCGCAAATGGGCTGTCGCGACGGCGCCCGGCGTCCTGCACGACTCCGCGATGCAATTCGTGCTGGCTTTTCCCGTGACGCGGCGGCGTGCATGGGCGATGTTCCTTTTCCGCTTCGGCGGGCTGGAAGCGGGCCCGGCGATCGCAAACAGGCGACTCACGCAGGAACTAGAACCCTGGCTTCGGACCGCCACGACACGGACGCTCGTCGAAGCGGACGAAATCCGCATGCACCAGACTTGGCTCTTCTCACGTTGGCTCGCCCGCCGGGGCAGCGACGCCTGCGTGTTCGTTCAGATTCAGCCGGGCGAGGACGCTGCGTCGCTGGCCGGGCGTGTGCAAGTCGAAGCGCGGGCGCTCGACGAGCGACGAGCCAAGGACGCGAGCTCAACGAACGGCGTCGTCGCGGAGCAGGCGGAATAGACATGGACTTGGTCCTGATCGGATTGGTGAGCCTCGCCGCGGCCGCGATGACGCTGTTTTCCGGCTTCGGGCTGGGAACGATCCTCACGCCGGTGTTTGTGCTGTGCCTGCCGGTCGAAATCGCGGTGGCGACGACCGCGGTCGTCCACCTGGCCAACAATCTCTTCAAGCTCACGCTGATCGGCCGTTGGGCGCATTGGCCGACGGTGTTGCGGTTCGGCTTGCCGGCGATTCCGGCGGCGCTGTTGGGGGCGGGGCTGCTCGTTTGGCTGAGCGAGGCGCCGTCCCTGGCTGCATACAAGATCGGCGACTGGCCGGCGACCATTACGCCGGTGAAGCTCACGATCGCTCTGCTCATCGGGATTTTTGCGATCGTTGAGATGCGGCAGGAATCGCGCGGCGCCAACATCTCCACGCGCTGGATGCCGCTGGGAGGCGTGCTCTCCGGATTCCTCGGCGGCGTTTCGGGCCACCAGGGGGCGTTGCGGAGCGCGTTTCTGCTGCGGGCGGAGCTCGATCATCAGCAATTCATCGGCACCAACACCGCGATCGCCGTCCTGGTCGACCTGGCCCGATTGAGCACCTACGGCCTCGGACTGTGGCTGACGGATGCCGCGCGCCTGATGGGCGGCCGAACGCCGCAGCTTGCCGCCGTCGCGATCGTCTGCGCGTTCACCGGATCGTTCGTCGGCTCGCGGCTCGTCAAGAAGATCACGATCGTCGGGCTGCGGCGGTTCGTCGCGGGGATGATGCTCATCCTCGCGGCGGCGCTGGGCGCAGGACTGGTTTGATTCGCCGGCACGCCAGGCAGATCGCCGACGCGACCAGCAACAATCCGCTCGACGGCTCGGGCACGACCGAGTTGACGTAGTCGATCAGCGCGTTGAGCGTGACTTCGGTCGCGGCCCGGCCCTGCTCGGTCGTCACGAGCGACCCGACGTGAATGTGCCCCCCCGCCACGCACCACGCATCGTCCGATTCGCTGCCGTGCAGGCTCTGATACCAGCTTCCGTGATACCCGATGAACTCCGACAGGAATCCGCCTGCGAAATCATCACTATCGTAGATTATTCAGTTCACGCGGATCCATAGCGAATCGTGTCCCGCTGTCCGCTAGGAAACGACGGAAATCAGATCATCGTGAGGTCAAAGCGGACTCAAAGAGCCGGGTTCATCCTGCGTCTTCGGGAAGCTCTTTCGATCCAAAGGCCGATCGCGGCCGAGAATCAGGGCCCGCCAAATGAAGGCCGTTCACGGTTCGGCATCAACGGGCGGCGATTCCATTTCGGCCACTCCCAGAAAGGCGCTTCGCGGAAACGGCCCAGAAAACGGCTTCCACTTGAAGCGGAATCATACCCGGCGTTTCCCGGAGCCCCCGAATGAATCACCTCCTTAGCGTCGTGCGCATTCCCGAAGGATGCACTCATTTTCAAGAATGAAAACTCTATTGACAAAATAGGAATATGAACTGATAATACCAGTAAGCGTTCGGAGTGCTATTCAATGCGACGCCCCCCCCCGGTTCCGACTCCCTCTCAGCCCGTGTCTCAGGGCGCACGCAGCGCAATGCAGTCACCCGTTTTTGCGTACGCACGTGTCCCGATGGTCTCGTTGCGAGATGCTGCTGGACGATTCGCGTGCGTCTTCCGATCCTAGACTTACCCACCGTGCTTTCAGCTCGCTGCTTGCGCGCCCTTCTGATGTGGTCAGGTCGGGTTGTTTGTGACAGATTCAGAATTTCACCTTCCGGAGAGCAGCCATGATTCGATTCCTGTTGATCGTCGTCTTGTGGTCATTTCCCAGCATCCAGTCGGCGCCGGGGGAGTGCCAGGACGAGAAACCAAACCCGGAGACGATGCAGTACTGCGGTAATCCCGTAAATAACAACTGCGCTTCCGCGCTTGATGAAACGGCGTGTCAAGTGTCAATGTACGACCGCGAGAGGGTCACCCAGGATTGCGCGGCGTCAATCGGTGACTGTTGTCGACAAATGGCGGTAACTTGCTATAGAAAGTATCACTGTGTTTGGAATGCACAAACAGGTGCGTGCAGCAACGATGGCGACCCGCTCGAGGCGCCAACGACGATGGCAAAGAAGCTCGGCCATTGCTGTTGCTGCGGGAGGTGCTCTTTCAGCAGCTAGGACGTTGAGGCACACAGGCGCGTTCCGCGCCTTGGGCGCGGCGATATTCGCCGACTGCCTCGGCCTGCTCAAAAGCCGGAGACGCGCAATGGCATAGTACATCGCGAAACGGAGATTCGTCTCCGACTATGGTGCGGGGCTTCAGTCTTGCATTGACTTACTGTGAATCACTTGTGAAAGGACATGACACGATGTTCAACGCACTCTTGGTATTGCACGTGCTGATGACTTCGCCGGATGCTCAACTCCGTTGTTCGCGGGACACACGAAATGAGATTCAGACGGGTGTCGTCTCGCTGCACAGGTTCTTTGCGACTGACGCATTTCGATCGGAGTACGAAGGAACGGCTTACTTCTCTCCAACGCAGTACCGGCTTGACGTACATGAGACCGCGGCCTTTCCGAGCGTTCTTTCTCCAAGCGGAGAAATAGTCGATCCGTCCAGGATGGTATTCGATGGTAATGTAGTTTTTGAGCGAATACTCGATGTCAACGGCTTTGCGTTTTCGGCACGAGCCTTGCGCGACACGCGCATTCCGATATTCAATGCGCGAATGCTCGGAATACCGAGGCATCCAGGGGATGAACTGACCATTCAAGTGGACTACATGAATCAGGAGCACCGGATCGAAAAGTCAACTTGGAATTCCGATGGGACGGTGTGTATTCGATTAGCCCCGAGGACACCTCCCGACGTCGGAACGGCCAGGTTGGATCTGACAATCGATCCCGATAAGGGTTGGTCGGTTGTGAGTTTCGCGCACTACGTGATCTCCAAGGGCAAAACGCGCTACATCGTGCGCGGCACATCGCGGATCGAGCAATTCGGTAAATACTGGTTTCCTAGCTGGTGTCGCACGGAGCAGTATCGCGGAAGCCAAACCGACTGGTCGGATGAAACGCTGGATTGGACGGAGGAGTTCTTCGTGTCCGGTGCGGAGTTTAATGTCGATCTCTCGCCGGACACCTTCACATTGGACGGAATCGGCGCCTATGACGGCGACGACATCATAAGTTACGTTTCAGGCGTTTCCGATCAGAGACATCAGTCGATCCGGCCCCGTCCCCCTTGCCCGCATATGGGGAAAGCCAAGGACGGAACGAAGTCGGCCGGCGACACCGTGCCGCTCCGATCTCTCGGGACGACCGGAGAAAACCGACCGTAGCGCCTACGATCGACTTGGCACGATCGGTGTGATCACGGTTGGCCCTTTTCGGTGTCTGGATCGAAACCTTGGACGGGTAAAGACGGCATCGGTCGCCTCGGTTCTGCCAGTCGAAAGAGGCAGTGATCGACCCCTGGCCCAAGTTGAACACCTTGGGCTAGGCGGCCAGGAGGGCTGTTTTCCACCTGAAATCGACGGCAGCGGGACGAAAATCCCAATCTGGGTAGCAGCCCGCGTCTCGCGCGACGTTGACCAGGTACCCGCCTCGCGATCCGGATCCTCGCAGAGCCTACGGCCTGCGAGACGCAGGCCGCTACATTGCTCCGCGTGGCGTCTGTTGCAGGGTGTGGCTGGTTCGAAAGGAAGAGGCCGGGCTGGAGCTCGGCCCCACATTCAAGTTTCTGCGGCGCCCACCAACAGCGTGATCACGCTTCAAAAGTCACAGTTCATTACTTCGCGGGCGGCTCGCCTTGATCATCAGAGTCGAGCTTGTCCCGGGCCTGCTTTTTCGCCTTGAGCAGGCGGGAGGTAAAGTCGGCTTCGCTGGTCGGCGCGGCCTTGCGGGTCGGCTTGGCCACGACGGGCTGATCCACTTCGGACGCCCCGCCGAGCGCCTGGCTTAGTTGCTCGGTCACCTTGGAATCGGAAACCGGCGCCTCGTAGCGCGCGGAGCGGCTCGGAGCAGGCCCGGTTTCGGTCGGGGCGGGCTTGGCGAGCTCCTCGCGGGCGCGGTCGCGAGTTCCCTTGAGCGTGCTCAGCACCGCCGCGCTGGCCTCCGTCGGCGGAGCGCCGGCAAGCTCGGCGATTCGCCGCCGCAGCTTGCGCAGCAGTTCAATCGGGTTCACGGCGATGCGGCGGACCGCGACGTCCAGCAGGAACAGCAGCAGAGTCCAGCGGACGAGGTCTTCCCAGATCGAGCGTCGCGATTCTGCCCGCGGCAGAGAACCGAGGTCGAACGCGGCTTTCGCGTTCGCCGGGTCGAGCACTTGTCCACCCGTTCGATCCGCCAGTTCGCGCAGCATGGCTTCGTTGGTCTTGAGTTCACGGTACTCCGGCGAATAGGCGACCGAAACGCCGGTCTGAAGCGTGCCGCTGACCGCGTTTTCGCCGCGGCCGGTCTGGTAAGCCAGGTTCACCACGTAGCTGCCGGGTGTCTGGGCGTCGAATTCCGCCTCGTAGCGGCCCGGCCCGGTCTGCGTCAGGCGCAGCGCCTTTGAGTCGGAGCGGGGATCGACCAGCATGCCCTCGATGTTCATGAAATTGAGGGCCGCGGCGTCTTTGTCGAGCGCGTCGATGCGGATTCGGGCCTTGCCGCCCTGCACCGAGGTCGAAACGTCCAGCGCCGCCGCGGCCGCCTGGCGCGAAGCCCAGCGGGCGATCTGCGCCCAGAGCTTGCTGAATTTGGGCCATTCGGCCCAATCCGCACCCCAGCGCGGCCAGAGCCCGCTGGTGAATGCGACGGTCTTCCCGAGGCCGACCTGCCAATGCGCGAGGATCGGGTCCTGACCGTCGTCCGTCGGGCGAACCATCGGGATCTGGGCGAGCGGCTTGGCGGTTGTCAGCACGTACCCACGCAGAGGCGGCACGGCGTCGCCCTTGAGCCCCTGCACCAGCGTCGACGGAACGCCGGTCAGTTGCGGCACGAACTCCGTTTCCTGCACGAGCGAGCGGCGGACAACGCGCGATTCCTTCATGAAGATCTGCGGCAATTCGCGGTAGTCTTGCGTGGTGTAGTACTTTCCACCGGTGTTATCTGCAATCCGCCGCGCCTTTCCCACGTCGATATTGTGCCCGCCCCAACCGATGGCGACGGTCGAGCAGGTAATGCCGTACTTCTTCATCTTGTCGATCAGATCCGATTGCGGTTCCGCGGGGTCAAAGTCGGAAATGACGATCATGTGCTTGGCGGCGGCGTCGCGCCGCTTGATCAGCTCCTCGACGCCGGGCCGCATGACGGCGTCCAGATCGGGCATGTCGCCCATCTGCATCGCCTTGATCTTCGAGATGATCGCGGCCTTGTCGCGCACTTCCTGGAGCGGCACGTCCCAGTATTTCTGCTCCGCGCTGCGCCATTGAAATGAAAGCACGCCGATGAGATCACGGCTGCTGAGCGTCTTGACCGAGGCGATCGCCACGCGCTCGCCCCAGTAGTTGCCCTGGGGGATTTCGCAGGCGTGCATGACCAGCACCAGCGCACCCTTCGGAATCTGCTTCTTGCTCTTGATGTCGAACGTGACGGGCATCACCTCTTCGACCGGCGTGTCCATCCAGCCGCCGGCGCCGAACGAATCGCCGCCGCCGACCATGATCAGGCCGCCGCCGAGGTCGCGGACGTACGCCGCAAGGGCCTTTCGCGCCTCGTCGGGCACGGTGTAAGCAGGCACGTTGGAGAGGATGACCAGCGAGTATTCCAGCAGGCGGACCTGATCGAGCGGCTTGGCGCCGACGACCTCCACGTCGCAGACCAGTTTCTCGCTCTCGAGCGCCTTGGCGAGGATTTCCGCCGATTGGACGTCGACGCCGTCTTCGCTTTCCTGCGTCAGAATCAGGATTCGCCCCTGGCCGGAGACGACCGTGAACGCCCGCGCCTCGTTGTTGGCCGGGAGCGTATCGGACGACGTGGATTTCGGCTGGAAGACTGCCCGAAACCGGTGCGCGCCCGCGATGCGCATCGGCACGGGGATCTTGAAGCGGTTGGCCCCCGTCTCCAATGACGCCGGCAGCGTCTGCTCCAGCTTGTCGTTGTGATAAAGCTGAATCACGCCGTCCGTCGGCTTCGTGCTGCGAAGCACCATCTGGAGGTCGATCGTCTCCTCGGCCGTCGCGGTGGGCGGCGAGGACAGCCGCTCGAACACGATCTCGTCCGCGTGCGAGTAGCGCAGCGGGACCACGTCGATCGGCACGCCGGCGGCCTTGAACTGGTCCGCCTCGGCGAGCGCGTGGCCCAGGTTTTCGTTGCCGTCGGACAGGAGCACGACCCGCCGGGCCGCGTCGGCGGTAAACAGGGCCATCGACATGCTCAGGGCGTCTTCGACGTTCGTCTGCTCGGGCCGCACGGGGTCGCCGACGCGGGTGATGCCGAGGGCCCCCATCGGGAGCTGTTCCACCGCGCTTTCGCCGTCGAAGGCAACGACGCCGATGCGGTCCTTGGTGACCCGCAGCCCGTCCTTTGCCTGCCCGATGAAATCAAAGCCCTGCTGCTGTTGCTTCTTGGGGATGCTGGCGCTGCGGTCGAGCAGAAAGATCACGGAGAGCGCGTCGGTCGTCTGGGTGCGCTGCGCGCCCGCCAGCGCGAGCGTCATGGCCGTGATGACGGCGCAGCGAAAGGCGATCGAGAGCCAGCGGCGGATCGGTCCGAGCCCGGAAAGCGACCGAATCGACAACGCGACCACGAGCGGCAACACCGCGAGCAATACCAGGTAGCCCGGCGATTCGAAGCGGACTAGCGGAGTCGCCGCGAACACGTTCATGGGTGGATAGCCTACCACGAAATCGTGCATCCGCGACAGACGGCGCAACACCCTATTGCGGAAGTTCCCGCGGCCTCGGACCTGCGAATCCGTCGAACGCCGTAGCGTCGGACCTCCGAGTCCGACGGGCCCGTTTGCGGCGTGATTCACCGCAAAGAAAGCCGAGAACGCAGAGAAATGCGAAGAGTATTCCGTAGCGTCGGACCGCTGAGTTCGACGGGGTTTCCGCTCAGCGTTTCGCCGTCGGACTCAGAGGTCCGACGCTACGAATGCCGAGCGGGCGGGGACGCCCGCCCCACTGCTGCATCACGCCTCGACGATCGGCAGCGGCTGCCAGGACTTCCACCGGCCGCGGGTGAAGTCCGGGATGTCCACCGACTTGCTGCGGCCCGCAACCGAGCGCTCCGTCGCCTCGCAAAGGCAGCTCCACGCCGCGGCGTCGTAGACGTTCATATCGGTCGGCTCGCCTTTGAGCAGGCACTGAATGAGGCGATAGTTCTCGAGATAGTCCATGCCGCCATGCCCGCCTGAAGCCTGCTTGACCTTGTCGCTGCGCCACAGCGGGTGTTCGAACTCGGCGTAGTATTCCTCCGCCTTTTGCCAGCCGTGGCCGGGACTGCGGCCCTCAATGTGAATCTCCGGCGGGTAGTCCTTCATCAGGCCGCGCGTGCCCTGAACCAGGTTGATCCGGCTGTACGGCCGCGGCAGGTTCGTGTCATGCACCAGATAGATCGTCTTGCCCAGCTTGGTTTTGATCAGGGCGAGATTGACGTCGCCAAGCACGTATTGCTCCGCCCGGCGCGGGTCGTCCTTCTCCAACTTGTCCTGCTGGAAAAGCTGAAGCCCGCGCGAAGGCCCGCTCATCGAGACCAGGTAGTCGAACTGGTCCCCGCGGTTGATGTTCATGTAATTGGCGACCGGCCCGATGCCGTGCGTCGGGTAGAGGTTTCCGTTTCGCCTGGTCGCATGCGCCCGCCGCCAGAGACCCTCGCCGTCCTTGCTGAACTTCACGCCGCGCAGATCGTGCAGATATCCGCACTCGCCGTGCAGCACTTCGCCGAGCAGGCCTTTGCGGATAATGTTCAGGAAGAGCATCTCAACGCGGTCGTAGCAGCAGTTTTCGAGCATGATGCAGTGCCGGGAGTGTTTTTCCGCCAGCTCGACCAGTTTCCAGCAATCTTCGATCCGATATGCGGCGGGCACCTCGGTCACGGCGTGCTTGCCGGCGTTCATCGCCGCGACGCAGACCGGGACGTGCAGTTCCCAAGGCGTCGCCGTGTACACCACGTCGCAATCGACGGTTTCGCACAGGCGGCGGTAGTCCTCCGGTCCCTTGTCGAACGCGGCGGGCCGCTTGAAGCCGGCTTTCTCGACGATGTCCTGGGCTCGCTTGGCGTGCTCGGGCACGACGTCGCAGACCGCGACGATTTCGGCGCCGGGAACCTTGCAGAGCTGGTTGACGTGGTTCGTCCCCATGCCGCCGACGCCCACGAAGCCGATTCGCACGGTCTTCATCGCGGGTGTGCGAAGCGGGTCGCGTTCGGTCATCGTTGTGATGACGACTCGATCGCCGGAAAAACAGCCGGTCGCGAGCGTTCCGAGCGTGGCTGTGCCAGCGAGCGCGCCGAGCTTGAGAAAATCGCGTCGATTCTGTTGTGGTTGGTCCTGCACGATGTGTTCTCCTGACTGGTCTCTGAGCGTGACGCAACGGATTGTCGCGGAAACGCCCGCTCGCGCAAAGGGCGCGACCGCGGCGCTGTTCAGCGGGATGGTCGCCAGGGATTTTGGCACACGTCCGAGCGGTCAGGGCAGGCCTTGTCCGCCAGTCGGCAAAATGCGTAGCGGCCGGCGTCTCGCCGGCCGTAGATCGTCGAACTGCCGCGATCGAAATTGCTCCCAATCTACGACCTGCGAGACGCAGGCCGCTACTTCCCCCAAGCGGCGGCGCTTGGGGTCCGGGTGGTGCGCCAAGTCGACGGCCAATCCGTTCAGCGCGTGTTCTCAATGCAGTACAGGAACTTCGACGTTCGCAGATAAATCCGCCCGTCGACGATCGCCGGCGATGAGATCGTGTACGTCCCTTCCAGCTCGTTGGTCGCCAGAACCTTGAACGCGCGCCCCGCGTCGAGCACGGTCATGATCCCGAATTCGTTGAGAACGTAGAGCCGACCATCCGCCAACACGGGCGACGCGCTGACCGGGCCGGTCGCGGTCCGCTCCGGTCCCCAAACGATTTCGCCGTTTTTCAAGTCGAGACACGTCACCATGCCGCGGTCTTCAACCACGAACACCAGTTTCCCATCCGACACCGGCGACGGCACATCCGGCCCGCCGCGCTCCAGTTTCCACGCCAGGTGAGAACTCGTCACGTCGCCATCGCCGCCGCCACGAAGGGCGAGCATCGGCTTCTTGCGGCTGCCGGCGATGATCAGGTCTCCGGCCACGAGCGGGGTCGGGCAGATTCGGTAGTCACCCTGCTTTTCCGGATTCAGCCCGCCGGCTCGCCATCGCTCGCGTCCATTGGCGGGATCGTGGCCGGTGACGTAGTCGCCGCCGCTGACGATGACGTCGATGCGGCCATCACGCCGCGCGGCGACGGGCGAGGTATAGGCGTCCGGACATTCATTCGCGGCATCGGTCGTCCGGTCCTGCTTCCAGCGCAGCGCACCCGAACTCGCGTCGAACGCCGCGAGGTACGAAACGACCGAGCCCGTTTTCGAGCGATCCGCGACGCGCGCCCCGCCATGCAGTACCTGCACGATCACCTGATCGCCGAGCAGCAGCGGCGACGAGGCGTAGCCCCAGAGCAGCTCGAGCGCGCCGAAGCGCTCCGCCAGATCCACCCGCCATTTCGCCTTGCCCTCGAAATCCAGGCACGTCAGCACGCCGCTGCCGGTCATCGCCCAGACGTGCTTTCCGTCGGTAACGGGCGAAGGCGACGCCATATTCTGCTTGCCGTAGAGCGCGTTTCGCGAATCAAGAACGACCTGCCAGAGAATTTCGCCCTTGTCCGCGGAAATGCACAGCAGCAGGATGTCGCGCCCGCCCGGACTTTCTCGGCCGCCCATGTTGCGCGGCAATTGCCGCCCGACTTCGCCGGCGTTCTCCGCCGCCGCCGCCGGAGTCAGCACAAAAATACGGTCGCCCCAGACGATCGGTGTCGCCCCGGCCCAGCACGGCATCGGCGTCTTCCAGCGGACGTTTTTCTCAGCGCTCCACTCCGTCGGAACGTGCTTCGCGGCGGAAACGCCGTTCATCTCCGCGCCGCGCCATGCCGGCCAATTTGCAGTGGGCGCGGGTGCGGAACTCTGAATGAGCAGGCACGATAGCAGGGCTGCGATCAGCGGAGTCATGGGGCGCTCCTTTTGGCGCGGGGGCCGTGCGGATGGAGGTGCCGCCAAAACGGCATGCGGAAAGCCCGCGCATCTTTTATTCTGCTCGATGGAGATTGCCGCGTCACGCGAGGTCACGGGCGCGGCTTGGCATCGTATTGAGGCACATCAATGAAACCGCAACTTTTCGCGCTCGCCATAGGGGTCGTATCGCTGCTCGCGCGTCCCACTTCCGGGCAGGTCGGCGCACCCGCCTCCGGGCCGGGCTGGACCCCGCTTTTTGACGCGAAATCGATCGACGGCTGGGTGAAACGCGGCGGCGCGGCGGAGTATCGCGTCGAGGACGGGTGCATCGTGGGCGTCACGCACCCCGACACCCCGAATACGTTTCTCTGTTCGCCGCGCGAATACGCGGATTTCATTCTGGAGTACGAGTTCAAGGCCGATCCAAAGCTGAACTCGGGCGTGCAGATTCGCAGCGGCAGCTTTCCCGGATACCGCAACGGCGTCGTGCATGGGTACCAGGTCGAGATCGACCCGTCCGAACGGGCCTTTTCGGCGGGAATCTACGACGAAAGCCGCAGGGGCTGGCTGGCGGACCTCAAGGACAATGAAGCCGCCCGCAAGGCCTTTCGGCAGAATGAGTGGAACCGCGTGCGGGTCGAAGCGATGGGCGACACGATCCGCACGTGGATCAACGGCGTCGCGGCGGCGAACGTGACCGACGGACTGACCCGCCGCGGGTTCATCGGATTGCAGGTTCACGGCACGGATTCTAAGGAGCCTCTGGAGGTGCGCTGGCGGGATCTTCGCATTCAGGAACGCGGCGATCCGCTGAACGCCATGCCGATGGGCGCCACCGTGCTGCTCGGACGCGACGCGAGCCAGGCGGCGTGGGAATCCGCGGCCAAGCCCGGCCAACCGGCGGACTGGACCGTGGTGGACGGCGCGCTGGAGGTTCGCCCCGGCGCCGGCGACATCATGACGAAGAAGTTGTTCGGCAGCGTCCGCCTTCACCTCGAATTCTGCGTCGATGACAATGGCAAGGAAGGGCAGGCGAACGGCAACAGCGGCATCTACATTCAGCGGCGATACGAGGTGCAGGTGCTGAACTCGGCGGGCCAGGAGCCGTCGCTCGACAACTGCGGTGCGATCTACAAGGTCAAGGCCCCGGACTACAACGTGGCTCTACCCGCAGGCCAGTGGCAAACGTATGACATTTGGTTCTACGCAGCGAAGTGGCTGCCGTCCGGCGACAAGCTCGCCAAGGCCAAGATCACGGTCTACCAGAACGGCACGCGAATCCACGAGAACGTGGAAATACCGGACAAAACCGGCGGCGGCCAGCCGGAGCTGCCCGGCGACGGGCCGCTGTTGCTCCAGGATCATGGGAACAATATTCGCTACCGGAACATCTGGATCGCGCCACTGCACACTGACGGTTAGCGGCCCGGCACAGTTGAAATGTCGGGTGGGTGGTACGGGCGTCCCGCCCGTTTGACGGCCGGGACGGCCGTACAACCCGAAAAATCAGGCGTGATGGAGTCGTTGGGTGGGCTCGGCCCACCAGGCGATGGACGATTCGGCGCGCCGTAGGTTGGGTGGGCTGAGCCCACCCCACCGCTTGGACGGATCAGCCAAAATTGAGTTCGTCGGACTCGGAGGTCCGACGCTACGAAGGAATCGCCCCGGCGCGCGGTGCGTAGCAGCTCGAAGCAGAAGGACGAAACATCCGACCGTGATCCCCGAACGTGAACGATTCTCGCCCAGCGAACTCGCGGTGGTGCTCAGCCACTACGACCTGGGCGTAATCGAAAGCGCCAAGGAGTATGCACGCGGCTCGCGTCGTTCGCCGAAGCTGCTGCTGCACACTCCCAGCGGACGGTTTCTGCTCAAGCGCCGCGCCCAGGGGCGCGACCTGCCGGAACGCGTGCTTTTCGCACATCAGTTGCTTCAGCACCTGCGGCAGCGCCGCTTTCCTGTGCCGGCCCTGGTCACGACGCGCGACACGCAGGAATCGATGCTCGTTCGACAGGATCACGTTTACGAGTTGTTCGAGTACGTCAAAGGCGACCGTTACAACGGCTCGCTCGAAGAAACGGAGCACGCCGGCAAGACGCTCGCCCGCTTTCACCGCATCGTGGGCGAGTTCGAGTCCGCCTGGTTCCCGACCGCGCGGAGCTTTCACGCCGCCGACTCGGTGAAATCGGGCCTCAACTCGATCCCCACGACGACCGCCAGCCATGATTCCGTCGCCGGCCACGAAGCCGAGCTGCTCGGAATCACGCAGGAGCTGTACGAGCGATACGAAGAGGCGACCGCCGCGGTGAATCGACTGGGCTTTTCGCAATGGCCCGAGTGGATCACGCACGGCGACTGGCATCCGGGAAACATGCTCTTTGCCGGCGGCAAGGTCGCGGTCGTGCTGGACTTCGACTCCGCACGCATGAACCCGCGCGTCACGGACGTCGCCAACGGACTGCTGCAATTCTCGATCCTGCGCAGCGAAGGCGACCCATCCGAGTGGCCGGAATTCTTCGACCTGACCCGCATGCGGCGTTTTTTCGCCGGCTATCTCGCGCGCGGCGAACTGCCGCGTCAGCAACGCCAGGCCATGCCAGAGCTGATGATCGAGTCGATGGTCGCCGAGTGCGTCTTTCCGATCGCCGCGACCGGATCGTTCGGCCACATGCCGGGCTTTGGCGTGCTTCAGATGTTGCGCCGCAAGGTGCGTTGGCTGCTGAACAACCGGCAACGGATCATGAGCTGGCTGATGGAGTGACGGCGGGTCGTCGTGGAGTTTGTGGGTAGCATCGGCTTTCAGCCGGTGCGAACTTGGTTCGACAAGAGCATGGCTGTGATTTTCGCACCGCCGAGACGGCGATGCTCCCCTTACCCGTGACAATCTCGCCTGTGGCTTCGAAGGGGACAGACCCGCCCGATCGCGATATTCTGTTGCCGGCACATGTCATCCAATCCAAAAGAAGGCGTCGTTGCGGTTGTCTTTCGTCAGGGTCGATTTCTGGTCATCCAGCGCGCGGCCGGAATTCTCGCCGGCGGGGCTTGGTGTTTTGTCGGCGGAGCGATCGAGCCTGGCGAAACGCAGGAACAGGCTTTGGTCCGAGAATTCCGCGAGGAAGTCGGTGGGACGGTGTTGCCAGTCCAATGCGTTTGGCGTTTTGAGTCCGCTAATGGACGCCTGCGACTCTTTTGGTGGGTGGCGGAGCTGCCTGAGGGCGAATTGACGCCAAATCCTGCCGAAGTGGCTGAGATCCGTTGGTGCACGACCGACGAGCTTCTCAACCTGCCCAATCTGCTCGAAACCAATCGGCATTTCGTTCTTTCCAGACTGCCGGAAATCAAACTCGGTTGAAGTCCCGGACCCGGAGCTAGAATGGGGTGGGGGCTCGTCCTGCCCTTCGTAGTTGCGTTCGCCGAGCGAGCTCGGAGCTCAAGGCGACGGCGTGCTTGTGTAGCGCACGCCGACTCGCTCCGGGCGTGATGGCGCGTACTGTGCCGCCTGGGGCGTGAGCTTCAGGGAGCCCGGCCAGTGCCAGTGGGGACTTTTGCGCAGTCAGCGCAGATTTTTCTCGTAACTGGCGTTATAGTAAGCTGTTCGGCGAACTAGCGTTTCGAGTGGTTGATTGACTGAGGAGTCGCGGCAATGCGATGGTCAGCCGTCTTTTCGATTGGGCTTTGGGCGGCAACCGCGCTTTCGGCACAAGCAGCGGGCGTCTATTTCGTCGACTCGCGCGCGGACGGAGCCGATGACGGCTCCAGTTGGGCGAACGCGTTCACCGACCTACAGGACGCGTTGGACGCAGCCGGCGCCGGAGAGGAAATCTGGGTCGCGGGCGGCCCTTATTATCCCACACGCGACGTGTACGGCACGCCCAACGGCCGCGCGAACACGTTCACGGTGCGCGAAGCGCCGCGGGTCTACGGCGGATTCCTGGGCATCGAGGTCGATCGGACACAGCGAACAACGCTCGAGAATCTCACGGTACTCGCGGGAGAGACGCAAAGCTATCGCGTCGTCACGATCGATAGCTACAACGGCGCCCGGAACGGACTCGTGTTTGATGGATTCATCGTCACCGGCGGATATGCCGACGGTGATGGGAAGTCCGGTCTTGATTACGGCGCCGGAATGGCGATCTTCGACGTTGACGCGATCATCGCCAACTGCTGGTTTGTGGCAAACCACGCGACCTCCGGCGGCGGCGCGGTCAAGGTCGGCGCGTACAACGCCCGTTTCGTGAATTGCCGATTCACCTACAATTCCGCCGGCGACAACGGCTATTGGGGCGTGGGCGGCGCGGCGCTGGGCGGCTGGGGCGGCGCGCAGTTTGTGAACTGCCTGTTCGCCGCCAATTTTGCAGGCATCGATGGCGTGGGTCATGCGGCGTACTTCGCGAGCGACTACGAAATCGGCACGCGCGTCGTGAACTGCACGTTCTCGGAGAACGGACCGCCCGCACCCACTGGTCTCGGCGGCGCTATCGCGGTCGCCGGAATGCTCCAGGTACACAACTCCGTCCTGTGGGGAAACCACGCTGAGTACGAGCCGTCGATCGCATCCACCGACCCCAACGACGTGATCCTCGTCACCAATTCCGACGTCGAGGGCGGCTTCGTCGGTCAGAACATCATCGTTGCCGACCCCATGTTCGCAAATCCTCTCAACGACAGCTTCCGGCTCGTGAAACGCTCGCCGTGCGTGGACCTCTCCGACCCTGCCTGGCTCCCGCCGGACTGGGCCGATCTCGACCTTGACGGCGACGTCGCCGAACCGCTTCCGCTCGATCTCGATCTGACGCCGCGGATCATCGGCGAGGGACCCAATCTCGGCTGCTTCGAGACCTTCGATTGTCAGGGCGACAACGTCGGCGATTATTTCCAGATCTCAAGCGGCGAGTCCTTTGACTGCGACTACAACGAGATTCCGGATGAGTGCGATATTCGCGACTGTCCGGGGGATCCGTTCTGCGCGGACTGCAACGCCAACGGCCGCCTCGACGGTTGCGAGATCGATCGGTCCGAGGGCGGACTCGACTGCAATCGCAACAACTGGTTGGACGAATGCGAAGGACCGCAGGGCGTGCTGTACGTCGATTCGCGCGCGCCGGCTGGCGGATTCGGCGATTCCTGGCCCCAGGCGTACCCTGACCTGGAAAACGCCCTGTGCATCGCACGCGCGCAACCGCTGCGCGTGTTCCAAGTCTGGGTCGCGGCCGGGCGATACGCGCCCGCCGCCGGAGAGGGGCGATCCGACGGTTTCCGAATTCCGGGGAACGTGCTGCTGCTGGGCGGATTTCGCGGCGATGAAGACAACGCGTCGCTGCGCGATCCGGCCGCGAACGCGACGATTCTGTCCGGCGACGTTCTCGGCAACGACGGCACCGATGCCGCGAGCCGCGCGGACAACGCCTGGCACGTGATCATCATCGATCGTGTCACCGGCTCCCCGCTGATCGACGGCTTCACGATCCGCGGCGGGCAAGCCGACGCGCTATTCGATCCTGCACTCCGCACCGGCGGCGGAATTCGAATGAGCGGCGGCTCGGCCATCGTGCGGCACTGCCGTTTCGAGGGCAACCACGCCGCCGAATGGGGCGGCGCGATCGCCCTCGTCGAATCGTCGGTGCTGACAATTCAATCCACCACGTTTGAAGGCAATACCGCCGCGCACGGAGCAGCGCTGGCCGCCGCCGACGCGAGCGTTTTCGTCATCAACACGGTGATTACAGGCAGCTCGGGCAGCCCGTCCGTGTGTGAAGTCTCCATGGGCGCCTCGGTGACGCTGCTGAACTGCACGGTAGCGGACAACGCGGCGGCGACTGTCGATACGGCGGCAGGTTCGTTCTTTGGGGCTCAAAATTCGATCCTGTGGAACAATGCAGCGAGTGAACTGAACGGCGCCGGCACACTGGCGATTCAGTCGTGTAACGTGCGCGGCGGGGCTGCCGGAGACGGCAACACCAACGTTGAGCCGTTGATCGACGCCGCACATCAACTGCTGCCCGGTTCGCCCTGTCTGGATGCCGGCAACAACGACCTGGTCAGCTTGCTGCCGACCGACGCGGCCGGACGGCCGCGAATCCAGAACTGCCGGGTGGACCTCGGCGCGTACGAAAGCGAGTTGTTCGGCGATTGCGACGGAAATGGCCGCTCGGATGCCTGTGAAGCGGGCGAGAACCCCGCGATCGACTGCGACCATGACGGGCGACCGGACCGCTGCCGGCCGGACTATTCCGACTGCAACAACGACGGGATGGCGGACTTCTGCCAGCCGGAATTCGACTTCGACGCCGACAACGACGGCGTGCCGGACTGCATTGACAACTGCCCGTCGAAGGCGAACGCCGATCAGCGCGACGGCGATCACGACGGTCTCGGCGACGCGTGCGATTCGCTGCTGACGCTCGACCCCTGCCCGGGCGACGTCACCGTGGCCGCAACGGACGCGAGCGGTGCGATCGTTCGCTTCACCCTGCCCATCGCGCGGAACGGCTATGGAACCGTTAGCGTCGCCGCAATTCCGCCGTCCGGAGCGAACTTTCCGATCGGCACGACTACCGTCGCCGTCACGGCCCGCGACGATGGCGGCGGCAATGTGAGTTGTACGTTTTCCGTCCTCGTGCTCGCACCGACGGACGACACCTCGCGTCCTCCGGCAGACCAGCAGTCGGAAGAGGATTGCCCGCCGCTGTACCGCATGAATAGCGGCGCATTGCGATTCTTCGGCCTGCCCGTCGGTTGCGGTCCAGGCTGCCTGGTCTCCGTGCCGCTCGTGTTTCTTGGACTTGTCGGAATGAAAGGCCGCGTGCGCCGGCGCCGGAACTGAACGCGCGAAAGACGGGCGCCGCTGCTCACACAAGAGAGACGAAACGGCATCGGCCGCGCCCAGTCGGAGTGTTGACCGCACAACTTCCCGTCGCGAAGCTGCGAATCGTCGCGTTCGAGGGCGCGTCCGGCTGCGCTCGAACTTCGCGGCGGCCGCAGGGCGTCCACTGGGGGATCGGTGTGTTTGTCGATCGTCCCTGCACTTGAATTCCAACCCTACTCACGCAACC